>NZ_CP061310.1:951877-1269170 GCF_018687975.1 Polynucleobacter sp. es-EL-1
CCTTGCCGTAGTTTTGTGCTGCAGCTACGAAATCCAAATACGTAAACGCATGTGCATCACGGGTATTAGGGGCAATACCGTTCGCCTTTAAGAAATACTCGCCAACCAAGTGCGGCATCTTGCCTTCTTGAGCGCCAATTCCTAAGTTGACGTTAGGCTCACGGAAGTACACAGGCAATAGTTGCGCATGGCAGTCAGTGAAATGCAAAAAGTGGACATTACCAAATTTTGGCACTTCATAAAATTTTTGCGCAGTAGTTTGGGCTTGAGCAAAATTGGATTGCAAACTCATTCCACCAGCAGAAGCGATAGCAAGTGCCTGCAAAAATTCACGGCGATTTAATGACATATTTAATCCTGTTAAGAAAACAGGCCTTTCGGCCCGTTTTGTTGTGTGTTATTTGTTAACGGGTGATTCAGGGTCAAGTAATAAAGCCATGACATCCTGCATCTGCTTCTCAGTTAAGAGTTTGAAATGACCGAAACGTGGCATGTTGCTGCATACGTTATAGGCCTTGGAGTTATTGATACGATTCCAGGTGTACTCAACAACTTCTTTAGAGTAGCCCCTTAGCTTGCCGTAGTTCCATAAAGATGGGCCGATGTTTCCATAGGAGACTTCTTTAATGTTGATTTGATGGCAGTTATAACAACCACCACCATTTACAGATCCAGCCTTATCAGACCAAGTTGCACCACGACCACTTTGCGCGATCTTTTCACCGCTCTTCCAGTCACCCAGATATTTCCCGTCGGATGGCTGCTTAATAGTGGCCATATTTTCCTTTTGAATCTTTTCACGAGTCTTAGGATCACCACCACCATCGAGGTTTACAGGGTTTGAACAAAACTTTTGAGCTGCATCTTGATCTAAACGATCTAAACCAGCCTGTCCTTTAGCCTGAAAGCTGCTAGACATCATTTTTTCAAAAGGGGTAGCAGCACTAACAGTACCAGCTACAGCTAGGAGCGTAAACGCCAAAATTGATAATTTGTTTTTCATATTATTTATCTCCAGCGATTAACGCTTCAGTCCTGGTGCATTCATAGTTCCGCCCTTAGCATTCACAGCCATATACATGGAGACTGCGATGGTATCTTCAGAAATGTAGATAGGCTCTGGGAAGCGTTGTTGACGGTAGCAATCGTTTAAGCGACGTTGCATGGTCCAGAAGGTACCGCTAGATACACGGTATGCCGGCCAGTAACCCCAACCTAAAGCAGCACCCTTCTCAACAGTTAAATTAGGCAGGTCCTGTAAACGAATTCGCTTGCCATTAGACGCGTGGCATGATGCACAGGAGAAATCCATTGGGCCACCTTGGTAAAAGAATGATTCTTTACCCATTTGGTAAGCCTGCTTTTCCTTAGGGTGCTTAGCAACTACATTGATCGGCATTCCCTTAGATTCAGCCACTACATAAGCTACTACAGCCTCAAGATCTTTTCGCTTGCCTTTGCTAAAGCCAGCCTTAATGATCTCGTTTGCATCATATCCCTGCAACTTGCTCATACAGGTAATCAGACGAGACTCCAAATCTTGCACTTGATTTGTATCTTTAAAGTACTTTGGTAACTGTGTATAAGCACCTTTAACTACACCAGGGCCCATACCCAAATCACATTTTTGTAAAGAAACATTCTTAGGCCCCATGGGCTTTTTCCAAATGTCTTCACCAGCTGCCTCATACAAATCAGCAGGGTTACCATCGGCGAGCATTGCACGATATTTTTCAATTTCATCGGTAGGAGCTCCACCAGCTGGAGCAGAAGCAGAAGCCTCATTCTTTGTAGGCGCTGAACAGCCTTGTAGCGCCACAAATATCCCAATAATTACGCCGTATAAGATACGTGTCTTCATGGTAACCCTTTTTTTATAGTTTTATTAATAACGTAATGAATTAAGAAGCAGTTGCTTCATCAGTACGCTTGTCGCCTTTGCTATCGTTCCAAGTAACAACAATCTTGTCACCCTTAGCACCTTTGTACTTAAAGTTCAAAAATGGGTCTTTAGAAACCGCTGGACCGAATTGACCATTAAATACATCTTTACCATTAGCGGTAACTTTAACTGTGCTGATAAACCAAGCTGGAATTACTTTGCCTGAAGCGTCTTTACGCTGACCAGACTCCATGTCATGTTTCATCAAGATTTTTACATCTACAGTACCACCACTCTCAGCAGCTCTAACGCGCATTGGATCAGCCATTTTGTTCCTCTTTTATTCTGTGTTTAATGAAATAATTTTTTGGTTGGATTCGGTATTAACCGCCGCAACCACCTAAAGTAACCTTCACTTCTTTAACGGTCATCAACCATTTGCCATCTGCTTTTACTAAACCGTAAACATTAGATGTCTGACCCATCTTGATGCGGGTAGTTACAAATGAGTCTGTGCCGGCTGGAATAAAGAACTGAGCTGCTAATGAGCTTGGATTCTTTTCAACCAAAATAGCCATTTGCTCAGCCTTAACAGTTGCAGTGATGCCTACAGGCACAACAGCACCATTTTCAGCAATATCAGGAGCGTTCAAAGTCACAGCAGATGACTTGTCAGGGCTACCAGCGCCCAAGATCTTGAATACATCATCGATGCCCTTGCCTTCAAAAGCGGCTTTATCCCACTCTTGTGCTTGTGCCACGCTGATGAGGCCTGCAGAGGCCATCAAACCAAATACTGCTGAGTACTTCATTAGACTACGACGCTGCTCATTCATAAGAAACTCCTTTTTTAATCTTTGCTTATGTGAATTTATTACCTATTTTGCATTATTACATTCAGGTTACTACCTAATTTAGCAATTATTTACCACCTGAAAGCATCCAAACTACTAAAGTCTTGCGATCTTCATCAGACAATTGGGCTTGTGGCGGCATCGGAATAGAACCCCAAACACCTGCACCACCCGCTTTTACCTTCGCCATCAGTTGCTCAACTGCACCCTTCTGACCCTCGTATTTCTTAGAGATATCAGCAATTGATGGGCCAACAAGCTTGGCATTAGGCGCATGACATGCAGCACAATTCTCGCTTTGGAAGAGCGCTGCAGGCCCCTTCTTGGCTGAGGATTGGGTATCAGCAGCATGCTTTAGGCCTTCACCTGTAGGGCCAGGCAACTTAGCCAAAGGTGGCTTGGTTGTATCAGCACCGCGATATGGGCCATACATGCGGTTTTGATCGGCAATGTTGTCATGTGCATTACGAGCAAAGTCAGGCAATGTTGAGCCGATTTGAACGAATTGAACACAATTTTTCATGCAAGAGCTGCCATTGACATCAGGTTTACCAGTGACGTTCCAAAAACCATGCTTTGTAGTCATACCATTGCGATTTGGCATCTTTACTTCCGCAATATTGGTATTACTCAATACAAAATTATCCGGAACAATTTCACCCAAACTGAGAATGAAAGCAACCAATGCATAAGTGTCATCAGGTGTTAATGAACGCGGCGCATTCCAAGGCATTGCACGATAGATGTAGTCCCACAAAGTAGAAACTGTAGGCACCTTCATTAAGGTTGTGCGCTGCGGCTGCTTCATATCTGATAACGAAGCAACACGACCCGTTTTCACATCATCTTTGGTTGTTCCACCAGCGATCGGTGTAAAGATCTCATTGGACTCACCAAACGTTCCATGACAGCTGGCACACTTAGCCTCCCAAATTTCCTGACCTTTTTGAACCGAACCAGATCCTTTTGGTAGACCCTTAAAATCCGGACGAACATCGATATCCCATGCCGCTACTTCAGCCATCGTTGCATGACGACCAATACCTGGGTATTTAGCAGAATCTGATTGCGCAATCGCACTGTGAGCGCCTAAAACTAAAAGCGCTGCAAAACCAATGCGAGCAGTTAATTTATCCAACTTGTACATTGCTGACCTCGCCATTTGAATCTAATTTCCAGGATTGAATTGCATTGTTGTGATAGATCGATCTTGTACCGCGCACATCACGCAACTTTTTGATGGTTGGCTGAATATAGCCTGTATCGTCCATCGCTCTCGACTGCAAGATGGCAGGAGAGCCATCCCACACCCAGTCAATATTAAAGCGGGTAATAGACTTATCTAAAATCGGCGTTTCAAGGCGAGCAGTGCGCCAGTTGTTGCCACCATCGAATGAAACATCAACACGCTTGATTTTGCCGCGACCAGACCAAGCCATACCGCTAACGTTATAGAAACCTTTATCAAGCAACTGCTGACCACCAGATGGAGTGGTAATTACAGATTTACATTCTTGAATAGAAGCATATTGACGGTGCATACCATCAGGCATGAGCTCGATATAGTGCACAGCTTCGTCCTTAGCATTCCAAGGCATATCGCCAACTTCTAAACGACGCAACCATTTAACCCAGCTCACACCCTGAACACCCGGTACAACTAAACGTAATGGGAAGCCATTCTCAGGACGCAACATCTCGCCATTCATCGACCAAGCAACAATGGTGTCATTGAGACAGCTCTCAAGATTGATAGTACGAGTCATGCCTGAGCCATCACCACCCTCGGCCAACATGTACTTGCCCTTTTTCAGATCTGCTCCACATTCTTCGAGGAGGACCTTTAATGGAACGCCAGTAAATTCGCAGCATGAGAGCATGCCATGGGTGTACTGAACTGTTGGAACAGCAACGTTACCCCACTCAAGACCAGTATTGGCGCCGCACTCGATAAAGTGTGTGCGAGATACTGAAGGCATTCTCATCAAATCACTCATGGTGAACACGCGAGCATTTTTCACCATACCATTCACCATCAAACGATGGGTCTCTGGGTTCAAGTTGTACCAACCTTGATGGTGGCGCTCAAAATGTAAGCCGTTTGGAGTAATCGTACCGAAGAGGCCTTGCAATGGTGTAAACGCTACAGAAGCAGCAGAAACACGTGTCAAACCAGGTGATTCGCGGCGAATCAAATTGGATTCGTAAATAGAAGGAATACCGTATGGCATCGTTGCAACGTTTTTACCCAGGGTAGTTTGCCAAGGTTGCTTTTCCAAAATCGCTGGGTCACCTTCAACTGCAGCCATAGCCAATGGAGCGGACAGGCCGGCTGCGGCACCACCAATTGCCGACATGAAGCCCTTGCGCAAGAATCCACGGCGCTTCTCATCAAGACCATTTGCGTTAATGTCAGCAATCAACTCTTGAGAAACAAAGTGTTCCGGCGCTTTTACTAAGCGAGCACGATCACGTGGTTTCTCAATCGCGCTGATATCTTGTGCGCTGATTTCAATCTGTTTATTAGTCATTTAAATCCTGCTTGTTAAAAAAGTATCGCTATCAAAAAAATTAATGCAAACCTTGAGCCAACCGACTGCAAACCATTTGACACATTTCAACCGTGTCATTGTCAGCAATCGAGTAGTAAACAGCTACTCCTTGCTTACGTCTATTTAAAATACCTGCTTTAAAAAGTGCTACTAAATGCCGAGAAACATTAGCTTGACTGGAACCGCACAGCTCGATTACTTCGGAAACTGTTTTCTCGCCAGTACAAACAGCGTACATAATGCGCAAACGGGTAGGCTCAGAAAGGACGCCAAAATATCCTGCCATGGTGCTAAACAGGTTCTCCATTTGTTTTGGAGTAAGGTTTTTGACAGCCTTCTGGACTTGAATTTTGCTTTTCACGTGTACTTTTAAATATCTTAAAGCGTGCATTATATGCGCGAACACGCATATTTGACACCCAAGCCCTTACAGCTCCAATAGTGGGATACCCTATGCTGTTGAGGCAATACAATTTGCCTATGGATACGGATGCAATTTTTCTCTCGCTCAAGCTAGCTTTTTGGACGGTTGCCCTCATGCTGCCGCTTGGTATCTGGGTCGCCTATCAACTCATTAAGCTAGATAAATCTCGCCCATGGGCAGAAGCATTATTGGCCTTACCGTTAGTTTTACCCCCTACCGTCCTGGGTTATTACTTTTTGCTTACCTTTAGTGGGAAGACTTTTCTTGGCATTCCGCTAGTATTTTCATTCACCGGGATCTTGGTAGCCTCCTTGATTGTGAACATCCCCTTTGCCATTCAGCCCATCCAGAGAGCATTTGAGGCAATTAACCCCGAAATTCGCGAGGCAGCCCAAGTAAGCGGTCTTAGTAAATGGCAAATTTTTAGGCTTATTGACCTGCCCTTAAGCTGGAGAGGCATCACTGGCGCAGCTGCTCTCACATTTGCCCATACCTTGGGTGAGTTTGGCGTCATCTTGATGGTTGGCGGCGCTATTCCTGGGGAAACCAAAACAGCATCAATTGCGATCTATGACAAAGTTCAGGCCTTTGATACCACTGGCGCTGGTTCTCTATCCCTCTTCTTGTTGGGAATCTCTTTGCTAGCTATTGGCATTAGTTATGGGGTATTTGGTCGAAGATCTGCGCATCGGGGGCCAAAATAATGCTTAAAGTCAAACTTTCGCAAATCTCGCCAATGCCTATCCAAGTGAGATTGGAGTGTGCGCCTGGGGAGCTTCATGCCTTAGTCGGCCCTTCTGGGAGTGGCAAAACAACGGTTTTACGCATGATTGCAGGATTGCGAGAAGCACAGCAGGGGCTAATAGAATGCGATGGGGTAACTTGGTTTAAAAGCGAAGGCTCGCAGGGGTCCAAGGTCTCCCTGACTCCCGCCCATAGGTCTTGTGGGTTCTTATTTCAGCAATATGCCCTCTTCCCCCACCTCAATGCAGTAGATAACATTGCCATCCCCATTTACAACCAGCTACCCAACCCAGAAGAGCGCAGAACATTTGCTTTGCAATGGTTGGAACGTATGGGCATTCCAGAATTGGCGCAGCGGATGCCAAGTCAACTATCTGGCGGACAACAACAACGTGTCGCACTAGCCAGAGCGTTGGCACGTCAGCCCAAAGTCCTACTTTTGGATGAACCTTTTTCTGCAATCGATACCCCGACTAGGCGAGGACTATACAAAACGCTTGCTGAACTGCGTAGAGACTTAGCTATTCCGATTTTGTTAGTAACGCATGACTTGCGCGAAGCTGATTTATTGGCAGACAAAATTACGGTGATTGATAAAGGTATCAGCCTACAAACCGCTCATCCCCAAGCCCTATTTCAGCGCCCCAGAAATTCTCGGGTTGCGGAGCTAGTCGGCATTAGCAATATGTTTAATGGGATATTTACAGCGGGTCACCTCACCTGGCATGGTTGTGATCATGCATTTAAGGTAATTGATAAAGGAAAGATTCCCCCAGGTGCACCAGTAGCTTGGGTAATTCCGCAAAGTGGTTTAAGTGTCCACGTCGACGCGGGCCATTCACGAATTCCTGCCACCGTAAAACAAATTAGCAGCATCGGACAAATTGCAGTGTTGCAATTAGAAATACTCGCTAGCTCTCAAGTGATGAATTGGGAGGCTTCGATAGCAGAGCTCAAGCGCCTCAATATTCAACGAGATGGTCAAATTTTTATTGAATTAGATTCGACCCAAATTCACATCATGCCATTAAGACCGATAAACGATCCTAGATTATTTACCGATCATTAATGGCAATTGTGAGTACAAATAAATACTGACTAATTACTTGCTACATTTCCCGCAAGTATTGATACCCAAGATTGGATAAGCTGGGCAGAATCTGAACAATCCAGTTGCTAAAGGCACAATGCCAATCCAGCCCCATACGCCAACAGTACCAGTGGCTGCTAAAGCAATTAATACCAGGCCAACAACAATACGGAGAATGCGATCAATACCGCCAACATTGGTTTTCATTTTTTATCCTTCAAGGTTAAGTGATTCAAGTAATACTATTAAAAAGAAAAAGAAACCTGCTCTTATTTAGAGCAGGTATTCCAACAACATTAATTCAAAGAAACTCCCACTAACGGACGACCTTCTAGTGTCCAAAGATATAAAGAGCCATCGTAGAGTGAGGTAGATTTATTGCCAACGAGCTCGGACATAATGAACCAACCGCCTGATGCCAAATGACCACTATTGCAATAACTAATTGCAGGTGCGGATGCGTTAATGCCATTTGCTTTTAATAAGCTGTTATAGGTGTTTTTGTCCCAGAAATACAAAGCGCCTTTTGCAGGCTTAGCCATTAACTCTGGAGCAAAATCTTTTGCGCCGGCGATATGGCCATAAGCACCAACGTAGTCGCGCTTACTTAAGCCAAAAAACTGCACCGGCTGCCTTGCATCAATTAAGGTTGCATCACCAGTCTCGGAGGCCTTGGCGACCTGGTTAGAGTTGGCAATCAACTCTTTTCGCTCAGCCTTTGCAACCCAGTTACCAGGCGCTTTATTGACCGGCGCTGTAGTGAACTCTCTACCTTCCGCAAGCCAACCAGCCATCCCACCATCAAGGACTGCAATATTATCTTCGCCATAGACTTTGAATTGCCAATAAGCACGTAAGGCTTCATCGATGTCAGACATATCAACGCCAACAGGAACCAAAACAATCGGTTTATTTGCGTTAATGCCAACGGATTGAATTAGCTTCTCAAAATCAGCCTTTTCTGGAATGAGGTATTTGATTTTTTTACCGTCAATCATGCGATCAGCGCGTACCTTTTTAAAATCCAATAAAGAAGAGTCGTTGATATGTCCGCCAACTTCTACTAATACCTGCTTACCAGTTTTTTTATTCAGCTCAAACTCAGGGGCTCTTTTAAAGCTTGCTACATCTCCCCTGACCTCTAGAATCTGAACTTCTGCCTTATTCGCTGCAAGCCACTCGCTACTGACTACTGGACCAGGCAAAGTTACTGCCTGAACTAAGCCAATTAAGCTACTAAGCAATACCAGCAATCCAATTTGGATTTTTTTCATGGTGATTCCCTCTTTAATGAACAATCGATAAATGCTCGGAAAGACGATTTAATAAATCAATCTTTTTTTCAGTTAATACATGATGATCTCTAGCACTATAGGCAACCTCACGATTGCCTAACTTGCTTGATAAAGCGCTCATCACCTCATCTCGTTGAATGATGAGTTCTTTCATATCTGAATAAAACAGCTTTGTAAAAGCACTAACCCAGCGTGACAATGGTGCCATCCGCCCTTTTACTGCCATATCAAAATCTCTTAATAAAGTGACTGTCTGATCAGCCGATAGCCACTGCTCACCAGTAACCCATTGGTTGGTAGTAAAGATACGTACAGGCAAACCTTTTTGATCAAGCGATATGGCAATTAGATGGTGAAATTGCTTGGCCACCTGGTCATCACGCTTGAAAAGATGAAAGTGGCCATGCTCACCATCAGGCATCTCATTTGAGGAATGAGCATGATAGTAAAACTCATAACCGCTTTGTCCATCGATAAGGTCATTCTTAGGGTAATGCTCCCACTCTTTAAATTGCTCGGATCCACACAATGCAACATTGCATAAGCTCAAGCCATTGCTGGCATATCGCGACTGGATAGTCGCGATTTCTTGAGCGGCCAAGCAAAGCGTGGATTCAATCAACATGAAGATTAGTCAGCTGATTTACGTTTCTTAGGCCCACATGGATTCGATGGACCGCATGGATTAGATGCGCGCTTCTTTGTAGGGCCACATGGATTAGAGGCCTCTTTTTTTGGCGCGCAAGGTGTTTTTTGCTCTGAACTTGTAGGATTTTTAGGTGTATCTGCAGATGCCATTGGGGCAGCAGATAAACCCGCCAAAGCAAACGCTAAAGCTGCAACAGTAGATTTTTTAGACATTGAATTTCCTTTAGAAAATGAATTAAGACTGTGAAGATACGGGGCCGCCAAACTTTTTCTCCATCCAAGCTCCCCCGATATAAATTGCAATTGCAGCGATGATCATCACGATATTGATTGATAGACTCGATACGTTTAATAACTGTGGCAAGGCATCAGCCTTATCGAATTCTCCGAAGAAAGTCCATGATTCAATCGCTGGAAATACGCCTGCAAAAATAACCGTTCCTAGCAATAGTCCAATTAGGAAAATAGCAGCATCAATACGGCCAGACATTAAACCCACTACTGATGTTCCTGGGCAATATCCTCCAATTGCAAACCCTGCGCCAACCAAGACACCGCCAAGAGCAGCTGCACCTAGAAACGCTGGTGGAATAAATAAATCACCACTCGAGAGGTAGCCGATTTGCTCCAAAACCATTAGACCAATAGATGCTAATACGATTGCTGTAAACATCACTTTAAATACTGACCAGTCACTCAATCTAAACTGTCCAGTCAATTTATTGGGGTTGCCAAACCCAGCACGCTCTAATACAAAGCCAAATGCGCCGCCAAGCAATAATCCTGAAATGATTTCTGACATCTTATTTCTCCGCCTTCATAAAGCGACTCACAATTAAGCCTGTTGCAAAAAATGTACATAAAAAGGTAAAGCCAGCCAAACTAAGAACGGCTGCGCCTGATAAACCAAGACCACTGGTGCAGCCAGCTGCAATACGAGCTCCAAAGCCAGCTAAGATGCCGCCAAACAAGGCAGTAAAGGGTCTTTTTGATCCCCCTAGGAACTTAGCGCCATCCATCTTGAATGCGATACGGTGTGCAAGATACGCAGAAATCAGCGCGCCAAGAGCAACGCCAATCACCTGCCAAGTAATCCAAGAGCTTAAGGGCTTGCCCTCCTCAACCATGCCACCCAAGTATTCGTTAGCACTTGTTGCCGCCGGAACAATATTCATACCGAGCCAAGCAGTAAGGCGTGTGGTAAAGCCTGTAGCACCCAAACCATGCCCAGTTGCGACAAATGTTGCTAGCAATACCAAGCCCAGCAAAACGCCTGCTAGTAGTGGATTCCAGTAAGCATCTGGTTTTTGAGTTGTTTGTTGTTGATTCATGTCACCCTTTATTTAAGAACTAGATAATATATATTTAAGTATATTATATTCTAATATAAGGCTTCAAGATAAAAAATGCAACGAAGATTGGATGATTAACGAGAAAAAAGGAGCCGAAGCTCCTCTTTAATTGCGAACTGAGAGGTGCTAGTTTAAAACTCGCCCTTAATAGTAGTTAGGCCAAGCGCATCCCAATCGAGCATGCCGCCACGGTAGTAGTAAATTTTGGTAGCTGGAAATCCATCGCGAACCATTGCGGCCATGGCCATCGGACTTTGGGGGCAAACTGGTCCATTACAAAATGCGTATACCTTCTTCGCCTTAGAGCAATCCCACTTAGTAGAACCAGCTGCAGGCTTCTTACATCCTAGCTCATCCATGCGCATTGCTACTTCTGTATATGGAATGCCCACTGATCCAGGAATGGTGCCCTTGACGCGATCATCCACAACACGCATATCTACAACGAGAGAATCCTTGTCATTTAAGGCATTCAAAATATCAATTTCATCTACGGGTACAACCCCCTTGATAGGCACAATTGGTTGCAACCAGCCTTTATTTTTTGCACAAGGCGTCATAACACGGGTAATTTCAACAGGGCCCTTTGAGGTGTTCACAGTGAATTTGGTTGATTTCTCCATAATCTGCAAAAGTTCTGGTGCAGAGTCTGACTGAGCTGAGACAAGAGTAGAAAACAGCGCTAAACCAAGGGATAAAAAGTATTTCATAAAAACCTTATTCATAAAAATTTGGGGGTCATATGCATTAATGCGTATTCATGCATAATAAGGCGCCTACATAGGAAATATGGTTTAAATTCATACTGATAAACCCCTATTGCCCAAATATTAGGCAGACTTATTATCAGTACACGCATTAATGTTTTTAAGACTTAACAACTCACTCTGGAGAGAAAAATGAAAAACGGTCGTCGCCAATTTATGATTTTGTCTGCTGCTGGTGCTTGCACCCTAGCGTTGAACGGTAAAGTTCAAGCTCAAGCAATGGTTTCTGAAACTGATCCACAAGCTGCTGCTTTGGGTTACAAAGCAGTTGCTACTTCTGTAGATAAAGCCAAGTATCCTAAGTATGCTGCTGGTCAAGAGTGTGATAACTGTGCATTGTGGCAGCCTAAAGGCTCTGCAACTGCTGGTGGTTGCTCTTTGTTTGGTACCAAGCAAGTTGCTGCTAAAGGCTGGTGCTCTGCTTACGCTAAAAAAGCTTAAGTTACTTAGCTTCAATCTAAAAAAGGCTGCTCCGGCAGCCTTTTTGCTTTATCTAAACTGCACCTTACATTCCCGCTAAGGAAAACTGACGTAATTTTTCAATGCTGGGTATTTGTACGCTTAAGCGACTCACGTTAGAAATTAAACCTAGATCAGCCATCGAGGCTAAAGCACGACTAATGGTCTCAAACTTAACATCCATCATGAGGCCCATATCTTCCCGCTTAAATAATGGTGCAATAGCGAGACCGCTATCCCCCTCTTTCGCTAAACGTAAAAAGAAACGGGCAAGACGCAACTCAATACGTCCGGTATTAATCTCTGAAAACCAAGACTCGGATTGAGATAGTGCTTCACCCCATTTTTTAACAATCTGCCGGTGCAATCTGGGAGACTCCTCACCCAAGTTCTGAATAATGGGCTTAGGAATGCGACATAAATGGACATTGGATAAGGCTGCAGCCGAATGCGCATAGCGCTCCTCAAGCAATGCCTCCATGCCAAACAAATCCCCTGGAACAACTAAACGGACAATTCGTCCAGAGCCATCAGAATTGACATGCAAAAGCTTGATATAGCCCTCGCGCAAAGTAAACAAATGGTTTGCAGATTCACCTTGACCATAAATTTGAGAGCCGGACTCAAAGCGCAAGTCATCAATTGGCTCATGAATCTTTGAGAAATCCTCTTCGTTCAGTTCCGCAAAAAGCGCAGAGCTTCTGATCGAGCAAGATAGGCAATCACTATTACCCTGCCATGCACTTTTAATTTCAATTGTTTTCATTGCACTCTAGCAAAAGAAATTAGCATTTTTTGGCAGTCAAACCTAGAAGAGCTGACATTCCAGTATGCCTAGCACCTTCAGAGAGCTCTTTTTCATAGCAGCAGAGATCCAGAATTTCAAAATCTTTAGCCAGATCACGAATCATTTCTTCGGTATAGAGATGATCAATTAATGATGGGCCGCCAGTTTTATATTCGAGTTGCTTAGGGGTATAGCCTTGAAGAATTAAAATACCACCCGGCTTAAGAGATTGGTGTGCCTGCTTAAAAATCCGAGCGCGCATTTTGGGGTCAGCAAATTGAATGAATATTGCTATAACCGCATCATAAAACTGATCTTGCCAATCAAACCCATCCGAGTCAGACAAGCTATAAGAGACCTCAACTTGATTTTCTTTTGCAAACTGCTTGGCCTTGGCTAGCGCAATATCAGATACATCAAAACCTGTGACTGACATACCTTGTTTGGCAAGCCACACTCCATTTCGCCCTTCTCCATCAGCAATGCAAAGAACCTGGTTTCCAGGTTTTAAAAAGATCTTTGCTTGCTGTACAAGATACTCATTCGGCTCTTTTCCAAAAATAAACTCTTCTTGATTAAAGCGTTCATTCCAAAATTGGGCGGCATCAGAAAAACTCATTCATAAACCTTTTCATGATTACTGCGTCTTACTTCTTAAGACCACCAACAAGATCGTTTTTTAAATCGATGATATTTTCGAGGCCAACAGCAATACGTACTAAACCGTCTGTAATGCCGGCAGCTCTACGTGCCTCAGGGCTGACCCTGCAATGCGTAGTGGTTGCAGGATGAGTAATGGTGCTACGAGTATCACCCAGATTAGCGGTAATAGAGCAAAGCTTAGTCTGGTTGATCAGTTTGAAGGCAGCTTTCTTTCCACCCTTCAAGGTAAAGGAAAGAATAGCACCACCTGCTTTTTGTTGGCGCATTGCTAATGCATGTTGAGGGTGAGACTTCAGACCGGGGTGATAAACACGCTCCACTCCGGCTTGCTTTTCTAACCACTGAGCCAGTGCTAAAGCATTTTGACTTTGCTGTTTCATGCGTAGTTCAAGGGTTTCTAGACCTTTTAAAAACACCCAGGCGTTAAAAGCTGATAGTGTTGGGCCAGCAGTTCTCACGTATGGGAATACCTTGCCCATAATGAAATCATTACTACCCACAATCGCACCACCAACTACCCTGCCTTGACCATCCAAGTACTTCGTTGCTGAATGAATAACTACATCAGCCCCAAGTGAAAGTGGTTTTTGCAATGCTGGAGTGCAGAAGCAGTTGTCCACAGCAAAAAGCGCCTTCGCCTTTTTTGCTATCTTAGCAATTGCCTTGATATCGGCAATCTCAGTTAGTGGATTGGATGGCGTTTCTAAATAAAATAGCTTGGTATTTTCTTGAACCGCATTTTGCCAGGCCTTGGAATCTGACAGATCCACATAAGTGGTTGTAATACCAAAGCGCCCCAGAATATTGCTAAACAATTGAATCGTTGCACCAAATACTGAGCGTGAGCAAACCACATGGTCGCCCGCTTGCAGATGAGACATAGCCATCGTCAGAATTGCAGCCATACCTGAAGAAGTCGCAATACACGCATCTCCGCCTTCAAGTGCAGCAAGACGATCCTGAAACATACTCACCGTTGGATTGGTAAAGCGGGAATAGATAAAGCCTTGATCAGCATGGGCAAATCCATCTGCTGCTAATTCAGCACTATCAAAACAAAAGCTTGAAGTCAAAAATAACGCCTCAGAGTGTTCTTGATACTCGGCAGTTCGGCGTGTGCCGGCGCGCACTGCAATAGTCTCAGGCGCCAGCTTTGAAAAATCGGGTTTTTGGCGGGGTGTTTTGCTCTTCATCCTGCTATTTTGACACCGAATTCAGAATTTCACTTGGACCCGCATATCCAGGTAATTCCGCTGTTGTTTTTAATCTTCAGTAGCCAAATGGAGATGAAGCTGTGAACGGGCAAAATCGCTGGAGTCTCGTTGACGATCCGCTTTAGCTTCAGAGGTATTTCTAGCAGCTTCAAGTGCATCTAAGTAGGACTCATTGATATCACCGGTAATGTAGTGACCATCAAAACAGGAGGCTTCAAAGTTCTGAATATTGGGATTGACATCCTTAACGGCCTGCTTCATATCTTCAATACTCTGATAGATTAACTGGTCTGCGCCAATCATCTTATTAATCTCTTCATCTGTGCGGCCATATGCAACTAGCTCGCTGCGGGTTGGCATATCAATACCATAGACATTCGGGAAGCGTACTGGGGGTGCAGCAGAAGCAAAGATCACTTTCTTAGCACCAGACTCCCGAGCCATTTGCACAATTTCAAATGAGGTTGTGCCGCGAACAATCGAGTCATCGACAATTAATACCGTTTTATCTTTGAACTCAATACGCATGGCATTGAGTTTCTGGCGTACAGATTTTTTACGCACGGCCTGGCCAGGCATGATGAACGTTCTACCGATATAGCGATTTTTAAAGAAGCCTTCACGGTAATCAACGCCCAAACGCTTAGCTACTTGCATTGCTGCAGGACGACTGGAGTCAGGGATTGGCATCACCACATCAATTTCACCAGGAATCGTTTCCTTGCGAATCTTCTCTGCCAAATAATCACCCATACGCATACGTACGTTATATACCGTGACGCCATCAATCGTGGAATCTGGGCGAGCCATGTAGACATACTCAAAAATACAAGGCGTTAATACGGCATCAGCAACACATTGACGTGAATAAAAATTACCATCGATATCAATGTAAATAGCTTCACCAGGATTGACATCACGAACAAAAGTAAAGCCCAAGCCCTCAAGTGCAACAGACTCAGATGCAATCATCCACTCTGGACCTTTGGGGGTGTCAATCCGACCAATACAGAGCGGACGAATTCCAAATGGATCCCGAAACGCTAATAAACCGTAGCCTGCAATCAGAGATACAACAGCATAAGAACCTTTAACCCGCTTGGTGACTTCGGTGACCGCATTAAACATTGCCCCTTCATCTAAAGCAGCGCTGTTAGTTTCTTTTTGCAATTCGTCAGCCAGGACATTGAGTAATACCTCAGTATCAGAGCTGGTATTAATGTGACGACGATCACGATAAGCCATCTCTACCCTGAGGCTAGGTGCATTCGTGAGATTACCGTTGTGCGCCAAGATAATGCCGTACGGCGCACTAACGTAGAAAGGCTGAGCCTCCTCTTCGCTGCTTGCAGAGCCCGCAGTGGGATAGCGCACTTGGCCAATCCCAGCGTTACCGAGCAAACTACGCATATTACGTGTTCTAAAGACGTCACGCACCAGGCCATTGGCCTTGTGCATAGTGAATGAATTACCATTCATCGTTGCAATACCTGCTGCATCTTGTCCACGATGTTGCAACAGCAGCAATGCATCGTAAAGAAGTTGGTTAACAGGAGTATGGGAAACAGTTCCGACGACGCCGCACATAAGCCTAGATCCCTATTGTTAATGAAGGTGTAATCGTTGGTGTAATTTTAGGCATTGCATCACCTAATTTTTTTGCCCAGTCTGCAGGCAACCAGCCTTTAATCAGCCCCGTTGCCATATCAATAGCAGGCCGGGTGATGGCTTTCTGCCATGCAACACTTTGCGGAATAGGTGTTAAGGCGGCAAGCGTAGCGGCAACTATAACAACCAAGCCACCCCGCAGCAGGCCAAACACCAAACCTAGAAAACGATCAGTCAGACTCAAGCCAGCAGAAAGAATAATCTTCTGAATAACTCCACCGAGCAATCCACAAATAATCAAAGTCAAAATAAAGAGTATGAGAAAGCTCACGCCCAAACTTAAGAGCTCATCCATATGAAAACTGGAGAGCCATTCAGTAGCAAGATAGTTGGTGTAATGGTAAGCAACCCACGCAGCAATAAACCAGGAAGCAAGTGCCAGGACCTCTTTAAACAACCCCCTAGAGATACCAATGAGTGCGGATACCAAAAGCACGACCAGGGTGAAATAATCCACCGCTGTTAAATTGAGGGTGGATAAGAATTCCATTAATTGGCCCCAACCTCAACAAGGCGAGGAGTCAGGCCCATAGCTTTGACCTTCTTCTCAGCAACTTCAGCTACCTCTTTATCAGTAAAAGGGCCAGCGCGTAGAACATAGAGTTTGGTGCCATCCGAACTGGTTTTATTAATCACATAGTTCGGAATTTTTTGCTCTTTCATTTTGCTAATCCAGCCCTTGGCACGTTCTTCAGAAGCAAAGGCGCCGATCTGGATTACAAACTTGCCAGAAGCAGATAATTTTTTAGGTATTTCTTCACTAGATGCCTTAGGGGAAGGTGGAGCAACCACTTCCTCACCCGCAGCCAATCCCATAACCGACCCTTTAGCGGGAGCTGGTGTTGATTTGATTTCTGGCTTAGCTTCAAGTTTAGGCTCAATAGCTGCTGAAGGCGCAGACTTTGCAGCTAAAGCTTCGGTCTCTTTTGGCGCCGATTCAGTAGCAACGACAGGCTTAGATTTTTCTTCTTGCGCTTGTGAATTGAGTGTAGGACTTGGTAGGCTAGTGACAATATTGATTGCGATATCGTTGTTAAAAGACTTGGGTTTGTCATCTAAGATGCGAGGCAATCCCACTACCGCTATTGCAACCAATACGGCAGCACCGATTAAACGGTGACGAGCACGTTGCTGTTCTGGATCTTCAGTTAAAGCGAGCTCTTCGCTTTCTTGAGCCCTCTGAAAACTACGCGGGGCTAATTTATTAACGGTACGACGATCCCTCACCGAACCTTGATTAAGGTTATCAGTCTCAGGGTTTCGCTTAAAAAGCTTCGATAAACGAATCATGGATCAATGCGCCTGGTTGTTTCGATAAGCCATTACGCCGGCAACGGTATAGAAGGATCCGAAGATGACAATTCTATCACCCTCGCCTGCCTTGGATAGCGCTTTTTGATAGGCTAAAGCTGGTTCAGGAAAGCATTCTATCCCCCCGTCTGCACCATTTTTTTCGGCCACACCAAGCTCCATAAGCTTGAGGGCTAGATCTTGAGCGCTAGCCGCCCTAGGCGTTGGCAAATCCGTACAAAACCAAAAATCCACGCTATCAAGCAAGGGCTTAATTACCCCGGAAATATCCTTATCTGCCATTGCGCCAAAAATAGCAAATGTATAAGGGTGATAGCCCATCTTATCGAGGCCTTGACCCAGGGTTGCGGCTGCATGCGGGTTGTGCGCCACATCCAATACCACCGTTGGCTGACCCGGCAGAACCTGAAAGCGGCCTGGTAACTCCACTAAGGCAAAGCCATTGCGAATATCTTGAGCGCTTACCGGCAGGCGTTGATGCAATGCCATGAGGGCAGCAATCACCGCGGAGGCATTTAAGATCTGGTTTGCGCCCCGTAAAGCTGGATAACCTAAGCCGCTAAAGCGTTTTTGTCGCCCCGCCCAGCCCCACTGTTGCTTATCCCCCTGAAAATTGAAGTCACGACCCTGTAGCCATAAGTCACAGCCGAGTTTTTCAGCGTAATCAATCAAAGTTTGCGGCGGAACAGGATCACCACAAATTGCAATGGCACCAGGTCGAAAAACACCAGCTTTTTCAAGGGCGATTACTTCGCGCGTCCCGCCTAAAAAGTCAGCATGATCTATATCGATACTGGTTACTATGGCGCAATCGGCATCCACAATATTGACAGCATCTAAGCGACCACCCATACCCACTTCTAAGACCACCGCATCTAAATTGGCTTGCGCAAATAGATGCATGATGGCTAAGGTCGTAAATTCAAAATAAGTGAGTGTTGGTGGGTTTGGAAGACTAACTCTAGCTCGCTCTACAGCTTCAAAATGTTTCAGTAAAAGACCATCCTTAACCTCTTCACCATTAACCCGAGCGCGTTCATTAAATACCAAGAGGTGTGGTGACATGTGGCATCCCACTTTATAGCCAGATGCCAACAAAATGCTTTCGAGGTATGCGCAAGTTGAGCCCTTGCCATTGGTACCAGCCACGGTAATTACTGGACAATCAAATTGCAGGCCAAGAGCCTCTTTGACTCGACCAATTCTTGCTAGACCCATATCGATACCGACTGGGTGAGCAGTTTCTAGGTGCTTAAGCCAAGCCTCTAGGCTATTAAATAGAACGGGGGGCTGAGTTGGGGTAGTCAAGCGCGTTAAACGGCTGCGCCACCCGCAATCGCAGGCTCAGGAAGTTGCTGCAGCAAAGCCAACAAACGAGCAATTTCAGCACGCATTTGACGGCGATCAACAATCATGTCAATGCCACCCTTTTGCATTAAAAACTCGGAGCGTTGAAAACCTTCAGGAAGTTTTTCTCGAACAGTTTGCTCGATGACGCGTGGGCCAGCAAAACCAATTAAGGCTTTTGGTTCTGCCATCACGACATCACCCATAAAGGCAAAGCTCGCTGAAATACCACCCATAGTTGGATCTGTCAAAACACTGATGTACGGAAGACCTTTTTTAGACAGCAAGGTCAGCATGGAATTGGTTTTAGCCATCTGAAACAATGAGAGCAAACTCTCTTGCATACGAGCGCCACCAGTAGCAGTGATACAGATAAACGCACACTTTTTAGCAATCGCTTCTTGAACCCCGCGAGCAAAACGCTCTCCAACTACGGAGCCCATAGATCCACCCATATACTGAAACTCAAAACATGCAGCGACAACAGGAATGCTCTCGATCTTGCCGCCCAACACAATTAAGGCCTCGGACTCTCCGGAGGCGTCTGTAGCCTCCTTTAGGCGATCGGGGTATTTTTTTGAATCTTTAAATTTCAGTGGGTCAATTGGATAGATGTCAGCACCAATCTCATAACGACCCTTGGGATCTAGCAAACTATCAAGGCGTTGGCGCGCACCAATACGCATATGGTGACTGCATTTCGGACATACGGATAAGTTGGCCTCAATATCAGTGCTGTACAGAACCGTTTCACAACCAGGGCACTTTACCCATAAACCCTCGGGAACCGACTTACGATTTGCAGGATCGGTATGCTGAATTTGGGGAGGGAGTAATTTATCGATCCAGCTCATTCGTTTTCCATCCAGGGTATTAACTGTCTAAAGCAACGCGAATTTCACGTATAAAGGTTTCCAGTGATTGTACTGCCTGGCCTGGTCCAGCCTCCTCCAAAAGACGAATAATCCGACTACCAATTACCACCGCATCCGCAGTTTTAGACACCGTACGGGCGCTTTGGGCATCATTAATACCAAAACCAACGGCAATGGGAATATCCGTTTCTTCACGAATTTTAGGAATAATGCTGGCTACATCCTGGGTATTCAGATGGGATGCCCCAGTTACCCCCCTCATAGACACGTAATAGATATAACCAGAAGCTATTTTGGCAGCCTCCTTGATGCGTTCATGGGATGACGTGGGCGCTAGAAGGAAAATCGGATCTACCCCCGCTACCCGCATTCTTGCAGCAAAATCAACACACTCTTCTGGCGGGTAATCCACCACCAGAACACCATCCACCCCTGCAGCTTTAGCCTCGGTAGCAAAGCGCTCTGCACCCATTTGCTCAACCGGATTGGCATAACCCATCAGAACAACTGGCGTATTGGCATCATTTTTACGAAACTCTCGCACCATTTCTAAACAGCTGCGCAATGTAACGCCCTGGGTTAATGCACGCTCGGAAGAGCGTTGAATTACCGGCCCATCAGCCATGGGGTCTGAAAAAGGCACACCCAGTTCGATCACATTAGCACCACCCCTGACCAGTGCGTGCATCAACTCGACGGTTAATGCTGGATCTGGGTCACCAGCAGTAATGAAAGGAATTAAACCCTTCTTACCATTGGCTTTTAATTCTTTAAATAGAGCGGTAATTTTTGACATAAAAGTTCAGAGTAAATAAAAAGGCTGAAGGTAAAAAATTAACCCTCAGAGCCAGTAGCCTGAGCAACGGTGTGCATATCCTTATCACCACGGCCAGATAAATTGACCAAAATAGTCTTATCTTTTGGCAGTGTCTTGGCCAACTTACAGGCGTAAGCAATCGCATGCGATGACTCCAAAGCTGGGATGATGCCCTCAATGCGACAGCAATCATGAAATGCTTGGAGTGCTTCTTCATCGGTGATGGCAACGTAGTCAGCACGGCCTGAATCTTTCAACCAGGCATGCTCTGGACCAACGCCTGGATAATCCATGCCAGCAGAAACGGAGTGCGTTTCAGAAATTTGCCCGTTCTCATCTTGTAATAAATAGGTCCGATTACCGTGCAATACGCCAGGCTTACCAACGCATAGCGCTGCTGAATGGAGACCGCTACCGAGGCCATGGCCAGCTGCCTCAACGCCAACCAGTTGAACTTCTGGGTAATCAATGTAGGGATAGAAAATACCCATGGCATTAGATCCACCGCCGACACAAGCTAGAACAAAATCAGGCTGACGTCCAGTCATCTCCGGCATTTGAACTTTGCACTCTTCACCAATCACGCTCTGAAAATCTCGGACCATCATCGGATAAGGGTGAGGACCTGCAACCGTGCCAATGATGTAGAAAGTATTTTCAACATTCGTCACCCAATCACGCATCGCTTCATTGAGCGCATCTTTGAGTGTTTTTGTACCCGACTCAACCGGCACTACTTTGGCACCGAGCAATTTCATACGGAAAACGTTTTGGGCTTGACGAGCTACGTCAACAGATCCTTGGTAAACCGTGCAATCCAAACCAAAACGCGCGCAAATGGTTGCAGTAGCAACGCCATGTTGACCAGCTCCTGTTTCGGCGATGATGCGCGGCTTGCCCATACGCTTAGCCAACATCGCCTGACCAATCACATTATTAATTTTGTGCGCGCCAGTATGGTTTAAATCTTCACGCTTAAGGTAGATCTGCGCGCCGCCTAATATTTCACTCCAGCGTTTAGCGTGGTAGACAGGCGATGGACGGCCGACAAAATGTTTTAGTTCGTAATGAAATTCTTCTAAAAATTCTGGATCGTATTGATACTTCGCATAAGCTGCTTTGAGTTCATCTAATGCAAACATCAATGTCTCTGAAACAAATACACCACCGTAAGGACCAAAGTGTCCTCGTGCATCTGGCTTATCGTACATAGTTACCTCTTAGATTGTTTACAGCAAATTAGGGTGATGCATTCGCATCGGCTGCACGCACTGCTTGAATAAATTGCTTCATCAGGGCGTGATCTTTTACACCCTTGCTGATTTCTACGCCACTTGAGACGTCAACCGCGCATGGATGCAGACGAGCAATCGCTTCGCCCACGTTGTGAACGTTCAACCCACCACTCAAAACGACCTGAGGCGCGTTTGCGCTTATCCATGCTTGTGGTATTCCTTGCCAATCAAAGGGAACGCCCCCTCCTCCATAGCCCTCAACTAGGGCATCGAGCAAAAAGGCATTTGCTTGACCATATTGTAGGGAAAAATCCTCAAAAGGGAACTGCGCCCCAATACGCGCCGCTTTTATCCAGGGTTGCCCAGCCGCAAGCCTCTGACAGTCCTCTGGGGTCTCATCCCCATGAAATTGCCATAAAGTAATCGGTGCAACCGCTCTAATGGCCTCAAATTGGGCATCTGAGGCATTTACTACTAGGCCAACAGCATCAACCCCGGCAGGTAAGCGGGTTATCAAAGAAGCAGCGATATTGGGAGTAACGGCCCGTGGACTTGGGGGGTAAAAAACAAAACCTACGGCATCGACCCCAGCTGCCACAGCCGCGTCAATGTCAGCAGGCGTCTTGAGACCACAGATTTTGACTCTGGTACGCCCTGCTGAGTAATTGAGTAAGCCCATGCTAGAAATAATAAGCCTTAAATGCCTCTAATACCTAAAGTAGGTATTTTGGTAACCAAGAATTAATCAAGTAGGGCTGAGGAATATTGAAGTCTTCTGGATAGGTAACTTTTGTCAGATAAAGCCCTGCCGCAGAAAATGTTGGGGCCGCTAGACTGCGGTCTTTCGCTGCCAGTAATGCTTGCATCCATTGGGCAGATTGCTTACCTACCCCGATTTGCAAAAAACATCCCACTAAATTACGGACCATATGGTGCAAAAAAGCATTTCCGGTGATCTTGAAATACAGCCAAGGTTGATCGCCATAAATATCTATTGAGTGGATTGTTTTAATTGGCGTCTTACTTTGGCACTCAGAGGATCGAAAGGAAGTGAAATCATGCTCCCCGATTAAACACTGAGCAGCCTGCTTCATTGCCTCAATATCAAACCACCGATCAGCAGGTAACATTAAATACCCCGCCCTAGCATCAGCCATTGGCGAGCGATACGGACCAGCATGCAATGCATAAATATAGGTTCGCTGATAGGCAGAGTAACGAGCACTAAATTCTTCTGAGACTGGCTGTGCCCAATTCACGACAATAGAAGATGGTAAAAATGAATTTACCCCCCTCACCCAAGAAAATGATTCACGCTCAACAGGGGCATCAAAGTGCACTACCTGACCTAAAGCATGTACTCCTGCATCCGTTCTTCCTGCGGTAATAACGCGCACGGGATCTAATCCCAGCTTTTCTATCCCAATAAATTGGGCTAATGCATTTTCTAATTCATCCTGAATTGTCTTTTGCTTAAGCTGAGATTGCCAACCAGAGAAAAGACTGCCATCGTATTGGAGACCTAAAGCAATACGCATCTTGCTTTAGGAGTTTCGCTGAGATAAGCCGAGCAATAGACCTTGTGCTTCCAAGGTAATTGCTGGATCAATGTCAGAGCCAATAGAGACAATTTCTTCAAGCGATTTTCTTGCCGCAGCAAAATCTTCGATGGTTATATAAGCCTTAGCTAAGTTAAGCTTTACCCTTAAAGCATCAGCCATTGGATGAGATACTTTTTGCTGCTGAACAGGAGCGTTTTTACTTGGAGTAAGTTCTAAATCAATACCGGCAAACAAAGCCTTGGTCCGCTCTGGTATCGCATGGGTTGAGTCAGCATGAGATTCAGGAGTAGCAGTCTTGGTTGAGCTGGCTTTTGAATAATCATGGACTTCAGAACGGCGCGCATTCTTTGCCAGAAACCATAGCAATAAACCAGTAACAGCCATTAATACCAAGGTAAGTAATATTGGTGCAAAAGTGCTCATGCCATTGGTTGTGCCCTGTTCAGGCCGATTCTGAGACTTTCCTTTAGCTTGATCCAACAGGAGCTGTAGATCAGCAATATTCTTTTCTAGCTCAGCAACGCGAGCGCGAGTTTGCTCTAATGCACGCTCTTGAGCCACCAACTCTTCAGCATAGCGAAGCTCTTGTGCGCTACTGTCGACGCTAGAGCCGATCTTGAGACGATCTTGCGCAGGCGCAACTGAACTCTTCGCTGGGGCTACAGTTGCTAAGTTAGCCCCCTTAGATTCTTGTTCAGCTAGCCACTGCGCATTTGATTCAGCAACAAATTCATTAGCTTGAGCCGGACTAATCGAGCGCAATAAGGCTTGACTTGGCTTGGTAAGCTCTGCCCCTGCGTCTAATCGATTAATGCTGCCACTAGCGAAAGCATCGGGATTGGCTTTGAATAAAGCCATCATGGTTTGATCAAGCGTTACATCGCCTAACTGAGGTGCCAATTGAGCAGCAATCTCCGACAAAGTTTGGCCGGATCGAACTGAAATTTTTTGCACATCACCCAATAGCAAGGTATAGGTTTTAGTGGTGCTTCCAGCGGACCACTTGAGGTTGAGTAATACGTCTAAAAAGGGGTCTTCAGCAATCGGAACGGGCTCAACAGTTTCTAGCAACACCATCAGCTTTTGCTGCTGATTGCGATAAATCATCGCCTGGGGATTGAACTCTAATAATTTGCGAGAAATCCCTAGACGCTCGTAAAGTGCTGCATTAGACGCATTGATACTCAGGCTATCTAATAAAGACTGCTCATCCTCACCAACTCTAATGGCAAATTCAACCTTGAGAGGATCGCCAGGTTTTGATAATAATTTTGGAGAACCTAAGGAAATCGCACCGGCAGAAAATGACCAGCTAAGCCAAAGCAAGCAAAGGAGTTTTGCAAACTGAATATGGCTCTTACGCAACATCAACGCTCAAGCAAAATGCGCAACATACGGCGCAGTGGTTCAGCAGCGCCCCATAACAGCTGGTCACCCACTGTAAATGCGCCAAGATACTCAGGGCCCATTGCTAATTTATGTAAACGACCAATTGGCACTGTCAAAGTTCCGCTCACTGCAGCTGGTGATAAATCACGTTCTGTCATTTCACGATCATTCGGGACCACTTTGACCCATTGATTATCGCCAGCCAAAATCTCTTCAATTTCTTTGAGGGGAATATCTTTTTTCAGCTTGACGGTTAAGCCTTGAGAATGGCAGCGCATTGCACCAACCCGAACACAGAGGCCATCAATTGGAATGCTACCGGGAGTTCTAAATGGTGGACGACCCAAGATCTTATTGAACTCAGCACCACCCTTCCACTCTTCCTTGGTTTGGCCATTTTCAACCGGAACATCGATCCAAGGAATTAAGCTACCCGCTAAAGGTGTATTGCGGAAATTTTTCTTCGGAAAATCAGGCGAACGTAAAGTCTCCGTTACCTTGCGATCAATATCCAAGATCCAAGAAGAGGGATCGGCCAACTCTGTCGCTACGCTATCACGCAGAGCACCCATTTGCAGGAGCAACTCACGCATATTTTGTGCGCCCGCGCCAGAGGCTGCCTGATACGTCATGGCGCTAATCCACTCCACCATATCCGCTTTAACTAGGCCGCCCATCGCCATCATCATTAAGCTCACTGTACAGTTACTACCTATCCAATTCTTACCTCCAGAAGCCAAAGCCTTATCAATTACAGGGCGATTTACAGGATCTAAGATCAGGACGGCATCATCCTTCATGCGCAAAGCACTAGCAGCATCAATCCAATGACCTTGCCAACCAGCAGCACGCAGTTTTGGGAAGATCTCATTGGTGTAGTCACCACCTTGGCAGGTCAAGATAATGTCGCAGCGAGATAATGCACTGATGTCATTGGCATCTTGCAAGGTATTTTCATTTTTAGTTACTTTATTGACATTGAGTAACGGTACTTCACCGCCAGCCTGGCTAGTACTAAAAAATACTGGCTCAATGAGGTCAAAATCTTTTTCAGCCAACATTCTCTCCATGAGAACACTGCCGACCATTCCGCGCCAACCAACTAAACCTACCAATGGTATTTTTGCATTTGCCATGATGAACTATCTATTAAATTAAAGTATGTGAATATGTATTACAGCGCCGCAACGACTGCGTCACCCATCTCGACAGTCGACACTTTTTGAGTACCCTCGGTATAAATATCAGCAGTGCGTAATCCTTGTGATAACACTTTTTGTACGGAAGCCTCAATACGATCCGCTTCAGCAGGCATACCTAATGAGTAACGCAACATCATTGCGGCGGACAAAATTGTTGCTAATGGATTTGCAATCCCCTTGCCAGCAATATCTGGGGCTGAGCCATGGCTTGGCTCATATAAACCTTTATTGTTTTTGTCCAATGAAGCAGATGGCAACATACCAATTGAGCCTGTCAGCATGGCTGCCTCATCTGACAGAATATCGCCAAACAAGTTGCCGGTAACTACCACATCAAAGGCCTTGGGAGCTTTAACCAACTGCATTGCAGCGTTATCAACATACATATGAGACAACTCCACATCAGGGTAATCTTGAGCAACCCGAATCATCACTTCGCGCCACAGTTGTGAGGTTTCCAATACATTCGCTTTATCAACGCTACATACCTTCTTGCTACGCTTACGAGCAGCTTCAAAAGCAACGCGTCCGATACGCTCAACCTCTGGTTCGCTGTAATGCATCATGTCGTAACCTTCACGAGCGCCTTTAAATAATGGCAACTCTGAAGTGCGAATACCGCGTGGCTGACCGAAATAAATATCGCCATTGAGCTCACGAATAATCAAGATATCGAGACCGCCAACAATTTCAGCTTTGAGGCTTGATGCTGCTGTGAGCTCGTCATAGCAAATCGCCGGTCTAAAGTTGGCAAATAGCTCAAGGTGTTTACGCAATCCCAAAATAGCTTGCTCAGGACGCAGCTCGCGCGCTAACGCGTCGTATTTCCAATCACCCACTGCACCAAACAGAATGGCATCTGCTTTTTTAGCGAGTTCTAAGGTAGCTGGCGGTAAAGGATGACCTGCAATATCATAGGCTGCACCACCAACTGGTGCTGTCTCGAGATCAAATTTAGGGCCAAGTGCATTGAGCACTTTGACAGCTTGAGCAACGATTTCCGGGCCGATACCATCGCCCGGTAGGACTGCAATTTTCATGAAAGGCCTTTAACTCTATAAAACTACGGCAATTGGGTTGCAAGCCAAGGCATCTTCAAGATGCGCTCCGCTTCGTAAGCCTTGATTTTATCTGCATGTTGCAGGGTTAAGCCAATATCGTCCAAACCATTAAGAAGGCAATGCTTCCTAAAGGGAGCTACATCAAAGCTGTAGGCAGTCCCATCGGGGGTAATCACCTGCTGCTGCTCCAGGTCAACCGTCAGCTGATAGCCATTAAAAGCAAAGGTTTCATTAAATAAATGATCAACCTGAAGTTCTGTGAGAACAATCGGCAAGAGACCATTTTTAAAGCAATTATTGAAGAAAATATCGGCAAAGCTAGGCGCAATAATGGCTCTAAAGCCAAATTGGTCTAGCGCCCAAGGCGCATGCTCACGGGAGCTACCGCAGCCAAAGTTCTTGCGAGCCAACAAAATTCCAGCACCCTGATAGCGCGGCTGGTTTAAAACAAAATCAGGATTAACGGGACGGATACTGCAATCCTGCCCTGGCTCACCATGGTCTAAATAACGCCATTCATCAAACAGATTTTGACCAAAGCCCGTTTTTTTAATGGACTTTAAAAATTGTTTGGGAATGATGGCATCGGTATCTACGTTTTCCCGGTTTAAGGGGGCAACTAAGCCTTTGTATACCGTAAATTTTTCCATGATGATCTTCTACTAATTCACAACTTATTTAACAGGGGTGACTACAACATCTTTCCCTTGAGTCTGGGATTGGTTGCTAGTGTTTGTATTTTTATTGCCACCCATAGAGTTGCCCATGGTTTGGAGATCTTTTCCTACACCTTCCATGGTGTTGGCACAGGCTGCAATAAAAAGACCAGCGATGCCTACGATGGCTAATTTCTTAATGATTGTGAGTGAAGATAACTTAGACACAGTATTTCCCTTATGAAATCTTGCGAACATCAACAAAATGCCCTTCAATTGCAGCAGCAGCTGCCATAGCAGGGCTAACTAGGTGGGTGCGGCCACCGTTACCTTGACGGCCTTCGAAATTTCGATTGGAGGTCGAAGCACAACGTTCACCCGGCTCAAGGCGATCCGCATTCATAGCTAAACACATTGAACAACCAGGTTCACGCCACTCAAATCCAGCAGCTTTGAACACGCGATCTAGGCCTTCACGTTCTGCTTGTGCTTTTACCAAGCCAGAACCAGGAACTACCATTGCCAATTTCACATTCGGTGCAATCTTTTTACCAAGGCGATCTACAACCTTAGCGGCAGCACGAATATCTTCTATACGACTATTAGTGCAAGAGCCAATAAACACCTTATCAATTGAGATATTGCTTAAAGGTGTATTTGGAATGAGATCCATATATTCCAGTGCGCGCTCCATTGCAAGGCGCTTATTAGGATCCCGTTCTTTCTCGGGATCAGGGACTCTCTCACTAATCGCTAGCACCATTTCTGGTGAGGTGCCCCAAGTAACTTGAGGAGCGATTTCTTCGGCGCGTAACTCGACTACAGCGTCAAACTTTGCATCAGCATCTGAATGCAATGTTCGCCAGTATTGCAGAGCATGACGCAGTGCCTCGCCTGTCGGAGCATAAGGACGCCCTTGGATGTATTCAATAGTAGTTTCATCGACAGCAACCAAACCAGCGCGAGCGCCTGCCTCAATCGCCATATTACAAAGGGTCATGCGACCCTCCATCGACAAATTACGAATAGCTTCACCAGCAAACTCAATGGTGTAACCTGTACCACCTGCTGTACCGATCTTGCCGATCACAGCCAACACAATATCTTTAGCAGTAGAGCCAGGCTGTAAGCGACCATCTACTTTGACCAGCATATTCTTGCTCTTTTTCATGAGCAAAGTTTGCGTAGCCAGTACGTGCTCAACTTCTGATGTGCCAATACCAAAAGCCAGGGCCCCAAAAGCGCCATGCGTGCTGGTATGTGAATCACCGCAAACGACCGTCATACCCGGCAGAGTTGCACCCTGCTCTGGTCCAATCACATGCACGATCCCTTGGCGGGTATCGTTCATCTTGTATTGCGTAATACCAAAGGCATCACAATTTTGATCCAAGGTATCCACTTGAAGCTTGGAAATCGGATCAGCAATACCCTGCGATCGATCAGTAGTGGGAACGTTGTGATCAGAAACCGCTAAATTTGCAGAAATACGCCATACAGGACGGCCAGCTAAATTCAAGCCCTCAAATGCTTGGGGGCTAGTAACTTCATGCAATAGCTGTCGATCAATATAAATCGTGGCCGTGCCATCACCTTCTGAATAGACGACATGGTCATCCCACAATTTATCGTAAAGCGTACGTGACATGTAATTCCTCTAAAGCTCTTATTTACGAACAGAGATGTTAGGAACCTTACGTGAAGTTTCTCCAACATACAGCTGACGTGGACGGCCAATCTTGTACTCAGGATCAGTAATCATTTCTTCCCATTGAGCAATCCAACCCACTGTTCTTGCTAGCGCAAAAATACAGGTAAACATTTCAGTTGGAATGCCTAATGCGCGCTGAACAATACCAGAGTAGAAATCAACGTTTGGATAGAGTTTACGGCTTACAAAGTACTCATCTTCAAGCGCAATCTTCTCAAGAGTCATTGCCAGCTTAAACAATGGATCATTCTGCAAACCTAATTCATTGAGAACCTCATGACAGGTTTCACGCATCAATTTGGCGCGTGGATCAAAGTTCTTATACACACGATGGCCAAAGCCCATGAGGCGAACGCTAGAGTTCTTATCTTTAACTTGGGCAATAAATTCACCGATAGTGTCCACGCCACCATTCGCCTGAATCTCACTGAGCATCTGCAAGCAAGCTTCATTAGCGCCGCCGTGAGCCGGGCCCCACAAGCATGCAATACCAGCAGAGATTGCAGCAAATGGATTGGTACCTGATGAACCGCACAAGCGCACTGTTGAAGTGGAGGCATTCTGTTCATGATCAGCATGCAAAATGAAAATCCGATCAAGCGCGCGCACTAATACTGGATTCACTTTGTATGGCTCACAAGGAGTAGCAAACATCATACGCATGAAGTTCGCTGTATAAGACAGGGCATTATCTGGATAGATAAATGGCTGACCTACAGAGTATTTATAAGCCATTGCAACTAGCGTCGGCATTTTAGCAATCAAGCGAATTTGAGCTACTTCACGAGCATGCGGATCACTGTAATCAATCTCGTCATGGTAGAAAGCTGCCATGGCGCCAACTAAGCCAGTTAATACGGACATTGGATGCGCGTCACGACGGAAACCGCGTAAGAAAAATTGCATCTGCTCATGAACCATGGTGTGGTGCATCACCATTTCTTCAAAATCTTTTTTCTCTTTGGCATTTGGCAGCTCACCATTGATGAGCAAGAAACACACTTCCAAGAAATCGCAGTTATGCGCTAAATCTTCAATGGGATAGCCGCGATAAAGTAATTCACCTTTATCACCATCAATATAGGTAATCTTGCTGTTGCAAGATGCTGTAGAAAGGAAGCCTGAATCGTAGGTGAACTTTCCAGTTTGGCCATATAACTTACGAATATCGATGACATCAGGACCAATAGTGCCTTTGTAAATTGGCAGATCAATATCCGGTGTGCCGTCTGAGAACGATAATTTTGCCTTGATATCCGATTCAATCATTTTTAATCCTTAGTCATTCAAATTGATGATTAATACTCTATGCATTTTCACTGCTACTACATGAAAAGCTGAATTACCGCTCTCTCAGCTTTTGCAAAACCGTTTTAAATAAAGCTGTTTTTGCTTCATCCTCTAATGCTGCAACCGAATCCCTTCGACCAATCAGCAAATCCATGAGGTCATTATCTTCCAGTGCAAACAACTGACTGAGCACTTTTCCCTCATCTGCACTTAATTGAGCACCGTAACGCTCAAAAAAACGCTGCAGAATTAAATCATTCTCCAGTAAACCCCTGCGGGCATCACTTTTTAAACGATATAACTCTGCATTACTCAGGGTCATACTGCCCTGCGAACCATCAATTCTTTAATCTTCCCAATCGCCTTGGTTGGATTTAAGTGCTTAGGACATACGTCCACGCAATTCATGATGGTATGGCAGCGGAATAAACGATATGGATCTTCCAAATTATCGAGACGCTGCGCAGTATCTTGATCACGACTGTCAGCAATAAAGCGATAAGCCTGAAGCAAGCCAGCAGGGCCAACGAACTTATCTGGATTCCACCAGAAAGATGGGCATGAGGTTGAGCAAGAAGCGCACAAGATGCACTCATACAAACCATTTAACTCTTCGCGCTCTTCAGGGCTCTGCAAACGCTCTTTTTCAGGAGCCGGATTGTCATTCACCAAGTAAGGCTTGATGGACAAATATTGCTTGAAGAATAAGGTCATGTCTACAATCAAATCACGCACTACCGGCAAGCCAGGTAATGGACGTAATGTAATCACCTTTGGTAGGGTCAGCATATTAGTCAAGCATGCCAAACCATTCTTACCATTGATGTTCATCGCATCAGAGCCACAAACACCCTCGCGGCATGAACGGCGATAAGAGATCGTCTCATCTTGTTTCTTGAGAGAAATCAAAGCGTCAAGCAACATGCGCTCGCCAGTAAGCTCTAACTCATAGCGTTCCATGCGCGGCGCTGCATCGACATCTGGATCGTAACGATAAATTTCAAATATACGAATATCACTCATCTTTATTTCTCTTCGCTTAGAAAGTACGTTCTTTAGGTGGGAAGGACTCGACAGTCAATGGCTGTAATACAACTGGTTTATAGGAAAGCGTATTGCCTTCGCTATACCAAAGCGTATGCTTCATCCAGTTGGCATCATCACGCTCTTGATGATCGTCGTGTGAATGTGCACCACGACTTTCCTTGCGAGCTGCAGCCGAGATCATGGTTGCATTCGCGGTTTCAATCAGATTGGCCACTTCCAATGCTTCAATACGAGCGGTATTAAAAATCTGTGATTTATCTTTAACCCACAAATGTTTAGCACGCTCAGTCAGCTTTGCCATTTGACGTACACCCTCATCCATCAACTCTTGATTACGGAATACACCAGCATACTTTTGCATAGTCTTGCGAATATCATTCGCAACATCTTGCGCATACTCACCAGAAGTAGAGTTATCCAATGCTGCGATGCGAGCCATAGTTTGCTCTCCAGCATTAGCTGGTAATGGCTTGAACTCGCGATTCTTGAGATCCATTGCAACGATGTGATTTCCAGCTGCACGACCAAAAACGAGTAAGTCGAGCAATGAGTTTGTGCCCAAACGGTTCGCACCGTGAACGGATACACATGAGCACTCACCAATAGCGTACAAGCCGTTAATGATCTCATTGTGCTTACCATTAGCCGGCACCACCACTTGACCATTAATGTTCGTAGGAATACCGCCCATCTGATAGTGAATGGTTGGCACCACTGGAATTGGCTCTTTGGTTACATCAACGTTTGCAAAGTTGATACCAATCTCGTAAACAGAAGGCAAACGCTTCATGATGGTTTCGGCACCAATGTGGGTCAAGTCAAGGACAACATAGTCGCCATTAGGACCGCAACCGCGCCCTTCTTTGATTTCTTGATCCATACAACGTGATACGAAGTCGCGTGGCGCTAAATCTTTATACGTTGGTGCATAGCGCTCCATGAAACGCTCACCATCTTTATTGCGCAAGATACCGCCTTCACCACGACAACCTTCTGTCAACAACACGCCTGCACCAGCTACGCCAGTGGGGTGGAATTGCCAGAACTCCATGTCTTCCAATGGAATGCCAGCGCGAGCTGCCAGACCCATACCGTCACCAGTATTGATAAAGGCATTTGTAGAGGCATCCCAAATACGACCAGCACCGCCAGTAGCCATCATGACAACTTTGGCTTCGAGGATATAAACCTCACCGGTTTCCATTTCAAGCGCAGTCACACCAACAACATCGCCAGCGTCATCACGAATTAAGTCTAATGCCAACCACTCAACAAAGAAATTGGTTTTAGCGCGCACATTGCGCTGGTACAAGGTATGCAACATGGCATGACCGGTGCGATCTGCTGCGGCGCAAGCGCGCTGCACTGGCTTCTCACCATAGTTCGCTGTATGACCACCAAACGGGCGCTGATAAATGGTGCCGTCTGGATTACGGTCAAATGGCATGCCAAAATGCTCAAGCTCGTAAACCACTTTAGGTGCTTCGCGGCACATGAACTCAATCACATCCTGGTCACCCAACCAATCAGAACCTTTGATGGTGTCGTAGAAGTGATAGTGCCAATTATCTTCACTCATATTGCCCAGTGAGGCACCAATACCGCCTTGTGCAGCCACTGTATGTGAGCGTGTTGGGAATACCTTAGTTAATACCGCAACATTTAATCCGGCTTCAGCCAATTGCAAAGAAGCGCGCATACCGGAACCACCGGCACCAATAATCACCGCATCAAAACGACGGCGTGGCAATGCTTTTTTAATCGCAGTCATCGACTTACACTTTCCACAAAATTTGAACGGCATAGGCCGCACAGGCCACAAGATACAAAACAGTTAACACTTGCAGTGTTAAGCGAATGCTGACGGGTTTGATGTAATCCATCCAGATATCACGAATACCAATCCATGCGTGATAGAACAAACTAATGAACGCTAAAAGCGTTAAGAGTTTCATGAACTGGTTGCTAAATAAGCTCGCCCAGCCTTCGTAAGTTGCGCTACCAGTAATGGCGTAGTCCACTAGCAAAATGACGGTAAACACCACCATCACAATGGCAGTAACCCGTTGAATAATCCATTCTTTTAGGCCGTAGTGCGCTCCGACTACTAAACGCTTTGGTCCAATTTGATAAATAGGCATGAGATTTCCTTAGATAAGAGGCGCTTAGTACAGGCCAAACAATTTAAGACCAACTACTGCAGTTAATGCGAGGCCTAAGAAAAATACGACGATTGCAGAACGATTGGCATCTGCCTTCTCAACACCAATTTCGAGATCAAGCAGCAGGTAACGAATACCCGCGCAGAAATGGTGCAAAAAGGCCCAAATTAGACCGAGGCAAATGATCTTTACCAAGAAATGGCTCATGATTGCCTGAAACTGCTGATAGCTCAACTCCGAAGCCAGGCTCTGATCAAAAAGATAGAGTAAAAATGGCAACATCAAAAACAATACTGCCCCGCTGATACGGTGCAGAATCGACACCTTTCCAGCCCACGGCAAACGGTACTTAATGAGTTGGGCTAAGCCAATATTCCGATAAACCGGTTTGGCACTTTTTACATCTTGCTGGGCATCAACCATGGGCAATCTCTCTGTTTTGGAGGAGGTTCAAGGAGGTTTTGTTGTGTTGCAACATATTCTATTGGAAACCTAGGGTCGTTTGGGGGATTTTTAGCGTTTTTAAGGGGTTTTTAATGGTTTTTACTGATTATTGAGTGTACTGCTTAGTTCAATTTATTGTCGTAGTGCTGCTCAGAAGTGTCATATCGAGCATGCCGAATTTCAACGGGTTTATTTCCATAGGTAAAGGCCACCCTCTCCACTGAGAGTAGCGCTGTACCAACTGGTAGGTGTAGGTGATTTGCAAGACTGTCATCAGCAAGAACTGCCTTGATTTTTTCTTCGGCCCTGACCATGTGCGTGGCAAATTCACTTTCGTAAAAGGCATATACCGGCCCTGGCCAGTTATTGAGTGCCTCAAGCGTTAAGCCTTGAAAGCGTGCTTCCGGTAGCCAAATTTCTTCAAAAACGATGGGCTTGCCACTGGAGCTTTGCACGCGATCAATGCGGATCAAGGTTTCGCCGGCCTTCAATTTCAGTAAGCCAGCCCTATAAGCATCAGCCTGAATGCGCTCACAAGCTAAAAACTGGTTTTTCAGGTGTAATTTTTGGCCTAAGTCTGTTTCTAGGCGTAAAAAACGATACTGCCAATCCTCTTCTTGATGGGTGGCTACAAAGGTGCCTTTACCCTGCCGGCGTACTAGAAGATTTTGCGCTGCAAGCTCATCAATGGCCTTGCGAACAGTGCCTTGACTGACGGCATACCGTGCGGCAAGCTCCATTTCACTGGGAATGGCATCGCCTGGAAGCCATTCAGAAGCTTGCAAACTAGCCAAAATCATGGCTTTGATTTGCTCATAAAGAGGGCTAAAAGAGGCAGTAGGTTCAGTAATGAGGCTCAAATTCACTCCGGCACAACATCAATTCGATAAAATAATACTTCTATTTCATATCTTATATAAGACATGATTGACAGTGTAAATGGAAAGTCCCTACACTTGAATGGATAATAGAAAAGATTTCAATTAATTAACCTCAACTGGAGTTATTAGTAATGGCAAAAGCCCCAATGCGCGTCGCGGTCACCGGCGCAGCCGGTCAAATCGGATATTCCCTACTTTTTCGCATCGCTAATGGCGATTTACTCGGTAAAGATCAGCCTGTAATCCTCCAGCTACTTGAAATTCCAGACGAAAAAGCACAAAAAGCGTTGGCTGGCGTCATGATGGAACTTGAGGACTGTGCGTTCCCGCTATTGGCTGGTATGACTGCTCACTCTGACCCAATGACCGCATTTAAAGACATTGATGTAGCCCTATTGGTTGGCGCACGTCCTCGTGGCCCTGGTATGGAGCGTAAAGATTTGCTCTCAGCAAATGCCCAAATCTTCACAGCCCAAGGCAAAGCCCTCAATGCAGTTGCTAAGAAGACCGTAAAGGTATTAGTAGTTGGCAACCCTGCAAACACCAATGCTTATATCGCCATGAAATCTGCTCCAGATATTCCTGCGAAGAACTTTACTGCGATGCTTCGCTTAGATCACAACCGCGCTCTGTCACAGCTTGCTAATAAGCTTAATAAGCCAGTTGCTGATATCGAAAAATTGGTTGTTTGGGGTAACCATAGCCCGACTATGTATCCTGACTATCGCTTTGCCACGATTGATGGCCAGTCTGTCAAAGACAGCATTAACGATCCCGCTTGGAATAAAGATGTTTTCATTCCAACCGTTGGTAAGCGTGGCGCAGCCATTATTGACGCCCGCGGCTTGTCTTCTGCAGCTTCTGCAGCGAATGCAGCCATTGATCACATGCGTGACTGGGTTCTGGGCACGAATGGCAAATGGGTCACTATGGGTATTCCTTCTAAAGGTGAATACGGCATTCCAGCAGAAGTCATCTACGGCTATCCAGTCATTTGTGAAAATGGCGAATATAAAATGGTCGAGGGCTTAGAGATTGATGAGTTCTCACGTGAGCGCATGAATCACACTCTTAACGAATTGCTTGAAGAGCAAGCAGGCGTTAAACACCTTCTCTCATAAGGATTTGAATATATGAAGCGTACCCTTCTCCTCATAAGCATGATGGCTGCTGGCTTTATTGGCACAGCCAATGCAAGTGAGGCAGTATCGACATGGACTTGCAGCGATAGCAAACAATTTAATACGACCGGGACAATAGAAAAGATTCGCCTAACTTGGCAATCCAAAACTTTTGAGCTGGTTCGTGAAAATTCTTTGCCTGGTAGTTTGCGTTATAAAAATACTAACAGTGGACATGACCTAGTGGTACTCGGTAATAAGGCTATGCTTTTTAATATTAAGTCTGGGACTCGTCTTGCAGATTTTTGTCAAACAGCAGAAATGAAAACAGGCAAGTTACCTCACCTGTTTGCTGATGCAGAACCGTTTGTGCAAAACTAGTTCAACAGTTTTACTGCAGCATGAAAAAAGCCGAGGATTCCTCGGCTTTTTCTTTGGCAAAAAAATCTCAATGAAATAGTGGCTGTTGTGTAGGGGCGTCATCCGGCATTTCAGCATGTACCGCTTCACCCGAGCGATCTGGAAATAAAGGTGCTCCACAATCATCACATAGCTCTGGATCAAATAGCATGGCATGCCGAAACACATCATCAACCCCAGCATCATGAAGAGCATCCGTAATTTTCTTCATCGGACTCTCGTCATCCGCCAAATCATTCAATGCGTCATTGGCAACACTTTCACGATCATAAAGCGGCCAAATAACGCCATAAACGACCTCTGAGGAACCCTTTAAGCCAAATGAGATACGGTATTCATCAGCCTGCTCTTCACCAAATGCCCCAACCACGCAAGAAAGTCCTGCAGGTAATACACCCAGAGTACTCTCTAAAAAATTGACTGCTGCACGAATACTCAAAGGTCTGACATGCTTATCTGCTAGACGGCAATTGGTGAAGTACGCCTCTGGCAATAGCAATTCAAATTCACATCCCGGTAAAAGATTAGCAATCGGATCATGCATGGCAGTTTGCCAACCAATTAAACTCACGCCCCGCTCTTGTCGTACTGGAGCTTCAGCCTGCCAACGAAACAGCGGCGTACCACTAGGCGCAGCAATAGCGGCAATGATGAAACGCGGGTCAGCCAGAACGGCAATAGTCTCAGACATATCACGTAGCTCTAACTTCACCTCACTTGAAGAAATGGCAGCCGTGGCTAAAGCTTCTGTTAGCAAACGCGTTTGACAATGAGAATGCGGCATTTGATCTATGCTGTAAAGCCAGGGAATGATGGCCAGGCGAGTATCTAGTGAGGCAATCGAGCTCTGCAAGGCTGCTGCTGTTGCCTCAATCACATTGACTGGCAAAGCCCCTGATGGAATCTGATAGCGCGTGTGCGCCACAATGGGCAAAGCCAACAGTAAAACATCCCAACTCTGACCTTCGTGCTCCATCGTAATAGACTCAGCTAAGGTTTCTGCGCAATCGGCAAGCACCTCAAAAGCAACCGTATTAATTCTAAAGGTTTGATCTAAGGCAGCATCAATCACATTTTGATTTTGACTTTTTAACAATCGCAATAAACGTGCATCCAGACGGCTCTCCCAAAAACGATCTTCAATTTGACTGCCTGATGCCGCCAATGAAATCGCATCCGCAACAAGTCGCTCAACATCTGGAGATGTACGCTGCGAAGATTTCGTACGATGAACAGCCATAAAGCCTTCTCTTACTTTCTTTGTGAACGTCTAAAGACTGGTTTTTCTGGTTTGGATTCGGATGGATAGTATTTATAACCATCTAAATTAAAACCTTTCAAATCGGCAGGATCTGTAATGCGATTTTCAACAACGTAACGCGCCATCAAACCTCTTGCGCGCTTTGCATAAAAAGAAATAATTTTGTACTTACCATCCTTTTCATCCTGAAAAACCGGGGCAATGACTGGGCAATCGAGATTCTGGGGTTGTAGCACCTTGAAATATTCCTCAGAAGCTAAATTAAGCAGAACGGGTTTCTTTTGCTTTTCGAGGATTTTTTTAAGGGATTCGGTAACCCGCTCACCCCAAAAAGCGTACAAGTCCTTACCTCTGGCATTCTTAAATGCGGTACCCATCTCTAGGCGATAGGGTTGCATTAAATCGAGAGGCCTTAAGGCGCCATATAAACCGGACAAGATACGAATATGGTCCTGAGCAAACTCAACCGTCTTGGGATTGAGTGATTTGACGTCAAAACCATCGTAAACATCCCCATCAAAAGCATAAATTGCAGGCTTGCTATTTTCCTCAGTGAACTTCTTGGACCAATCACGATAGCGACCCACATTTAAGGCGGCCAGCTGGTCGGATAAACCCATGAGATCAGCTACCTCTTGGGGGGCTAATTTCTTCAGATCGGCAATCAACTTGGCCGATTCTGAGACAAACTCAGGCAAAGTTGGCGCCTTAACCTTGGCGGGGGTTTTGTAATCAAGAGATTTAGCAGGTGAAAGAACGATCAGCATGGCACAATTTCAGTATGAATTACTTCCATTCTAGCGACTACCCATCATATTTGCCCTAAACCACCAAATGGATCAAAAACCACTGAATACCCCGCAGTTCCCGAGCCGCCTTCCACAGGTTGGAACAACGGTATTTACCGTGATGTCAGCGCTAGCTGCAGAGCATCAGGCAATTAATTTAGGCCAAGGCTTCCCAGACTTTCCTTGCGATAGGCAATTGATTTCAGATGTCAACGCCGCCATGCTAGCTGATCACAATCAATACCCGCCCATGGCTGGTATTGCACCATTACGCCAAGAGGTGGCAAAAAAGAATCTGGCCCTCTATGGTCATCAATATGATGCTGATACGGAAATCACCATCACTGCAGGTGGCACACAGGGAATTATTACCGCCATACTCTCTTGTGTAAGCCCAAGCGATGAAGTTGTCATCATTGAGCCAGCCTATGACAGCTATCGACCATCGATTGAGCTTGCCGGTGGAAAAACAATTGCGGTCTCTTTAATAGCGCAACGAGATACAGATGGCCGCGTTAGCTCTTATGAGATTCCTTGGGATGCATTAGCTAAAGCGATAAGCAATAAAACGCGCTTGGTAATTATTAATACACCCCACAATCCAACGGGGATGGTGTGGCAAAGATCTGATTTAGACCAGTTAGCTCAGTTAGTCAGAAATACGAACGCTCTGATATTGAGTGATGAGGTGTACGAGCACATGGTCTATGACGGGAAACTGCACCAAAGCGTAGCAAGTCACCCAGAGTTAGCCGCACGAAGCTTTCTGATTTCAAGCTTTGGTAAGACCTACCATGTCACTGGCTGGAAAGTAGGCTATGTAGCTGCCCCCGCTAGCATGATGAAAGAGTTTCGTAAGGTACACCAATTCAATGTATTTACAGTGAACACTCCGATGCAATATGGTTTGGCAAAGTATTTGCAAGAGCCTCGCCATTACTTAGATCTCGCCGCCTTCTATCAAACTAAGCGTGACTACTTTAGAGCAGGCTTGCAAAATACGCGCTTTACACTGCTACCTTCCCCCGGAACCTATTTTCAATGCGTTGACTATTCCAATTTGCAAATTCCCGAAGCTAAATTGGGGGAGGCTGATTTCTGCGCATGGCTTACTACGGAGATTGGTGTGGCGGCCATTCCTGTTTCTGCTTTTTATGATCAGCCTAAAGAATCTGGCGTGATCCGTTTTTGTTTTGCAAAGCAAGAGAAAACTCTTCACACTGCACTTGACAGACTACAAGCACTGTAATTTTTTAAGGAAAAATATGGCGACCACTACAACACATAAAAAAGACATCATCGATGTCTATAGTTGGCCTACACCAAATGGCCATAAAGTGCATATCATGCTCGAAGAGTGTGGTTATAAATTGGGCAAAGATTGGATTGCCCATCCAATTGATATTGGTGCTGGCGACCAATTTAAAAAAGAGTTTTTGGCGATAAGCCCAAACAACAAGATTCCAGCCATTGTTGACCCACAGGGACCAGATGGAAAACCGATACACCTTTTTGAATCCGGTGCGATTTTGCTCTATCTCGCCGCCAAGACGGGAAAGTTTCTACCCAAATCCGTGCGGGGTAAATATGAGGTTCTACAGTGGCTGATGTTCCAAATGGGTGGCTTGGGCCCGCTATTAGGACAAAACCACCATTTCCGCATTTATGCCCCTGAGAAGATTGAGTATGCGATCAATCGCTACACCAATGAGGCAAAGCGTCTTTATGGCGTCATAGATCATCAACTGAAAGATAATGCCTATATTGCTGGAAAGCAGTACTCCATTGCGGATATTGCCATCTTTCCTTGGACACGCAATTGGAAAAATCAAGGCATCGATATTAATGACTATCCCCATTTCAAGCGCTGGTTTGAAATGGTGGGTGACCGTCCTGCGGTGAAGCGTGGCGTTGAAGTATTAACAGCGTTGCGCAAGCCCTTGCATGATGACAAGGCAAGAGAGCAATTGTTTGGTTCAACTCAGTATCAAAAAAGGAAATAGCATGAAGATTCAATCAGTCGGCATTATCGGCGCGGGCACCATGGGTAATGGCATTGCTCAAGTATGCGCAGTCGCTGGCCTAGATGTAGTGATGGTTGACATTAATGATGCTGCCGTAGAGCGAGGGCTTGCGCAAATTTCCAAAAGCTTAGATCGTTTGGTCAAGAAAGAAACGCTTACCAATGAATCCAAAGCGGCCGCATTAAAACACATTAAAGGAAGCACTTCATACGCAGACCTCAGGGGTTTGCAATTGGTGATTGAAGCTGCGACAGAAAATCAAGCTATTAAAGAAAAGATTTTGAAGCAAGTCGACGAGATCGTTAGTGCAGAAACGATCATTGCCACCAATACATCTTCACTCTCGATTACCAAGCTAGCTGCCCTCGACTCTCATCCCGAACGCTTTATTGGCATGCACTTCTTTAACCCCCCTCCACTCATGGCTTTAGTAGAGGTCATCAGAGGTTTACAAACGAGCGATGCCACCCATGCCGCCATTATTGAGATGGCTAAGCGAATTGGTAAAGAGCCTATTACGGTTAAAAATTCGCCAGGTTTTGTAGTGAACCGGATTTTATTGCCCATGATTAATGAAGCCTTTTTTGTTTTGTATGAAGGCCTTGCCAGCCCAGAAGATATTGATGCGGGCATGAAGCTGGGCTGCAATCAACCGATTGGTCCACTCGCATTGGCTGACCTCATTGGTCTTGATACCTGCTTAGCCGTCATGGAAGTCTATTTTGAAAACTTTAGTGACTCCAAATATCGTCCCTGCCCTCTCCTGCGTGAAATGGTGGCTGCTGGTTATCTTGGCCGCAAAACGGGTCGCGGCGTTTATCAATACGACCAGTAACTTATTTTTTCTTAACCTCATCCATAAAGAAGTATCGTGAACCCCTTGCCCCCTCTTGTCATTAAATTATCTTATGCAGGTTTAATTCCTTTTGTTGTACTTGCTTTAGTTGTTCAATTGGCGCCAACTCCCCTTAATTATTTAGGCGCTGAATCATTAGCTGGTTATGGGGCGGTCATCACGGCATTTATGGGCGCATTGCACTGGGGTGCGAATCTTCATACCCTCGGAAAAAATCCTCCAGGCGATCGCTGGGAAGATCGTAACGCTTGGATCTGGGGAGTGGTTCCTGCGCTGGTGGCTTGGGTCGCTCTACATATTTACATTCCAGTAGGCCTATTAATTCTGGCATCAGCACTGATCATTCAACGCAATATTGATAAAGAGACCTATCAATATTATTTTTCAAGTGAAGAAGCTTGCGGTGCCTTTATGCGAATCCGCAACCGACTGACTATCGTCTCAGTGAGCTGTTTAGTGTGGGCCGCATTAGTCATGTTATTTCTACAGGACTAATCCCAGCACACATGGGTACGCTCTTTGATCAAGATCCACCAGCCCCTTTAGCTGAGGTTTTACGCCCTCGCGTCGTAGAGGAAGTGATTGGACAGGCGCACCTATTAGCAACAGGCAAGCCTCTGCAACTGGCATTTGCCGCTCGCAAGCCCCATTCAATGATTTTATGGGGCCCTCCTGGTGTCGGTAAAACTACACTGGCAAGGCTATCGGCCAAGGCGTTTGATCGAGAATTTATTGCAATTTCAGCGGTACTGGCTGGTGTAAAAGAAATTCGGGAGGCCATCGAACAAGCCCAACGCAATATGTCTGAACAAGGCAAGCAAACTATTTTGTTTGTTGATGAAATTCATCGCTTTAATAAAAGCCAACAGGATGCATTGCTCCCGCATGTAGAGTCTGGACTATTTACCTTTATTGGTGCCACGACTGAAAACCCCTCTTTTGAAGTCAACTCTGCACTTCTTTCTCGGGCACAAGTTTATGTACTCAAATCCTTAAGCACTGAAGAGCTCAAGCAATTATTTGAGCGCGCACGTTCTTGTGCAATGCCTGAGCTTACTTTTGATGAAGCTGCTGTCACGACTCTCATTACCCATGCTGATGGAGATGCCCGCCGTCTCCTTAACCTTATTGAGCAGGTACGTAATGCGCTTTCCGCACCCAATTCTTTAACGACCAATATTGATCAAGCTTTTATTGAAAATGCCCTGACCATTCAAGCGCGGCGCTTTGATAAAGGGGGGGATCACTTTTACGATCAAATCTCTGCTCTGCATAAATCGGTTCGAGGCTCAAATCCAGACGCTGCACTGTATTGGCTATGTCGCATGCTTGATGGCGGTACAGATCCACGCTATTTAGCCAGACGCATTATTCGCATGGCCTGGGAAGATATTGGACTGGCAGATCCGCGCGCCATGCAGCTGGCAAATGATGCTGCACTAACCTATGAACGTCTTGGCTCGCCAGAAGGTGAGCTCGCTCTAGGTCAAGCTGTAATCTACCTCGCGATAGCAGCCAAAAGTAATGCCAGTTATAAAGCGTTTAATGCTGCTCGAGCTTATGTTGCAAATGATCAGACTAAGCCTGTTCCGAATCATTTGCGCAACGCCCCGACTAAGCTTCTGAAAGAATTAGGTCACGGTAAAGAATATCGCTATGCACATGATGAACCTCATGCTTATGCCGCAGGCGAAACCTATTTACCAGAAGGCATGGCAGAGCCGCATTGGTATGAGCCGGTTGATCGAGGACTTGAAGCACAAATAGCCGAAAAGATGGCCTTCTTACGCAAACTCGATGTAGATTCAAAGTCAAAATGAGCCCGAACAATATCAGCAAGCCCAAGGCCAAACTCTATTACGACATCATTTCGCCCTTTTCCTATTTTTATATCAAACAGCGTCACCGCCTTTCTGATCAAATTGAGATTGAACCAATCCCAATCTTGCTAGGGGGACTTTTTAGGGCAACCGATAATCGGGGGCCTGGAGAGATTCCTGCAAAACGCCCACACACCTATCAATACTGCGTTTGGCTAGCCGAAAAATTGGGCATACCATTTCGGTTTCCAGAACATCATCCATTCCTGACTGTTGCACCTCAGCGTTTGTTGGCACAAGAAAATGCCAACTGGCAGATGGTGGAGCGCGCCTTTGATTATGTTTGGTTAGAGGGCAAGGATCCCAATTTATCCTGGCCTCAGTTTTGTGAATATTTGGGTTTACCTATCCAAACCCCTAAGCCGGATAGTCCAATGGCTAAAGAAAAACTGATAGCCAATACTCATTTAGCTAAAGAGGATGGTGCATTTGGGGTCCCTGCACTGGTTATCAATGAGCAATGCTTTTGGGGTCTTGATACGATTGACTGGGCATTAGACTATCTAGCTAGACCCGGGATGTTTGAGGAGCCCACCTATTTGCGGGCCAAAAATATGCCTTTTGGACTCTAAGCAGCATAAGCTCTTTCATCCCAATACAATGCATTCAAAGAACTCTCTATTTATCACAAGGACTTACATCATGCGTAATATCATTGCTGCCCTCGTATTTGCCGCTACTTGTTTAAGTAGCATCAGCGCATTTGCTGGACCTAAAGTGGAATTCAAAACCACTATGGGTAATTTCGTAGTTGAGCTTGACTCTGTGAAGGCACCAAAGACGACTGCTAATTTTTTGAACTACGTCAATAGCGGCTTTTATAACGGCACCATTTTTCATCGCGTTATTAATGGCTTCATGATTCAAGGAGGTGGGTTTACTCCAGACTTGGTTCAAAAACCCACTAATGCACCAGTAGTATCTGAAGCTCAAAATGGTTTGAAGAATCAAACGTACACCATTGCAATGGCTCGCACTTCTGACCCTGACTCAGCTACTGCCCAGTTTTTTATCAACGTCAAAGATAACGAAGGCCTCAATTATCCCAATGCTATGGGTAATGGCTACACCGTGTTTGGCAAAGTAATTTCTGGTACGCAAACGATTGATGACATTCGTAAAGTGCCAACGATGGTTGCAAGCGCACCAAAAATGGGGCGTATGGCCGATGTACCAAGCAAAACAGTCACTATCGAATCAGCAACTGTTCTGAAGTAAGTGCTACTCCAGCAATCAAGACCATGATTCTGCTCGATGATGCTCAGAGCACCCTAATACAGCCGACGAGTCGACTCTATCAGGATCCGTTACGCAGCTGGAGCATTACAGCCTCTCATTGCGATGCAGATAATAAGAGGCTCATTGAGCAATGCCTCCTCGAGATCCAAGAGGTACTTCATCAAGGCAAATTCGTAGTAGTCGCATTTGCCTATGAACTTGGTCGCCTCATTCATCATCTGCCAAGCCGTGAAAATAGTTTATCTACGCACTTAAATCATCCCCTAATTCAGGCTTGGTCATTTGATTCCTATGAGGCATTAAGCAAAGAGCAAGTTGACGCATTTTTAAACAATCAACTTACTCAATCAAGTAATACGCCTAAACCCTCGGGGATTGCCAATCTATCCAATTCGCTAGACGAAGCGAAATTTGCTCAAGACATCGCTACCATTCATGAATATATTAAGAGTGGTGATTGCTACCAAATTAATCATACCTATCGCATTACTGGCGATACCTATGGTGAACCGCTAGCACTCTATCAGCGTTTAAGAGAACGTCAGCCAGGAAGATTTGGTGCCTATATTGAAGATGGCGAAAACTATATTCTTTCTCAATCCCCTGAGTTATTTATTGCGCGCAATGGGCAAACCTTAACAGCCATGCCCATGAAAGGCACGGCCAATGCCTTAAGCGAATCTGCAGACCAGCTTTGTCAAGACCTTAAAAATCAAGCTGAAAATGTCATGATCGTTGATCTCTTGCGTAATGATTTGAGCAGACTTGCTTTGCCAGGGACAGTGAGTGTGCCGCACCTATTCCAAGTGGCAAGACATGGTGATGTATTGCAAATGACTTCCACCGTTCAGGCACAAGCAAAGCCGCAGATTCAATTGCTCGACATCCTCAATGCCGTTTTTCCCTGTGGGTCAGTAACAGGGGCACCCAAGAAGCGCAGCATGGAAATTATTCAAGAGCTTGAGCCATCTGATCGCGGCTATTACTGTGGCGCCTTGGGTTGGTTAGATCCTAGCGGTGATTTTGCGCTGAGCGTGCCTATTCGCACGATTGAAATTCAACGTGATATCCAGACGCAGGCTTCTCGTTTTACTCTAGGCGTGGGTGCTGGAATTACGATCGACTCTCAGGCACAGCAAGAATGGGAAGAATGTCAGATCAAGGCCAAGTTCCTGTGCCAACTACCCAGTGAGGTGGGCCTGTTTGAAACCATTCTGATTGTGAATGGTGAGCCTGCCCATATTGAGCGCCACCTTAATCGTCTGCAACACTCTGCACTAGCTCTTGGAATTGCCTTATCAAGAGATCATGTCAAAGAGCTTATTTATGCAGCATGTAGTTCATGTGACAAGTCTAGCAAATACCGTTTACGAGTCGATGTCGATTTTAAAGGTGCTGTGACATGGCAATTATCAGCACTAGCAGCATTAGAGGAAAAAGTAAGAATTTTTTGGGCAAGCGATATTCTTTCTAATCCAGAGGATGCGATCATGCACTCTGGCAATGTATTGCTACAACATAAAGTTAGCGCTAGGGATGCTTATGATATGGCATGGCAAAAAGCACAATCCCTAGGGGGATTTGATGCCCTCTTTATCAATGAAAAAGGGTTTGTCACTGAAGGTGGGAGAAGTAGTATTTTTATTCAAGCTGCTGATGGCAATCAATGGCTTACACCACCACTCAATGCTGGCGTATTACCTGGGGTGATGCGCTCCATCATTCTGAGCGATCCCCAGAGAAATGCCCATGAAGCTAACCTTACTATTAATGATGTGAAGAATGCGAAGGCTATCATGCTCACTAATGCATTACGTGGCGTTATCCCAGCCTATTTATAGAAAGCAAGCATGAAGTTTTGCTCCAATTGCGCTTCACCTATCACCGTGAAAATTCCGGCGGATGACTCGCGTGAGCGTCATGTCTGCGAATCCTGCGGGATGATTCATTACTGTAATCCGCGCAATGTAGTCGGTAGCATTCCGGTCTATGGAGAACAGGTTTTACTGTGCAAGCGGGCCATAGCACCACGTCACGGTTATTGGACTCTGCCTGCAGGTTTTATGGAACTAGGCGAGAGTACCAGCGCTGGTGCTGCACGCGAAACTCAAGAAGAAGCTGGTGCGATAGTGGAAATTGGTCCACTCTATTCCTTATTAAATGTGCCCCATGCTGAGCAAGTTCACCTCTTTTATTTAGCTCAGATGCATACCCCATATTTTTATGCGGGAGAAGAGAGTCTTGAGGTGGCGCTATTTTATGAACATGAAATTCCCTGGCAAGAGCTCGCCTTTCCGACAGTAAAGCAAACTCTAGAATGGTTTTTTGCTGATCGCGCTGCGGGCTTACTGCATGCTGATGCACAAATCAGCGTCAGGACAAGAGATGTCCTCCCCACAGAAAAGATTTAATTAGGCGCCCATTCATGAGCAATATTGCCTGGTTAGGCGCTCAGGATCCCTTTCCTAATCCACTCCTATCACCCGATCCAGATCCAAGCGTTCCAGGATTGGTTGCGGTGAGTGAGCGCATTTACCCCGGTCAACTTTCTAGAGCCTATCAAATGGGGATTTTTCCCTGGTACTCTGATAATCAACCAGTGCTGTGGTGGTCACCCAATCCTCGCATGGTACTTAAACCTGCAGACTTCAAATGCCATGAGTCTCTCAAAAAGACCATCAGAAATTTTCTAAACGACCCCCGTAAATCCGTAGAAGTTGATCATGATTTTGCTGCGGTTGTTCGATCGTGCGCGACTGCCAGAAGGAAAGATCAAGATGGCACTTGGATTACCCACGAAATCATGGATGCTTACACGAAGCTACATGACGAGGGTCACGCCCATAGCATTGCTATTGTTGATCATGGACAACTAATTGGCGGTTTGTACTGTGTTGCATTTGGCGGCATGGTCTTCGGTGAATCCATGTTTAGCCATCAAACGGACGCCTCTAAACTGGCCTTAGCCGCGCTTTGTGCTTGGTGCACAGAGCATGCTATAGCGATGATTGATTGCCAGCAAGAAACTGCACACCTACGTTCACTCGGGGCTGCACCCCTGTCACGAGAGGTCTTTTTAAATCATCTGCACAATGCGCTAAAGCAAACTAATATAGAGCTACCTTGGACTTTTAATAAAGAGATACTGAGTCACTGGTTATGACACAGCTTAAAGAGCTTCCTTTAACAACCTTGCAGTTTTATGCAACTGCACCCTATCCCTGTAGCTATCTACCGGGAAAGATTGCGCGTTCGCAAGTAGCCACACCGTCTCATCTAATTCATGCCGATTTGTACGGGGAGTTAGTCAATGCAGGATTTCGTCGCAGCGGCTTATATACCTATCGCCCCTATTGCGATGAATGCCGCGCATGCATCGCAACCCGCATTCCTGTTGCTCAGTTTCAAGCCAATCGAAGCCAGCGCCGTTCATGGAAAAAGCATCAAGGCCTTGAAATCCGAGTTTTAAATCTAGGTTACCAAGAAGAGCATTATGAGCTCTATCAACAATATCAAATGACCCGTCATGCTGATGACGATATGGATCGCGATGACCAAGATCAATACATGCAGTTTTTATTGCAAAGTCGTGTAAATTCTCGGATTGTTGAATTTCGGGATGGCCCGCAAGATACCCATCCTGGCAAGTTACGCATGGTCAGCATGATCGATATCCTTGAACAAGGCATCTCCTCGGTCTACACCTTCTTTGATACTACTAACCCCTCTGCCAGCTACGGTACTTACAGCATCTTGTGGCAAATTAGGCAGGCCCTTGAGCTAGAACTGCCATACCTATACCTTGGTTACTATATTGAGAATAGCGAAAAGATGTCTTATAAAGCCAAGTTCCAGCCCATTGAAGGCTTGATCGATGATCACTGGCAAGCTATCGTTGCGCGATAATATCTATCTATGATCGATAGCTACCCTCTTCTACGCCCTTGGCTTTTTTCTCTAGACCCCGAAGAGGCTCATCGCGTTACGCTAGGCAATCTTGATCGCGCTCAACGTTGGGGGCTGTTGCGTTGCTTCATTGATCAACCGGCATCTGACCCACGAACCATTTGTGGAATTACCTTCCCAAATCCAGTCGGTCTTGCCGCTGGCTTAGATAAAGATGGGCAGCATATTGATGCTTTGGCAAGTTTAGGTTTTGGTTTTTTAGAAATTGGTACGGTGACACCTAAACCACAAGCAGGCAATCCAAAGCCCAGAATGTTTAGACTGCCAGAGGCACAGGGCATCATCAACCGCATGGGTTTTAATAACGATGGCGTTGATGCTTGCGTTAAGAGAGTGCGTCAATCTGAATTCTGGCAAAACGGTGGGATTGTTGGCCTTAACATTGGCAAGAATGCAACTACACCTATTGAAGATGCCGCAAGTGACTATGTCACCGCGCTGGAAGCGGTCTATGAGACTGCTGCTTACATCACGATTAATATTTCTTCGCCCAATACACAAAATCTTCGCGCCCTTCAGGGTGAGGAAATGTTGCGTTCACTCTTAGCTTCAGTTGATCTTGCTCGAAAGAGCTTGAGTGATCGCTACAGTGTTCGTAAACCATTGTTCCTCAAAATTGCACCTGACTTAGACAGTCAAGATATTGGTTTTATTGCCGATCTCTTATTGGAATTTGGTATTGATGCCATCATTGCCACGAACACCACGATTGCGCGAGAAGCGGTACAAAACCTCCCCTTTGGCAATGAAGCTGGCGGATTATCTGGTGCACCGGTTCGACAAGCATCAACGCACATCATTAAATTACTGAACGAGCGTTTAGCTAATGAAGTTCCGATCATTGGCGTTGGCGGAATTATGTCGGCTCAAGATGCCAAAGAAAAGATGGCTGCTGGTGCTAGCTTAATTCAGCTCTATAGCGGCCTAATTTACCGGGGACCCAAACTCATCTCCCAGTGTGCTGACGCACTCAAAACCTCGTAAGTCATTAGTCATTCCCCGGGTATTTGCGAGGCAAATCATCACCCTGAGAGTTTTGATTTCATATTGTGCAATTTCGCTTAAAAATTGGCTACAATAAACATTATGACTACCGGTAAATCTACAAAAGTTGCAAAAGTACCTGGTGAAGCAGGCAAAACTGCTATCCAGGTAGTAGATCGTATGATGAATTTGCTCGATGCCCTGGCATTGCATGAGGATTCAACCAGTCTCAAATTGCTAGCGGAGGAGACAGAATTACACCCTTCTACTGCCCATCGCATTTTGAATGATTTAGTGGCTTGCAGGCTGGTAGAGCGTGGCGATGGTGGCACTTATCGCCTAGGGCTCAAACTGCTCGAGCTGGGCAACTTAGTCAAAGCCAGGCTATCTGTTCGAGAAGCTGCTCAAGCCCCTATGAGGGCTTTACACAAGCTGACTGGTGAAACAATCAATCTCTCGGTTCGCCAAGGCGATGAAATCGTCTACATTGATCGTGCATATAGCGAGCGCTCTGGCATGCAAGTTGTTCGTGCTATCGGTGGTCGTGCCCCACTCCATTTAACTTCTGTTGGAAAGCTATTCTTAGCCAGCGATGACCCCAATCAAGTCAGAGCATATGTTACCCGCACGGGTCTTGCAGGTCATACGCGTAACAGTATTACTGAATTAGGCAAGTTAGATGAAGAGCTCAATCAAGTTAGAAAAATGGGACATGCGCGCGATAACGAAGAATTAGAGCTTGGTGTGAGCTGTGTTGCCGCAGAAATCTTAGATGACAGTGGAAAGCTAGTTGCCGGCCTCTCACTAAGCTCCCCTACCGACCGCATTCAGTCAGATTGGCTAAAGCTCTTGCAAGATACGGCCTTGCAAATCTCCAAGGGAATGGGCTTTAAACCCAAAACCATAGAACCTCACTCGTAATTCTTTACTGCGTGAATCCGCCTACATGAGGCGACGAATAGGCTGAGGCTCTCCTGCTGGCATGCGCTCATACCAGTCTTTAACCCTCACAGCATCAGCAAAGCGTGATTGCGTTCCAACGGAATCAAGGAATACTAACAAGAGTGGCGTGTTGTTCACCTTGGCTTGCATCACCAAGCATCTTCCCGCTGCATTAATAAATCCGGTTTTTTGTAAGCCAATATTCATATCGCCAGCGCGAACTAAGCGATTGGTATTCACAAATTTTTGCGGGCGTTTACCAACCATCATAGTCAGATCAGGCCAGGTAGAAAAATCACGAATCACTTTATATTGATAAGCAGAGCCAAGCAATCGAGTCAGGTCTTCAGCAGAAGCCACGTTTTCACTGAGTAGTCCAGTGGGATCTGCAAAATGAGAATGGGTCATGCCAATTTCCCTTGCCTTGCGATTCATAGCATCCACAAAAGCGCGCATACCACCAGGATAGTTGCGACCTAAAGTATAGGCTGCACGATTTTCAGAAGACATCAATGCCAGTAGTAAAGCCTCTTCTCGGGTTAATGTCGTGCCCCCAGATAATCTGGAATTGCGATAGCTTTGGACATCATCCGTATTAATGACTAAGGTTTCATCCAGAGGCAAGTTAGAGTCCAATACGACCATCGCTGTCATCAGCTTGGTAATCGATGCAATTGGCAAGCTGACTGAAGGATTCTTCTCAAAATACACTTCTTTGGTATCTTGATTAACAACCATGGCTACGCTGGACTTAAGACTCAGATCATCATGCTGGCCACGTAAGCCTAAAGCGGTAGCAAAGGATGGTCTACTAGGGGCGGGATTACTAGAACGCGTTACTGTAGTACGAACTGCTTTGGGTTTTTTAGAAGACTTGGCAACCTTCTTGGAGTCCACCTTCACCACCACCTTAGATGCATTCTTGGAAGACTTCTTACTTTGCGCATCATTTGAAGAAGCTAGGCTATTTGCAGAGATAGTGACACCACAAGAGAGCAAACCCACAAACGCTAATAGCCAAAATTGTTTCAAGCGCATCCCTAATTTGCCTTCTAAAACTGTAAACATACAGAATGATAAATAACTTTTAGCACTAGAAAGAGCTAATTACCCATAAATCATCAAAATAATCATTAAAAATAGTCAACTTACTCCGCGATAGTTGCTACAGGCCTAGTTTGACGAGCATTCACCAAGACTACCCCGGTCATCGTCAGTGCAAGACCCCCTGCCATCAATAGCGTAAATGGCTCATCAAAAATCAGCCAAGCTAAGGCTGCGGTCATTGGGGGTGTCAAATACAAAAGACTAGTGACTTTGGTTGCGGCGCCCTTTCGGATCATCATGAATAACAGACTAATCGACCCGATGGATAGCGGAAAGATTGCCCACAACAAGGCAAATACTACGGGCGCATTCCAAACCATGACCCCCGATTCAAAGAAGAACATGCAGGCAAAGCACAGAACGGCAGAAACCCCAAACTGAATAGAGGAACCTGCCCTTAAATCAAATACCGGACAATATTTTTTTTGATAAAGGGTGCCAAAAGTGATGGATAGTAAGGCGGCAAACGCTAGCGCATAGCTAGCTAAAGGAATCTGGACAAAGCCAATTTTTTCTGCCACGACTAAAGCCACCCCAGCAAAACCAAACCCTAGACCTACCCATTGCCGCGCACTAACGGTCTCAGACACCCAAGCAGCAAACCAAGCAGTCAAGATGGGTTGCAGGCCAACAATGATCGCTATCAGCCCTGCGGTCATGCCCAAGTAGACAGCAAACCAGACGCCCATGAGATAACCAAATTGCAGCAATAAGCCTGCTACCGCAATATGCCCAATTTGCGTCCAACTTGGCCAAGTCATTTTCCAGATAAAACTCAGAAAGGCCATGGCCATCAAGACCCCAGCAAAACGCCAGGACAAGAACGTGGCTGGCTCAACATAGGGCATAGCCATACGGGCAATCACAAAGCCGGTACTCCATATGAGGACAAATAATGGAGCGATGAGGTTTTCTAACTTCAAAGTCATGAATAACTTATTGAAAATATGGGCTTTTTTGCTTAATCTTCGATTTTAGGCCTTTTTAAGGTAAGTGCCCTTGCTTCACAAAAACCCGACATCCATTCCGTTGATCCTAATAATTTATTGCGATGCAATATGAAAAAAATATAATTTCCTAATAGCCAGTAAAAAGTAAAAGTAGGCGCAAAATATTAATAGTCCAAAGGAAAGGGAATAAATGAACTTAACACCAGAACAAATCGCTGCAGCACATAAAGCCAATTTAGAAACCCTCAGTGGACTAACGAGCCAAGCGCTCCAGAGTATTGAAAAATTAGTGGAACTTAATATGCAGATTGCTAAGCAAAGCTTAAGCGATAGCATGTCCAGCGCCAAGAAGGCTCTCGAAGTAAAAGACATTCAACAGCTTTTGGCACACCAAGCCGAAGCTGTCCAACCGATGGCAGAAAAAATCATGGCTTATAGCCGCCATCTATATGAACTTGCTCATGAAACTCAGGCTAGCTTTACAAAATCTGCAGAGCAAGAGTTTCAGGAGGGTCAGAGAAAAATGAATGCATTGGTGGAGGATTGGACTAAAAACGCCCCTCCCGGTTCAGATGCTGCAGTGACAGCGATGAAGCAAGCTATCGCTTCGGCAACAAATGTATTTGAAACGAGCCAAAAGGCAGTAAAACAAGCAATGGAAGTTACGCAAAGTAATTTACAAAATGCAAGTAAGGCTACTAGCGCTCCAAGCAAAACTGCGAACAAGAGAAAGTAAGCGCATTAAATCTACAGATACTTAAGGGGGAATAGCTTTAGACAGTATGTCATGGCATACCCCCTATTTTTACGCTAACCAGTATTGCGCAAACCTGCTGCGATACCATTAATGGCAATATGTATTCCGCGTTGTACTCGCTCATCATGCTTACCGGCTCGATAGCGTCTCACCAATTCAATCTGCAAGTGGTGCAGAGGATCAATATAAGGAAAGCGATTGCGGATAGACCGGGCTAAGGCTGGATTATTTGCTAAGCGCACCTTCTCCCCCGTAATGAGGGTAAGCGCCTCTACGGTCTTATTCCACTCTAATTCAATGGCATGAAAGATTTTCTTGCGCAAGCGAATATCTGGGACTAGTTCACTGTATCTTGAGGCAAGCGCTAAGTCACTCTTAGCTAGTGCCATATCCATATTAGAAAGCAAGGTCCTAAAAAAGGGCCACTCCTTGTACATTTTTTTTAGCAACGCTAGTGCAGCTTTTTTCTCGGAAGCATTGTCACGATGTATAAATTCCTGAACGGCAGAGCCAAAACCAAACCAGCCAGGCAGTGTCAGACGACATTGGCCCCAGCTAAATCCCCAGGGAATTGCCCTGAGATCCTCTATTTTTTGACCGGCCTTACGACTTGCCGGGCGAGAGCCAATATTGAGCTTCGCAATTTCACGAATTGGTGTCGCATCAAAAAAGTACTCTGCAAACCCTGGGGTTTCGTATACAAGACGACGATAGGCGCTCATACTGGACTGTGAAATACTTGCGGCAGCATCTAAAAAGGCTTTGCTTGCTTGCTTGCTTGGTTTCAACAAAGTAGCTTCCAAGGTTGCCGCAACCAAAGTTTCTAAATTCCGCCTTCCAATCTCTGGATTGGCATATTTAGATCCAATAACCTCCCCTTGCTCCGTAAGACGAATTTGCCCTCGGACAGTACCGGGGGGTTGCGCCAAAATAGCTTCATAGCTTGGACCCCCACCACGTCCAACAGTGCCACCTCTTCCATGAAATAAACGCAGCTTTACACCATGCTGCAACTCGAGGGGTTCAAATACTTTCACTAGGGCAAGCTCGGCGCAATACAACTCCCAGTTACTAGTAACGATACCGCCATCCTTATTGGAATCAGAGTAGCCCAGCATAATGTCCTGCTCTGCACCAGATCGCTTTACCAAGTTCAATATGCCTGGTAGAGCGTAAAAGGCTTGCATAATTGGGGCTGCATTTCGTAAGTCCTCGATGGTCTCAAACAGTGGCACAACGATTAAGTCAGTCGAAGCTTTTTTCCCTAAAGTTCCATGCAGTAGACCAACCTCTTTCTGGAGAAGTAATACTTCTAAAAGATCGCTCACTGTTTCTGTGTGGCTAATAATATAGTGGCGAATAGAATTCTCGCCATATGTATGGTGCACCTTTTTGGCCATCTCAAAAATCGCAAGCTCTGCTAGCAAAAAATCAGAATATTGATGACCTACAACACGTAAACCCCGCGGATCACTTAATAAGGACAACAAGAGTGTTTGTTTATCTAACTCCGATAAACTTGAATAGTTATTCTCGATTAAAGACGCATTGAGTAACTCAGCCAAAACGGCCTCATGCATATCAGAACTTTGCCGCAAATCAATAGTCGCCAAGTGAAAGCCAAATACCTCAACCGCCCTCATTAACCCTCTTAAACGACGATCAACTAAGGCTTTTGCACCCTGCGAAACCAATGAATCCTCAATAATTTTTAGGTCAGATAAAAACTCTTCAGAGTAAATATAGGGGTTTTGAGGGGGTATCGCATGTCTAGCAGCATCAGTACCAGTGAGCATCTTGAGAGTGGCTGCAAGTCTAGAATATATTCCGGTAAGCGCTCTGCGATAGGGCTCATCTTGGCGATGTTCATTCGCATCAGGAGAGGCAGCAGCTAATTCACGCATCGGCTTAGGGAACTTCAAAAGCAAGGCGGATACAGATAGCTCTCTACCTAAATAATGAATTTCAGTTAAATAGTGTCTTAATACCAACTCAGCTTGTCTTGAAATGGCATATTCGAGGGTTTTTGCACTGACATTTGGATTGCCATCTCGATCACCACCAATCCACTGACCCATCTTCAGAAAACTGGCAACGGAGTTACCCTCCAACGAATCTTCTAACTGCGCATAAATCTTAGGAATTTCTTTTAAGAAAGTTGTCTCGTAGTAAGACAAGGCATTTTCAATTTCGTCTGCAACAGTAAGCTTAGTAAAACGTAGCAATCGGGTGTGCCAAAGCTGCAGTACACGAGCGCGGATAAGCTCTTCATTAGCCTTGAGTTCTTTAACGAGCAAGATGTCTTTATCAGAATGATTTGCTCGTGATGATTCTTTAATTTGATCACGCAGTGTTAATAAATTCGCAATATCTCTTTCGGCTTCTAATATGCTCGTTCTCTGAACTTCCGTAGGGTGAGCTGTCAGCACAGGAGAAATAAAACTGCCTTGAAGAGTCTTGGAGATTTCCATATTAGAGACCCCAGCAGCATGCAGTTTTTTGAAAGCCATAGAAATGCTACCGTCTTGATAACTTCCCATGCGCTCATAAGATAAGCGACGTCTAATGTAGTGACGATCCTCGGCTAAGTTAGCCAAATGACTAAAGTAAGTAAAAGCCCTCAAAACTTTCATCGCATGATCACTGCTCAAGCCTTTGAGCAGTTTAGCTAACTCATGATTCGCTTTCTGATTAGCATCTCGATGAAATGAAACCGAGAGTTTTCGAACTTTTTCTACTAGGCCATAAACGACATCACCCTCTTGTTCACGAATGATATCGCCAAGAATCTTTCCCAAAAGCCGAATGTCCTCAACCAAGGGAACTTCTGATGTGTTTAATTTAATCATTTAAGAGAAGGCTCCGAGTAAGAGAAAATTCTATACTCAATATAGTCTTTATATTCCCTTTAGCGCCTCTCTCATGGAATCTATGACTGCCTTATAGTCAGGTTTTGAATAAATTGCAGAGCCTGCCACAAAAGTATCTGCTCCAGCCTGGGCAATTTGCGCAATATTGCTGGCATTGACTCCCCCGTCTACCTCCAAACGAATTTTCTTACCTCCATTCGCTTCATAAGCATTCAGCATACCTCTGACTGACTTCAACTTTTCCAAGGTTGAAGGAATGAAAGATTGGCCACCAAAACCAGGGTTGACAGACATTAGGAGTATTAAGTCCACTTTATCTAGAATGTACTCGAGGTAACTCAAGGGTGTTGCTGGGTTTAAGGTGATGCCTGCTTGACAGCCACAGTCTTTAATAAGACCTAAGGTGCGATCAATATGAGCGCTAGCCTCTGGATGAAAGCTGATCAAATTGGCGCCCGCTTTAGCAAAATCAGGAATGATCCGATCAACAGGCTCAACCATTAGATGGACATCGATACATGCTGGTTTGCCATCTTTAATGGCATATGACCGAATCGCTTCACAAACTAAGGGGCCAATTGTGAGATTGGGAACATAGTGATTATCCATTACATCAAAATGAATCCAATCGGCACCTGAATCCAAAACATTCTTAACCTCATCGCCCAATCTTGCGAAGTCAGCAGATAAAATGGATGGTGCAATGATGTAGTCTTTGCTCACTGAAATTTCCCCATATAGATGCTCTTATTAAACAGACATCAACGCTTTCGTTGCCCGAAGCATTTGACAACTGTAGCCCCATTCATTGTCATACCAAGATAATACTTTGACCAAATTACCATCTTTGGATACTCGTGTCTGCGTGCTATCAAAAATACTAGGTAGTGGATTATGATTAAAGTCAATGGATACCAGCGGCAAAGTGTTATATCCAAGCACTCCTTTGAGCGAGCCCTCACTGGCCTCTTTCAATAAAGCATTAACTTCATCTGCACTTGTTTTGCGAGTGGGGATAAAAGTTAAATCAACAACAGAAACATTAATGACGGGGACGCGCATAGCAAAACCATCAAACTTACCTTGCAATTGAGGTAAAACAAGTCCAACCGCTTTAGCAGCGCCAGTTTTAGTAGGAATCATGCTCATCGTCGCAGAACGTGCCCGACGCATATCCTTATGATAAACATCCGTTAATACCTGATCATTGGTATATGCATGAATAGTGGTCATTAAGCCAGACTCAATACCGATACTGTCTAATAGCGGCTTGACAATAGGAGCTAAGCAGTTCGTTGTACAGCTAGCATTTGAAACAACAATGTCTGATGGCTTTAATGATTGATGATTAACGCCATATACAATCGTAGCATCAACATCCTTTTCTCCAGGCGCTGAAATTAATACCTTTTTAGCCCCTTGTTCGATGTGCACCATAGCCTTTTCTTTGGACGTGAATACGCCGGAACATTCAAGGACTACGTCAACATCATATTCACCCCAAGGAGTCTCTTGAGGGTTGCGTGTAGAAAATATTTTGATCCGGTCGCCGTTGATGATCATGTGATCACCATCAACCTCAACGGTGCCTGGAAAACGACCGTGGGCAGAATCGTATTGGGTTAAATGGGCATTCATATCAATTCCACCCAAACCATTAATTGCTACGACTTTAATGTCATTAAATTTCTCTTCATAAATTGCCCGCAACATCATGCGCCCAATTCGTCCATATCCATTGATTGCCACTTTAATTGTCATATGTATTCTTACCTTTCAACACTAAAATTAGTAACTAGGGCTCAACTGAGAAAAGTCATCAGCAATGACTTTGGCAAGGGAAAAGTCGCCATCAGAAAAAAATTGGCTTCGTACGACAAGTACGTCAATGCCTGCATTCCAAGCTGCCAGTAGGCCATTGCCCGAATCCTCTACAGCCATACAGGAACCTGGATCAGCCCCTAATTTTTTCATTGCTAGTAGATATGCCTGTGGGTCTGGCTTTTTAAGCTGCACATCCTCGCCACAGATCACCACTGCTGGCTCAGTTGAAATTTGACTTTCCAATACCTGCTTCCACAAACTATCCCAATTGGACTGACTAGTTGTGGTCACTACACCCCATCGCTTTCCGTGAGCGGAAAGCTCATTGATAAACCATACCAAACCAGTCCTTGCTACCACAACCCCCTCTTGCATAAGCTGTGCATAAATCTGATTTTTAGCTAGGTGTACTTGCTTCAGAAGCTTGTCATCTGGGAGCCAAGAAGCGCCATTATTGCCGGCCTGCTCAATGGTATGTCGATAGTCTTTGAGGCGCTCAAACCCACCGGTTGTTTTTAGTAACTCCTTATAGGTTTGACTATCCCAATGCCAAGGAATGGAAAACTGTTTAAACGCAGCGTTAAAAGCGGGTAAATGCCCTAAGCCCTCTGTCTCAGCCATGGTGCCATCGACATCAAATAAAATGTATTCATAAGGACTAAGGTCAATTTGCATCATTTAGCTTTAGTCACAATTGCTTAGTTCACAATTGCAGCTAACTCTCCTTTTGCATATTGAACTGCCATGTTGTCCAAAGAAATTGTTTTGATCTTCGAAGCTTGACCAGCACTACCAAAGGCAATAAAACGGTCACGGCAGATATCTTTTGCTGCTGCAGTTGCCACTTTGAAAAAAGCTCGCGGATCAAATTCTTCAGGTTTTTCTGCCATTAATTTACGCATTGCGCCTGTCATCGCCAAGCGGATATCAGTATCAATGTTAACTTTTCGCACTCCATTTTTAATTCCCTGGACTATTTCTTCAACTGGAACACCATAAGTTTCTTTAATTGCTCCACCATACTGTCGAATAATGGCAAGCCATTCTTGGGGAACACTCGATGAACCATGCATCACTAGATGCGTATTGGGGATGCGTTGATGAATTGCCTTAATCCGATCAATTGCCAAAATATCGCCAGTCGGAGGGCGACTAAATTTGTACGCGCCATGGCTTGTACCAATGGCAATTGCTAGAGCGTCCACTTGTGTCTCTTGAACAAAGCGGGCTGCCTCATCGGGATCTGTTAATAATTGAGAGTGATCCAAAACGCCTTCAGCACCAACGCCGTCTTCTTCACCGGCAGTTCCAGTTTCTAGAGAGCCTAAACAACCCAACTCTCCTTCGACAGAAACACCTACTGCATGCGCCATCTCTACGACTCGACGTGTGACACCGACGTTATAGTCATAGGTAGCTGGTGTTTTAGCATCAGCCATTAAGGATCCGTCCATCATGACGCTCGAAAATCCGCTTCGAATAGACATTTGGCATACATCTGGAGATGATCCGTGATCCTGATGCAAACACACCGGGATATGAGGATACTGTTCAGCAGCAGCTTGCACCATCAGGCGCAGAAATGCCTCCCCAGCATATTTTCTGGCGCCTGCTGAAGCCTGCAAAATAACCGGGCTATCTAGCTCATCTGCCGCCTGCATGATGGCATGGATTTGCTCCATATTATTAACATTGAATGCAGCAATTCCATATTGATGTTCAGCCGCATGATCAAGTAATTGTCTTAAAGAAATTAATGCCATATTTACACCTCTGTAATTTATTGGGTTGCTCTTTTAACTAAAATATCGACCGCAGGTAAGGTTTTTCCTTCCAAGAACTCTAGAAAGGCACCTCCCCCGGTTGATATGTAATCAATTTGATTGGCAATCTGGTACTTGCTGATTGCAGCTAGCGTATCTCCACCCCCGCCAATCGTAAATGCAGGTGAATGGGCAATTGCGGCAGCCAGCATTTTGGTTCCACCGCCAAATTGTTCAATCTCAAATACGCCAACAGGCCCATTCCAGACGATCGTTCCAGCATTAGAAATAATCATGGCAAGCTTAGCTGCTGTTCGCGGCCCAATATCCAAAATCATGTCATCTGACTGAACTTCTTCGGCCATGACTTTGTTTGCTCGTGCTTGAGATGAAAATTCGTTGGCAACAATCACATCATTTGGAATGGGAACCTCAGCGCCTCGCTTAGCCATGATGGCCATGATTTCTTTTGCTTCATCAACGAGATTAGGTTCTGCCAAAGACTTTCCAATTGGCAGACCCATTGCAAGCATAAAAGTGTTTGCAATACCACCACCCACAATCAGTTGATCTACTTTTTCAGCAAGGGATTTTAGGATTGTTAACTTTGTAGAAACTTTTGAGCCTGCAACAATCGCAACCAATGGTCGCTGCGGATTTTGAAAAGCTAAGCCTAAGGCATCTAGTTCTGCTGCCATTAATGGTCCGGCGCAAGCAATCGGAGCGTATTGTGCTATCCCATAGGTTGTTGCTTCAGCGCGGTGCGCCGTACCAAAAGCATCATTTACATAGACATCGCATAATGACGCCATTTTCTTTGCCAGCGCATCATCATTTTTTTTCTCACCTACATTAATACGACAGTTCTCTAGCAGTACCACCTCACCAGGATTCACTTTTACGCCATTCTCGACCCAGTTTGTAATAAGAGAAACCTTACGCCCTAACAGATCTGCAATTCGCAATGCAATAGGGCCTAGCGTTTCTTCTGGGTTTAGCTCACCCTCAACCGGTCTACCCAGATGAGAAGTCACCATCACTGCTGCACCTTCAGATAAAGCATGTTGAATTGCCGGGATCGATGCTCTGATACGGGTGTCGTCCATAATGACGCCAACATCGTTTTGTGGCACATTCAGATCGGCGCGGATAAAAACCCGTTTACCTTTTAAATCAATGTCTGTCATTCGTAAGAATTTCATTGAATTCCCCGAAAGTAATTAGGCACATCAGAAATATCTTCTACCAGACGATCAGGATCAGACATTGAGATTGGACGCCCATGGTTATAACCATAAGGTACAGCCCAGCACACAATTCCAGCTGCTTTTGCGGTAGCAACATCAATTTCAGAATCACCAACAAAGAGACTATGCCCTGGAGATGAATTCAGGGTATGAATACAGTGCTCAATCACACCAGGGTGAGGCTTTTTAAATGGCAAAGTATCACCACAAATCACCATATCAAAGTATTGATTGAGATCGTATTTCTGCAAGATGCGCTCGGTAAATTTAGTTTCTTTATTGGTAATAATGGCTTGCTTAACCCCAATGGACTGCACCTGCTCCAAAGTTTCGATAACTTTAGGAAAAAACTGGCTACAAGTTCCTGCGGTATTGCCATAATGAATCATGAAGCGATGCATGACCTCAGTCCACGGCACTGATTTATCTCCTGCATTAGCTGCCCAAGCCTGCTCCATTAGCCAGCCAGTACCATGACCAATCCAACGACGAACATCCGCCTCATCAACATGACGGCAAGAAAAATCCTCTAGGGTGAGATTTACTGCTTGGGTAATTTCAGTGGCAGTATCTAAGAGCGTGCCGTCAAGATCGTACATTACTAAAGCCATGATTACCCCCTATACGCTTGCAACTAATCGATCAACCGTTAAGCCCAATAGCTCATATACAGCCGGTGCCGGGGCTGACTCACCAAAGCGATTGATACCGACAACTTCACCTTCTAAGCCAACGTATTTACGCCAAAAATCCGGATGACCTGCCTCAATGGCAATGCGCTTAATTCCTTTAGGCAATACCTTTTCTTTCCACTGGGCATCCTGCTCATCAAATAATGCTGTGCAAGGCATCGATACAATGCGTACATGTCGACCAAGCGCGTGCAATTTTTCTTGGGCTTGCATGGCCAAGCTAACTTCAGATCCCGTAGCAATAAATACGGCCTCTGGGCTAGCTGCGCAGTCAGAAAGAATATATCCACCCCTCAAAATATCGTGTGCCTGCACTCTTTCACCTGAATACTGTGGCAGATTTTGACGGGATAAGAATAGCGCTGCCGGGCCATCTTTCCTCTCAATAGATTCGATCCATGCCACGGCTGTTTCAAAGCCATCACATGGGCGCCACAAATGTAAGCCTGGAATTAAACGAAGACTGGATGCATGCTCAATCGGTTGATGGGTCGGTCCATCCTCCCCCAAGCCAATAGAATCATGCGTTAATACATAGATGACTCTTTGCTTCATCAACGCACTCATGCGCATTCCGTTGCGTGCGTAATCTGAGAATACGGCAAAAGTACCGCCATAAGGAATTAAGCCACGATGTAAAGCAATACCGTTCATGATGGCACTCATACCAAACTCGCGCACACCATAGGAAAGGTAGTTAATATCTTCATCCTGATGTGTGTGCCAGGCTTTACTGGTTTTTCCAGCAGTTAAATTAGAGCCTGTTAAATCTGCTGATCCACCTAAAAGCTCTGGGATGCCAGCAACTAAAATATCAAGCGCTTGCTGTGAAGATTTGCGACTTGCTGTTGGAGCTGAAATCGATTTAGCGAAGTCTAAAAGACTAGATTTGGTTTGAGCCCAATTACTTGGCAACTCCTCGCGCATAACTCGCATAAATTCCGCAGCCAAATCTGGAAATGCGCTTGCATAGCTACTAAATTGACGATTCCATTCTGATTGGGCACTTTGACCCGCTTCAATAGCACTCCAAGCCGATTGAATGTCTGCCGGAATCTCAAAAGGAGCATATGGCCAATGCAATTTTTCTCTGGTTGCAGCCGCTTCTTTCTCACCCAATGGCGCCCCATGCACATCATGGGTACCAGCCATATTTGGAGAGCCCCAACCAATCGTGGTTTTGCAGATAATGAGATTCGGTTTAGCTGTCTGTTGTTTAGCCAAAGTAATTGCGTCTTGAATCTGACTGGCATCATGGCCATCAATTGGGCCAATGACATTCCAACCATAAGACTTAAATCTCATAGCAGTATCGTCTTTAAACCAGCCCTCTACATGACCATCAATTGAAATCCCATTGTCATCATAGAAACAAATGAGTTTATTGAGACCCCAAACACCAGCTAGTGAACAAGCTTCATGACTGATGCCTTCCATGAGACAACCATCTCCCATAAACGCATAAGTGCGATGATTGATGACTTCATGATTTGGCCGATTAAAGCGTTTTGCAAGTATTTTTTCAGCTAGCGCCATACCAATTGCATTTGCTATGCCTTGACCTAGAGGACCAGTTGTCGTTTCTACTCCAGGGGTGATATCTACTTCAGGATGTCCAGCAGTGATGGAATGAAGTTGGCGAAACTTCTTAATATCCTCAATGGTGACAGCGTAACCCGTGAGATGAAGCAAAGAATAAAGCAACATCGAGCCATGACCATTAGAGAGAACGAAACGATCGCGATTGGGCCAGCGTGGATCTGCAGGATTGTGCTTCAGATGTTTACGCCATAAAACTTCAGCAATATCAGCCATTCCCATGGGTGCACCAGGATGGCCAGATTTAGATTTTTCTACTGCATCAATAGATAAAAAACGGATTGCATTGGCTAATCTTCTATCTTGAGTAATTGAGGTCATAAAGACTTTCTAAGTAATGAGGTTATGCCCGACGCTTTAAATCCATTAAACGCAGAATCATCGGCGTGAAAATCAATTGCATTGCAAGTCCCATCTTGCCGCCAGGAATCACCAGCGTGTTTGGTCTTGTCATCATGGATCCCCCTAACATGGAGATCAAGTATGGAAAGTCAATTCCCTTGGGGTTTGCAAAGCGGATAACCACCATGCTTTCATCTGCGCTAGGAATATCTTTTGCAATGAAAGGATTAGATGTATCCACAGTTGGTACGCGTTGAAAATTAACATGCGTTTTTGAAAATTGGGGGCAGATGTACTTCATGTAATCCGGCATCCGACGCAAAATCGTATCGACCACCGCATCTTGAGAGTATCCGCGCATATTTTGATCGCGATGCAGTTTCTGAATCCATTCCAAATTGATAATAGGAACTACTCCAACCAATAAATCAACATGCTTAGCAACGTTAGCTTCATTGCCAACATAGGCACCATGCAATCCCTCATAAAATAAAAGATCCGCTCCTGGCTCCATTTCTTGCCAAGGAGTAAAAGTTCCAGGCTCTTGCTTAAATTCAGCACCCTCTGCCGCATCATGAATATATTTGCGGTACTTTCCCAATCCAGTCTCGCCAAACGTCTTGAAGATACCCTCCAGTTCGGCCAATAAATTAGCCTCTGGACCAAAATGGCTAAAGTGATTATTTCCGCTAGCAATTTCCTTTTTCATTTGCTCGCGCATCGACATACGATCGTAGCGATGCATCGAATCACCCTCTAAGACTTGGGCTTTAATACCGTCACGCCTAAAGATGTGTTGGAAACTTTTCATCACCGTTGTCGTACCAGCACCAGATGAGCCTGTCACTGCAACAATTGGAAATTTAATAGACATACTTAAATCCTTTAGGAAAAATTAACGGTATAAGGAACGATCGCTAAATAAGGGTGATGAATATTGGCTATCAGCACCACTATCGTATTCACGGTGATATTTCTCGATACGCTCTACTTCATTACGTGATCCCACCACTACAGGAATACGTTGATGAATATTCTCTGGCTGCACATCCATAATCCGTGCTCTTCCGGTTGACCCCAAGCCGCCAGCCTGCTCAATCACAAAACTCATAGGATTGGCTTCATACATCAAGCGCAGACGGCCCGGACGGCTTGCATCTTTTGTATCTTTTGGGTACATGAAGACACCACCACGCATGAGGATGCGATGAACGTCCGCAACCATACTAGCGATCCAGCGCATATTGAAGTCACGACCACGAATATCCGTTTTTCCAGCCTTACATTCCATGACATAGCGATGAATGGGCGGCTCCCAAAAACGCTCATTACTAGTGTTAATCGCAAATTCACTGGTATCTGCGGGAATTTGAATATCTGGATGGGTCAAGACAAAATTGCCAACCTCACGATCTAGTGTGAAGCCATGCGTCCCCTTGCCTACCGTAATGACCAACATTGTTGAAGGGCCATAAATTGCATAACCTGCAGCCAATTGTTTTGTACCAGGCTGAAGATAGTCGCCCATCTCTGGCTCTCTACCTTTTGGCGCCTCGAGAATGGAGAAGATAGATCCCACTGAAACATTCACATCAATATTGGATGAACCATCTAAGGGATCAAAGACCGCTAGAAATGGTCCACGATTTTGAGGGTCTGTTACGGGGATAGGTTCATCGTTTTCTTCTGATGCTAGACCGGCAACTAAGCCACCCAGTTGAAAAGTATTAATAAAGGCTTGATCGGAGAGAACATCGAGCTTCTTCTGAGTTTCACCCTGAATATTCTCCGTCTCTAAACTACCCAAAATATCTGCGAGACCACCCTTTGCTGTCATAGAGGAAATCGCTTTTACGGCAGCTGCGACATCTACGAGCAAAGCTGCGAGATCGCTTTTCCCCTCAGCTTGGAGCTGTTGGATTAAGAATTTTGATAATGTAGTCCGGCCTAAATGCATGCCAATTCCCCTTGCAATAACGTGGTCATGAAATCAATGTAGTGATAGAAAACCATAAAATCCAATCACTAATATTTACTTATTCATTAGGTTTAGCTGATAATTGGGAAATGCGCCCATACACCCTAAAGCAAATACATACCTTTATTGAAGTAGCTAAGGAAAACTCCATCTCTAAGGCTGCTGATAACCTCTTCGTTACTCAGCCAGCAATATCTATGCAAATCAAGCAGTTAGAGGATGTTTTTGGCATTCCTTTGATTGAACCTTTAGGCAGAAATATTCAGCTGACTAGCGCTGGCAAAGCATTTTTAGACCAAGCTCTTACGGTAATGTCGGAGCTAAAAGACTTAGAGGCCATCATGGCCGGTCACCGTAATTTAGGTGGTGGAGTCATTTATTTGGGTATTGTGAGCACCACCAAATACTTTGTGCCGATGCTTTTAGTGGAGTTTCATAAGCTATTTCCCGGTATCGAGGTCATTCTGAAGATTGATAATCGGGAAAATATTCTGGCCATGCTTGCTCGAAACGAGGTTGATCTTGTCATCATGGGTCGTGTTCCAAAGGAAATGGCTTGTGTGGCAGTTCCATTTGTTACCAATCCTATGGCGATTGTTTCTAGTCCTAGTCACCCTTTTTCTCGGCGCAAACAACTGAAATTTAGCGACCTTGCAGATCAGGAATTTGTGGTCAGGGAAATGGGCTCAGGAACAAGACAGGCAATGGAAAGACTCTTTCAAGAGAATCAAACCCCTTTAAATATCGCCATGGAAATGCCCAGTAATGAAACCATTAAGCAGGCTGTAATGGCAGGAATGGGCTTAAGCTTCCTATCTCTTCGAACGGTGCGACATGAAATGGGTACTGGCCATATTGCCCTACTAGATGTCATTGGCCTGCCCCATGTAGGTCATTGGTATATCACCCACCGGATTCAGAAGAAGCTATCTCCAGCAGCCAATGCCTTAAAGGAATTTGTGATTGAGCAAGGCGGCCCACGGATTAATGTCTGGGCTTAATATAAGTTTTTTCTTATGCTTTAAGAAAAATAAATGAATATTTCTTATGATATTTCCTTCGTATAGTTCGATCAAAGGGGTTAGCTCCTGACATTAAATCAACCGAATGGAGATAAGAAATGGATCAATCGAATCGCTATGCTGACTTAAGCCTTAAAGAGGAAGACTTAATCAAGAATGGGAAACATATCTTGGTTGCTTACAAGATGAAACCCAAATCCGGGCATGGATATCTTGAAGCAGCTGCGCACTTTGCCGCAGAATCATCAACCGGCACAAACGTTGAAGTTAGCACAACCGATGATTTCACCAGAGGTGTAGATGCGTTGGTGTATTACATTGATGAAGCTACCGAAGATATGCGAATTGCATATCCCATTGATTTGTTTGATCGCAATATTACTGATGGCCGCATGATGTTGGTGTCATTTTTAACCTTAGCGATTGGTAACAATCAAGGCATGGGCGATATTGAACATGCAAAAATTCATGATTTTTATGTTCCTGAAAAAGTCATTCAACTATTTGACGGCCCTGCAAAAGATATTTCTGATTTATGGCGCATTCTAGGTCGCCCCATTAAGGATGGCGGCTATATTGCAGGAACAATCATTAAGCCAAAACTGGGTCTACGTCCTGAGCCCTTCGCAAAGGCAGCTTATCAATTTTGGTTAGGTGGTGACTTCATCAAAAACGATGAGCCACAAGGCAACCAAGTATTTTGCCCCTTAAAGAAAGTGATGCCGCTTGTTGCTGATGCAATGAAACGCGCTCAAGACGAAACTGGTCAAGCAAAGTTATTCTCAGCAAATATCACAGCCGATGATCATTATGAAATGTGCGCTCGTGCCGATTACATTCTGGAGACTTTTGGGCCAGATGCCGATAAAGTAGCCTTCCTAGTAGATGGCTATGTTGGCGGTCCTGGTATGGTGACAACTGCGCGTCGTCAATATCCAGGTCAATATTTACACTATCACCGTGCTGGGCATGGCGCGGTCACCTCACCTTCAGCGAAGCGCGGCTACACTGCCTTTGTTTTGGCGAAGATGTCGCGCTTACAAGGTGCATCAGGCATCCACGTAGGTACGATGGGTTTTGGCAAGATGGAAGGTGAAAACGATGACAAAAATATCGCTTACATGATTGAGCGCGACGAGGCACAAGGACCTGTCTATTACCAAAAATGGTATGGCATGAAACCGACTACGCCAATTATTTCCGGCGGAATGAATGCCCTGCGTTTACCTGCCTTCTTCCAGAATTTAGGACATGGCAATGTGATTAACACTGCTGGTGGTGGCGCTTATGGTCATATTGATTCTCCTGCAGATGGCGCTATTTCTCTGCGTCAGTCATATGAGTGCTGGAAAGCGGGTGCTGACCCGATTGAATACGCTAAAGAGCATAAAGAATTTGCTCGTGCATTTGAATCCTTCCCGGGTGATGCAGATAAGCTTTACCCAGGCTGGCGTGAGAAGCTAGGCGTACACAAGTAATTCTTTTAGCTTAGCAACTCTCAAGTTTTCTTTTCTTATGCAACTCACAAGGCCAGCAATGGCCTTGTGATTTAGAAAGATCAATATGTCAGAAGCACAGCAATACAAGGTAAAAAGCCAGCCGTTTTATCAAGCCCAGGCGAATGAGATAGCCTTATACGAAGCCGCTTATCAAGCGCGTCTACCCATCATGCTTAAAGGACCCACTGGATGCGGAAAATCGCGCTTTGTTGAGTTTATGGCATGGAAACTCAATAAGCCCCTGATTACAGTCGCTTGCAATGAGGATATGACCGCATCAGATTTATTGGGACGCTACCTACTCGAATCCGATGGCACTCGCTGGCTTGATGGCCCCTTAACCACTGCCGTCAGAATGGGCGCTATTTGCTACCTCGATGAAGTGGTAGAGGCTCGGCAAGACACTACCGTAGTCATACACCCATTAACCGATCATCGTAGGCAACTGCCATTAGATAAACGCGGGGAATTAATAGAAGCCCATCCTGATTTTCAATTGGTGATTTCTTATAACCCTGGCTATCAAAGCCTCATGAAAGATTTAAAACAATCGACCAAGCAACGCTTTGTAGGATTTGATTTTGACTATCCGAGCGCTGAAGTGGAGGCCAATATCGTGACCTCTGAAACTGGAATAGATTTAAATACTGCGGAAAAACTTTGTCAGATCGCAATCATTGCCCGCAAGCTCAAGGGTCATGGACTTGATGAAGGCATTTCAACCCGCCTGCTCGTTTATGCAGCCAAGCTCATTATGCTGGGGATTAATCCACGTGATGCCAGTCTAATGGCCCTGGTTCGACCAGTCACAGACGATAGTGATATCAGCGCAACTTTAGAACATGCGATTACTGCAATCTTTGCATAACCACAATATATGTCGGCCTCCAACACTGCAATCTCGCCTGAGATACAGGCTTTTAGAGAGCGCTTAGACTGCCGTTTCCCCCAAATTGATGATGTCTTTGAAGAGTGTATTAAGGAGGCAAAGACCGTATTAAGCCCCTTAGGAATCGAGCAATATTTAGAGCAGGCTCGATTTTTGGGCAAGATGGGTAGAGGTGTTGAGCCAATCTTGGTTTTTTTACAAAATTGGCCTCAAGTAGCTAGCATCCTGGGAGAGCATTCTCTTGATCCCATCAAAAAAACTATTCATACCATTTGGAGATCGCCCAATGGCAATGCAATCACCCCATTTATAGAGTCTTTGCCAGCAATATCAAGAAGGCTTCCTTCCGAAGATCTTTTAAAGCAATACCTTGCGTTGACTTTGGATTTAATGGAGCGCACTAGCACCTCAATTCATGGCATACACAAGACCTATGCCAGCCCAAGTTTGATCGATTTTTTTGAATATTCCCATCAACTACTAGCGATTTTGAGTATTTCTGGGCTTAGGAAATGGGTAGATTATGGAGTTCGAAACTACCACCATCACCCAGATAATCAACGAGCTTATTTCCAGCTCAAATCATCGGACAGTAAGGCAGTGATGCAACGAGAGCGCAATGGCACTCTGTTGGTCGACAATACGCGCAAGTTAGATCTTTATCTTTTGGGGCTATGGAACGACCATGATTTTTTAGTTCCCTACAGCACCGGCATTAGCGATGTAACGATTCATGCGCCCTACTTTGACCATTCCGGTATTCGTTTGCCTGATGTCTATGAGGATCTTGATTCCATTTCAGGAGTTAATCGGTATCGCGCAGCTTTAGCTCATATTGCCGGACACCGTTGCTGGAGTACAGCCATTTTTGCAGATAATTACAGTCCGCTACAAAGAATGGCGATTGAGTACCTTGAGGATGCACGTATAGATTATTTGGCAATCAGGCGATATCCCGGTTTAAAAAATATCTTCCTGGCATTACACCCGATACCGATTGAGGGGGAATGCGATGTAAGAACCCAATCCTGTATTCGTCACCGCCTATCCATGCTTTCAAGAGCAATTCTCGATGAGAATCATGGCTATACAGATACTCACATTTTGAAATACTCCAGCCTGGTCCGTGAAAAATTAGCGACTAATTCTCTTAGTACAGAGGATATTCTGAATATCGCACTATCGTACGTAGCAAAAACTCGATTGCAGAGCGATCAACTCCCCAATACTTACTTTAAAGACACTGAAATTAGCTACCGTGACGATAATCGTCATCTATGGAAATTCTATGAACTCAGTGATGATGAAGAGCAATTTGATCTAAAGAAATCATCCTCAGAAAATCAAGAAATTCAAAGCCTGCCTCCGCGACACTACCCCGAGTGGGACTATGTGAGCCAGTCCTATAAGCCTGACTGGGTTAGTCTGTATGAAGTGCTGCACCCATCTGGCGAAGCAAGCTACATTGATCGCCTTCTAGAAAAACATCAGGCTCTAGTAAAGAAACTCAAACGTCTGATCGATTTATTAAAACCTCAGAATCGTGTTCGAATTCGATATCAGGAGGATGGCGATGAACTCGATTTAGATGTTGCCATTAAATCAATCATTGATTTAAAAAGTGGAAATCAACCCGATCCAAGGATCAATTCTAGCCACCGAACAGATGGCCGAAATATTTCTGTGATGCTCTTATTGGATCAGTCTGAATCTCTCAATGAAAAAATTTCCTCAAAAGATCAAACAATTCTTGAGCTTAGTCAGGAGTCTGTTTCAATTCTCGCGAGCTCAATCAGTATTTTGGGTGATCCACTTGCAATTGCTGGGTTTAATTCCAATACCCGACATGAAGTCAATTACATGCACATCAAGGGATTTAGTGAACCCTGGGGTAACGATGTAAAAAGTAGGCTTGCTGGTATGAAGGCTAGGCATTCGACCAGAATGGGTGCTGCACTTCGTCATGCTGGACACTATCTGTCAAATCAAAAGTCGGATAAAAAATTACTACTCGTACTCACTGATGGTCAGCCGTCTGATATTGATGTGAAAGATGATCAATTATTAATACAAGATGCACGCAAAGCTGTGCTTGATTTAGATCAACAAGGGATTTATACCTACTGTATTAATTTAGATTCAAATGCAGATACATATGTTGGCAGTATTTTTGGAAAGCAATATACGGTAATTGATCGTCTTGAACGATTGCCCGAACAGCTCACCAAACTCTTTATGACGCTTACTCAATAAATCAGGAAGGCTATCAATATGCTTCGTACGACGAATGCTATCAATAAAGGTGCTGTTGTTCATGTTATTGATAATGATGAAACTGTACGTGATTCCTATGCACTACTTTTAAGTGCTTATGATTACATTGTCTATTGCCATGAAAGTGCCGAAGGTTTTTTGCGCACACTTGCAGCGAATAATATGCGTAACTTGGGGTGCATCCTTTTAGACTTAAAACTTGCGGGGCTATCTGGCCTAGAGCTTCAAAGGATACTGATTGATCAGGGATTTAAAGTGCCCATCTCTTTTGTGGCTGGATTTGCTGAAGTATCCCAAGCTGTAGAGGCTATTAAGCTTGGTGCTTTCGACTTTCTTCAAAAGCCCATTCAAAATGAGGAGTTATGCAATCTTGTCGCGCAAATGCTGACTAAAGCACAGCAGGATCTCGATAAATTAAATCAAGAGTCAGAGCTCAGTGCATTATTTCAGACCCTCACATCGCGTGAGAATGAAATTCTAGATCACATTATTGCTGGAAAAAGCAATCGGCAAATAGGTGAAGAGTTAAATATTTCAATTAAGACGGTTGAGCAACATCGTGCCAATATTATGGATAAATTAAAAGTAAAGAGGCCCGCCAACCTATTAAATTTAATCTTTAAATTTAAAGGGGCAAAAGCTTCTTAGGGCGATGTAGCCCTAGATAAGTCAAAGAAAAAACCTCTTAATGGGGCTTTTTCTTGACTGGTGGTAAATCAGTGCAATGACCCAGCGCCGCTTCCGCTGCTAACCCCACCGACTCACCTAAGGTTGGATGCGGATGAATGGTTTTACCAATATCCACCGCATCAGCACCCATCTCAATAGCTAGGCAAACTTCACCAATCAAATCACCAGCATGAGTGCCAACAATTCCACCACCGATGATGCGTTTTGTTGTCGCATCAAAAATGAGTTTGGTGAAACCTTCGTCGCGACCATTGGCAATTGCTCGGCCACTAGCAGCCCACGGAAATAGCCCTTTTTCATAGGCAATACCCTGCGCCTTGCACTGCTCTTCTGTCAGACCAGCCCAAGCTACTTCAGGGTCGGTATAAGCAACTGACGGAATTTGTTTTGCATCGAAATAGGATTTCTCGCCAGCAGCAGCTTCTGCGGCAACGTGACCTTCATGTACTGCTTTATGCGCCAACATTGGCTGTCCAACAATATCGCCAATAGCAAAGATGTGACTCACATTAGTGCGCATTTGCTTATCGACTGCTATGAAACCGCGCTCATCTACAACCACGCCAGCGGCTGCAGCATCAATTTTCTTGCCATTGGGCGTGCGCCCTACTGCCACTAAAACCAGATCGTATGTTTGCGGTTCTGCAGGGGCATTTTCACCCTCAAAACTGACTTCAATGCCATCAGGTTTGACTTGCGCCTTAGCGGCACGCGTTTTGAGCATGATCTTTTCAAAGCGGCCAGCATTAAATTTCTCCCAAACCTTTTCTAAATCACGATCTGCTCCAGCCATCAGACCATCCATCATTTCAGCAATATCGATACGTGATCCCAGAGTGCTATAAACAGTAGCCATTTCAAGACCAATAATGCCACCGCCGATCACCAACATGCGCTTCGGAATGCTCTTAAGCAATAAGGCACCAGTGCTATCAACAATGCGCGGATCTTCTGGTAAGAATGGCAGCTTCACGGGTTGGCTACCTGCAGCGATGATGGCCTTTTGAAAACGGATCACCTCTTTTTGACCGCTTAAGTCTTGACCGCTACCAGTAGTTAATTGCACCTCTACATGATTGGCATCTAAGAAGCGGCCTAAGCCTCGAACGACTTGTACCTTACGTGCTTTGGCCATACCCGCTAAACCGCCAGTTAATTTAGCGATTACCGAATCTTTATAAGCACGCAATTGATCAATTTCAATCTTGGGTTCGCCAAAGCTAATGCCATGCTTAGACATGGTCTTCACTTCATCCATTACAGCAGTCGTATGCAGCAATGCCTTTGAAGGAATGCAGCCTACATTCAAGCAAACACCACCCAATGTAGCGTAGCGCTCAACCAGAATCGTACTCATTCCCAGATCAGCACTTCTAAAAGCAGCACTATAGCCACCAGGTCCAGCACCTAAAACCAACAGCTCACACTCATGATCCACCTTACCGCTATATTGACCAGCGACAGGCGCAGCTATGGGTGCTTCTACAGGTGCAGAAACTGGAGTTGACTGCACAGCTGGTGCACTAGGGGCAGAAGCTGTCGCCCCGGCGGATTCAATCTCCATTACTGCACTGCCTTTGCTAACCTTATCACCAGCTTTTACAGAAATTGTAGTAATGGTTCCAGCAGCATCGGATGGCACTTCCATGGTGGCTTTATCGGATTCAAGAACAAGCAATGCTTGCTCTTTCTCAATCACATCCCCCACCTTCACAAGCACTTCAATGACAGGTACATCGGTGTAGTCGCCAATATCTGGCACGAGAATAGTTTGCTTAGTCATATATTCCTTTTAGAGCGCAGCGCGACGGAAGTCGGACATTAACTGAGCAATATAAGCATTAAAGCGAGTTGCTAAAGCACCATCAATCACACGATGATCGGCGCTCAAGGAGAGTGGACAAATGAGTCGAGGAACAAATTGCTTACCATCCCATACTGGTTTCATAGCAGCTTTACTGACACCTAAAATAGCTACCTCAGGTGCATTCACGATCGGGGAGAAGTACGTTCCACCAATTCCGCCTAAGGAAGAAATCGTAAAGCTAGCACCCTGCATCTGCTCGGGTTTTAATTTGCCATCTCTTGCTAGGGCTGCTAATTCAGAAGTCTCGCGAGCTAACTCAAAAATACCTTTTTTATCCGCATCTCGGATAACAGGAACGACTAAACCATTCGGGGTATCAGCAGCAAAAGCGATATTGAAGTATTTCTTCAACACGAGATCATCACCATCAAGCGAGCTATTGAACTCTGGGTATTTCTTAAGAGCAGCTACTGCGGCTTTCATTAAGAAAGCAAGCATGGTGATTTTGACGCCCTGCTTTTCATTCTCTTTATTAGTCAATACACGGAAAGCTTCTAGGTCTGTAATGTCAGCGTCTTCATGATAAGTAACGGCTGGAATCATGACCCAGTTACGACCCAAATTGGCGGCAGTTAACTTCTTAATGCGATTAAGCGGTTGACGCTCGGTTTCCCCAAACTTTGAGAAATCCACTTTTGGCCATGGAATGAGATTAAGGCCGCCCAAGCTTCCGCCCGAACTACTGCTGGCCGATCCAACCCCACCACTCATTGCTGCTTTGACAAATGCCTGCACATCGTCTTGGGTAATACGCCCTTTAGGTCCACTACCTTTAACGTGATGAATTGTCACCCCCAGATCACGAGCAAACTTACGTACTGAAGGGCTCGCATGACTAGCTGTTGGATCAACCACTACAGGGGTATTGCTCACGGGTGGTGGCGCTGGTGCACGCACAATCGGAGGCTCAACCTTGGGTGCTGGTGCCGGAGCCGGAGCCACTTCAACCTTGGTTGGCGCTGGACTTGCTGAGCTTTGCGTTGCCGCAGATGAACCTGACTCTTCTAACACTAAAACAATTGCACCTTCAGAAATCGAATCGCCCACTTTTACTTTAACTTCTTTGACGATTCCCGAGTGAGAGGAAGGCACATCCATGGTTGCTTTATCAGACTCGAGGACAACAATAGACTGTTCTTTTTCAACCTGATCACCCGCCTTAACCAAGACCTCGATGACGGGCACATCTTTGTAATCCCCAATATCGGGAACTTTAATATCAATTAATTGGCTCATATAGGATCTCTTATCAAACCGTCATTGGGTTAGGCTTGCTTACATCAATCTGATACTTCTCAATTGCTTGGGCCAATTTTTGACGATCAAGCTGACCAGCATCTACCAAAGAACGCAAGGCTGTTAATACAACCCAACGGCGATCAACCTCAAAGAAGTCACGCAATTTCTCACGGGTATCTGAACGACCAAAACCATCAGTGCCCAAGACTTCATAACGACGACCCATATGCTGAATTGCCGGACGAATTTGCTCAGCAAACAAGCGTACGTAATCAGTAGCCGCAATAATGGGACCGGTAGTGTCTTTTAGGCATTTCTCAACATGAGATAAGGCAGGAGCTGCGCTTGGGTTTAATAAGTTATTGCGATGAACCGCATTCCAATCACGACCTAATTCAGTAAAGCTTGGGCAACCCCATAAGTCAGATGCGATGCCCCAGTCCTGTTGCAAAATATCTGCCGCTTCAATTACTTCGCGGAAGATGGTGCCTGAACCGAGTAACTGCACGCGCAACTTGGCATTGGCATCGCCCACAGACTTGAGCTTATACATCCCCTTAATAATGTCTTGCTCTGCACCCTTAGGCATAGCAGGGTGAGCATAGTTCTCATTCATGAGAGTGATGTAGTAATACACATCCTCTTGGTCGGTCAACATACGACGCATACCATCTTGAATAACAACGGCTACCTCAAATGAGAAAGAAGGATCGTAGCTAATGCAATTAGGGATAGCGGCGCTCCACACTTGACTATGACCGTCTTCGTGCTGCAAACCTTCACCATTTAATGTTGTTCTGCCCGCAGTACCACCAAGCAAGAAACCACGGCTACGCATATCTCCTGCCGCCCAACATAAGTCACCAATGCGCTGGAAACCAAACATCGAGTAGAAAATATAGAACGGCAGCATCGGCACGCCATGCGTCGAGTAGGCAGTTGCAGCAGCAATCCAATCACACATGCCACCCGCTTCGTTAATACCCTCTTGCAAAATCTGACCTGTCTTATCCTCTTTATAGAACATCAATTGATCATGATCTTCGGGCGTGTAGAGCTGGCCTAATTGATTCCAAATGCCGAGCTGACGGAACATGCCTTCCATACCAAAAGTACGAGACTCATCCGGAACAATAGGCACAACCCGCTTGCCCAACACTTTGTCACGGACAATCGTATTGAGAATACGGACAAAAGCCATCGTGGTCGAAATCTCACGACCTTCTGTAGTAGCTTCCAATAGCGGACCAAAGACTTCTAATCCAGGGACAGGCAAACTCTCAGCCTTCATGCGACGCTGCGGTAGATAGCCACCCAACTCTTGACGACGCGCCTTCATATAGTCGAGCTCTGGACTTCCTTCAGCAAACTTCACCAAAGGCATTTCATCTAGCTGTTCATCTTTTACGGGGATTTCAAAACGATCCCGGAAACGACGCACATCATCTGCATTCATTTTTTTAGCTTGGTGAGCAATATTCATTGCCTCACCAGAACCGCCCATGCCGTAACCCTTAATGGTATGAGCCAAGATCACTGTAGGTTGATCTTTGTGGTTTACCGCTGCATGAAAGGCTGCATAAATCTTATGGGGATCATGGCCGCCACGATTGAGCTGCCAAATCTCTTCATCACTCCAGTCGCTGACTAGAGCCTTAAGCTCTGGCGTATTGAAAACTTTCTCACGAACATAGGCGCCATTTTTAGCCTTCATGGTCTGATACTCGCCATCAACAATTTCACCAAGGCGTTGCATCAAGATACCTTTTTTATCGCGGGCAAATAGCGCATCCCAGTGACCACCCCAAACTACCTTAATGACATTCCAGCCGGCACCACGGAACTCGCTTTCGAGCTCTTGAATAATCTTCCCGTTTCCACGAACAGGTCCATCAAGACGCTGAAGATTACAGTTCACAACAAAAATCAGGTTATCCAATTTCTCACGGCCAGCCATACCAATGGCACCAAGTGATTCAGGCTCATCAGTTTCGCCATCACCTAAGAAGGCCCATACTTTGCGACCCTCAGCTTTAATAAATCCACGATCTTGCATGTAGCGCATAAAGCGGGCTTGGTAGATCGCCATGATGGGACCAAGTCCCATAGATACTGTCGGGAACTGCCAGAAATCCGGCATCAACCAAGGGTGCGGATAACTGGATACACCCTTACCACCCACTTCTTGACGGAAGTTATTGAGCTGTTCATCAGCCAAACGACCAAGCATATAGGCGCGCGCATAAATACCTGGGGCTGAATGCCCTTGGACAAATATCAGGTCACCGCCATGTTCAGGCGACGGTGCATGCCAGAAATGATTAAAGCCAACATCATATAAAGTGGCTGCTGATTGAAATGAAGAAATGTGTCCGCCGACGTTAGTATCTTTATTGGCACGCAAAACCATAGCCATGGCATTCCAACGGGTGTATGAGCGAATACGGTGCTCAACGTTCTGATCTCCTGGTAAGCGGGCTTGCTGCTCTACAGGGATCGTATTGATGTACGGTGTTTCCGCATGAAATGGTTGATTAACACCATTGACACGCGCATGGGAAATTTGCTGATCAATTAAATAAGCGGCTCGCTCTGGCCCTTCGTTACGAATTACGCCATCTAAGGCTTGCAACCACTCTTGGGTTTCACCTGGGTCTACATCTTGCTTGCCTGCGCTACCCAAAAATTGATCTGGAACTGCGGCCATATTCTGTCTCCATGAGATACATCGGTATAGGTAATTGACTCTATAGCCAATATTCTAGGAAGGTCTATGGGTGTAAACAAGCAAAATCCCACATAATGATAATATTTCTCACTATATGGAATTATGGTGCGACGCAAATAAAATGTCAGCGTCAGTAAATAATCAAAATTCCGCACTCAATCAGGCAAAATAGCCTGAATTCATGAGAAAAATCGTATTTTCATTTTGGCAGTTAAGACCAGTGAAATGGCTCCGAAAAATACGGGGTTTTAAGCTGGTTTACACCCCGCTATTAGCCATTGTGCTGTTTACAGCGGTAATGGGCGTCATCCTTGGCACGCTTCAATTACAAGAAAAAAGCCAGCAAGAAGCTGCGCTCTTTAGAGAGCTCTCTTTTGCAAAACAGCGCATTCAATTGCGCTTCTCAAATAACACTGATATTTTTCAATCTCTTGGACGTGAGTATCTCAATTCAGGTGAATCTCTTAAAGATCGTGCGAATGTCACACTTCAAGCTGAAAACCTATTGCAGAGCAATCATGAGATTGTGCAAATTATCTGGATCAATAAGGACAATCATATTGACTGGAGAGTTCCATACAATAACGCTAGAACCAATTGGTTTAATAAGCCTGAAAATGCACCCATTCTCAAAGAGGCGCTACGTAAATCGAATGAGCTCAGTAATGCAACACTTCGTCCCGCCTATAGTCAATTCCTTACCTTAGAAGTTCCACCGAATGACCCGGTTGCCAAAGATATTCGTCATGTTTTTTGGCAAACAGTCCCACAACTTGCTGGCTCTGATACCAAAGGAAGTATTGCAGTCTTGTATTCAACCCAAGCACTGTTAGAAATCATTCCTGGTGAGCTAAAGGGGCAATATCGTTTCACCCTGTTAACGGATGAAGGAAAAGTCCTCGCAATATCGTCGGATAAAAATACACCGAAACGCGCATTTAGCAATCAAACCAGTCTAGATATTGGAGTGCTTAGTCCAAACCTGAGCTTGCGAATCGATACTTACCCCCCTGCTACCAACCTTACCTTCCGCATGCTGATCGGGGTCGTCCTAGGCTTAAGCGCATTTGTGATTTGGAGTTTGTGGTCAGTATTAAGACAAATGCAGGTTCGCCAAGAAGCAGAAGCAAACTTACGAACAGAAACTAACTTTCGTATCGCTATGGAGAACTCAACTCCAGTAGGTATTCGAGCGCATGACATGAATCGCAGCATCACCTATGTCAATCCCGCCTTCTGTGAGATGACTGGCTGGAGCGCTGAAGAGTTAATTGGTCAAAAGCCTCCCTTTGCATTTTGGCCAGAGACTCAAAAAGCCGAGCTCACCGAGAAGATGAATAGAGCCTTGCATCTCACGCACAGCCAAGAAAAAAAGGTTGGTATTGAGGGATCGATTATCCGACGTGATGGCAGCATTATTCAAACACGTACCTTTATCGCGCCTTTAATTAATGAAAAGGGTGTGCAAGCTGGTTGGGTTACCTCTTTAATTGATATTTCTGAGCCGAAAAAAATTCGTGAGGAGCTAGCTGCCTCCCAAGAGCGCTTTATTACCGTACTTGAAGGTTTGGATGCAGCAGTATCCGTAGTGTCTAACGAGACTGGAGATCTCCTGTTTGCCAATCGTTTCTATCGCGAACGATTTGGTGATAGTTCTCAAGGCCACTTTGAGTTGGCAGGTCAAGACACTACTATCAATCAAGCTAATCAACAATTTAATATAAGCGACTCAATCAGCACAGAAAATATTAATGTCTTTGCTCAACAAGAATCCGAGTCAAATGAAATTCAACTACTTGATTCTGCAACGGGTCAACAAAAATGGTATGAAGTGCGTCGTCGTTTCGTACCATGGGTAGATGGTCATTTGGCACAACTCTTAATCGCAACTGATATCACCATCCGAATTGAATCTGACGAACTGGCTCGTCAACAAGAGGAGCGCATGCAATTTACAGGTCGATTAACCACCATGGGTGAGATGGCCTCCTCCTTAGCGCATGAGCTAAATCAACCCCTGTCTGCCATCTCCAACTACTGTATGGGTGTCGCCAAAAGATTGCAGGGACAGCTAGAACCCAGCTTACAAAAAGACATCATTCCTGCTTTGGAAAAAGCCTCCAATCAAGCGCACCGAGCGGGAACCATCATTCAGCGCATCAAGGGCTTTGTTAAACGTAGTGAGCCACAACGTAAATCCTGCGACATTAGTGAAATCATCAATGATGCTGTAGGTTTGGTGGAAATTGAGGCAAATCGCCATCGCCTCAGCATTAAATCCGAAGTAGCAGACAATCTGCCGCACGTTGATCTAGACCCCATTCTCATATTGCAGGTTTTAGTCAATTTGCTAAAAAACTCGCTAGACAGCCTACGAGAAGCCTACCCCCTCTCCTCGCGCTGGTCAGCGCCTCCCGTGAAGATTTCAGCCGATCTGGACACCAGCATATTTCCAGCCATGCTCCGCATCCAAGTTACCGATGCAGGGGCTGGTATTGCAGATTCCGTGATCGAACGCATGTTTGAGCCATTTTTTAGCACCAAAAATGATGGTATGGGTATGGGCCTCAATATTTGCCGCTCTATCATCGAATCCCATCAAGGTCGCCTTTGGGCCAAAAATCTCATGGATGCAGAACATACCAAGCGCTCCGGCTGCAGCTTTACAATACTCTTACCTCTTGAAACCCCCGGGTCTCAAGCTAATATTTAACCCTATACCTTTGTGAATTCTCTGTGAGAGCAAATATGAACCTCAGTTCCGCCACCAAATCAAACCAAGCCGAAGTGGTTTATGTTGTCGATGATGATGAGGCAGTGCGTGATTCTTTGACCTGGTTGCTAGAGAGTAATGGTTATGTAGTTCGTTGTCATGCTAGCGCAGAACGTTTTTTGCAGTCTTTACAAAGCACTGATAAATCCACTATATCTTGTGCTATTTTGGATGTTCGTATGCCCGGTATGTCTGGCCTTGAATTACAAGAACGTTTAATTAGTGAAAACTTACCGATGCCGGTTGCTTTCATCACAGGCCATGGTGATGTCTCCATGGCAGTATCTACAATGAAACGTGGTGCGGTCGATTTTATTGAAAAGCCTTTTAAGGAAAATGATCTTTGTGCCTTGGTTGATCGCATGTTTGCAAAAGCGCGTGTTGACTACTCTCAAGCAAGCCAAAGAAAAGTAACTCAGAGTTTGCTCAGCAAGCTCACTGGTCGTGAGCGTCAAGTATTAGAGCGCATTGTTGCAGGCCGCCTAAATAAACAAATTGCAGATGACCTTGGCATCTCCATTAAGACTGTTGAAGCGCACCGCGCCAATATTATGGAGAAATTAAACGTCAATACTGTTGCCGACCTTCTGCGTCTCGCTCTTTCCGATCCACAGCCTAACTAAATTTTTGCCATGCCTGCACAGTTACTTGATGGAAATGCTCTCTCTAAAAAGCTTCGCACTGAAATTGCTGCCCGCGGCGCTATTGTTACTGCTAAAGATCGACGTCCAGGCCTAGCGGTTATTGTCGTTGGCGATAATCCCGCCAGCCAGGTTTATGTTCGCAATAAGGTGAAGGCCTGTGAAGATGTTGGTTTTCATTCAGTCCTAGAGCGCTATTCGGTTGACCTTGGTGAAGAAGAATTACTAGCCCGTATTGCCACCCTAAACGCTGACCCTGCTATACATGGCATTTTGGTACAGCTCCCCTTGCCAGAACATATTGCCTCTGAAAGAGTTCTAGAGGCCATTGCCCCGGAAAAAGACGTCGATGGCTTTCATGTTGCCAATGCTGGCGCTCTGATGGTTGGTCAACCGGAGTTCAAGCCTTGTACACCTTATGGCTGCATGAAGATTCTAGAAAGCATTGACTATCCCATACGTGGTGCACGCGCGGTGATTGTGGGCGCCTCCAATATTGTCGGCAAACCAATGGCGATGCTCCTTTTACAAGCAGGCGCTACAGTAACCATTTGCAATAGTAAAACCAGAGATCTCGCTCATCACACCAAGGATGCCGATATTTTGGTTGTAGCTACTGGTAAACCTAAAATGATCACGGGCGATATGGTCAAGCATGGTGCAGTGGTGATTGACGTTGGCATTAACCGACTACCAGATGGTAAGTTATGCGGTGACGTTGATTTTGATGCTGCTCAATACGTTGCCGGCTGGATTACACCAGTTCCAGGAGGTGTTGGACCCATGACTATCACGATGCTCCTGATGAACACCCTTGAAGCCGCTGAAAAGGCAGCCAAGCTCTAGTCTTTTGGTCCGCGGGTTTTGAATTCTCGGCAAAAAATTGTGCAGTCCATTAAGCTAGAGGGATGACACATGCTACCTATAAAACCCCTTCTGCTGAACTCGCAAAAAATCCTTTAATTTCTTTTGGTCGTGGCATTGCCCATTACCGGGAAATCAATCCCGCTCACATTAAGCCAGCCATTGAGTTCTTGCTTGAAAATGCTCAGCTTGCGGTTGATCATGCCGTTGATCCAAGTGCGCCCGCACACTGGAATGATCTTGCCGAACCATTAGAAGATGCTACTGAAGCCCTAGGGCGTTCTTGGGGGGTAATTTCTCATCTCAATAGTGTTGCCGACTCACCAGAATTAAGAAGCGCCTATGGCGAAATGTTGCCCAAGGTAACCGCTTTCTTTTCTAGCCTCGGTCAAAACCTAGCCCTATATGACAAGTTCAAAAAACTAGGTCAAAGTGACGAGTTCAAACATTTAAGTGCTGCACAGAAAAAGGTTATTGAAAACTCATTGCGTGATTTTCGTCTGGGAGGGGCTGAGCTTTCAGATGAATTAAAGCCACGCTTTGCTCAAATTCAAGACGAGCAAGCAAATTTAGGGAAAGCCTTTTCTGATCACGTCTTAGATGCGACAGATGGCTTTGTACATCTCGTGACTGATGAAGCTCAGCTAGTTGGCCTGCCAGAAGATGTAAAAGCAGCCGCTGCCGATACAGCTCAGCAAAAGAATCTTCAGGGATGGGCTTTTACCTTGCACTTTCCATCCTATTACCCAGTCATGCAATATTGCGAGAATCGAGACCTCAGACGTCTGATGTATGAGGCCTATGTGACTCGGGCATCTGAACTCGCCCCTCAATATAGTCAAGGTAAATTAGATTGGGATAACACCCAAAACATGCTTGAGCAATTGCGTTTACGCCATGAAGAAGCCAATATGCTCGGCTTTGATAACTTTGCCGCTTTGAGTTTGGCGCCGAAAATGGCCAATGATGTGCAAGAGGTTGACTTCTTTCTGACAGACTTTGCGCATAAGGCAAAACCTTTTGCTCAGAGGGATTGGGATGAGCTTTGCCAATTTGCCAAAACCACTCTAGGACTAGAAGATGGGGTTGAGCCTTGGGATAACGCCTTCGTAGCCGAACGACTCAAGCAAGAGCGCTACTCTTTCTCAGAGAATGAACTCAAGCAGTACTTTCCCCTTCCTAAAGTCTTGGATGGTTTATTTGGTGTCATTCAAACACTCTTTAGTGTGCGCATCGAAGCAGCTGACTTGCCTAGTTGGCATGATGATGTGCAATCATTTAGCGTTAAAGATCTTGATGGCAATATCCGCGCCTACTTCTATCTTGATCCTTACGCCCGCCCAGGAAAACGGGGTGGCGCTTGGATGGATGATGCCCGCGGACGTAGAGAATTACCCAATGGTGAAATTCAGATCCCAGTTGCTTACTTAGTTTGTAACTTTGCCCCGCCCGTCAAAGTCAATGGCGTCCTACGGCCTCCGACAATCACCCATGATGATGTCATTACCCTATTCCATGAAAGTGGTCACGGTCTTCATCACCTATTAACCCAGGTCAGCGCGTTAGGTGTATCAGGCATCAATGGCGTTGAATGGGATGCCGTTGAATTACCGAGCCAGTTTATGGAAAACTTCTGCTGGGAATGGGAGGTCCTTGAAAAAATGACCGCCCATGTCGATACAGGTAAGCCTTTGCCACAAGAACTGTTTAACAAAATACTTGCCGCTAAAAATTTCCAAAATGGCTTAATGACTTTACGTCAAATCGTCATGTCATTGACGGACTGGAGACTCCACTCCTCTTTTAATGCAGAGAAGGCGCAGGGTTCTGCGGTTCTTGAGGTGTCTCGTGAAATTGCAGCAGACTTTAATGTCGTTCCACAGCCCGCAATCTCGCGCTGGATTAATACCTTTAGCCATATTTTTGCCGGTGGATATGCAGCGGGTTACTACAGCTACAAGTGGGCTGAAGTGCTATCAGCCGATGCTTACTCTGCTTTTGAGGAGGCCGCCAAGCTAACCGGCAGCGTGTTAGATGCAGACACTGGAAAACGATATCGCAGGGAAATTCTAGAAGTGGGTGGCAGTCGCCCTGCCGCCGAGTCATTCAAGGCTTTTCGTGGCCGAGAGCCCAGTGTTGATGCGCTACTGCGCCACGGTGGGTTAGCGGGATAGTTAAGGCTTTAGCTGCGCAATCACGGGAGCATGATCAGAGGGTTGCTCCCAGGTGCGAGGCTGCTTATCAATCACGCTAGCGATGCACTTATCCTTGAGTGCATCACTGAGCAATATATGGTCGATACGCATCCCTGCATTACGTCTAAAGCCCATCATCCGATAATCCCACCAACTAAAGGCTTTAGGGGCCTGCTCAAACATTCTGAAAGAGTCGTGCATACCCAAATTAATGAGCCGAGCAAACGCCTCTCGTTCTTGCGGGGACACCAAGTTTTGCCCGATCCATTTAGAAGGATCATGAACATCGTTATCAGTGGGTGCAATATTAAAGTCGCCCAATAAGGCTAAGCGCTGATTTTCATTTAATTCTTGTTTAAGCCAATTTTCTAAAGCCTGAAGCCATGAGAGTTTGTAAATAAATTTATCGCTATCGAGCGACTGTCCATTGGGAAAGTAGGCCGAAATAAGACGCATGGGCTGCATACCCTTAAAGCAGATGGTAGCTGCCAAAATACGCTGTTGATCATCCACGTAATGGGGAATATTTCGTACTGGCTTTAAAAAAGTGGTGGCGGTATCCGTGGCCGTTGGCGCTAAGGCAGCACGACGAACAATAATGGCTACGCCGTTATAGGTTTTTTGGCCAGCAACTAAGCTTGTATAACCCGCATCTTCTAATGCTTGATGGGGATAATTTTCATCTGTTAATTTAAGCTCCTGCAGACATAGAGCATCAATAGGCTGCTTTGCTTGTTCCTGATCTTGTAGCCATTGAAGCACTTGAGGCAAACGAACCTTAAGAGAGTTCACATTCCATGCTGCAATCCTCACTGAATCAGTCATCGATACCAAGCTCCTGCAACTTGCGCGTAATCGTATTGCGCCCAATACCTAAGCGCTGGGCAGCTTCGACTCGCCTTCCTCTTGTAACTTCTAGTGCGGCCTGCAAAACTGCCTTCTCAAATTTAGAGCAAAGCACATCGTAAACCTCTTGTTCTCCATCCTGAAGCATCTTGACTGCCAAACGACCTAAGCCACTCTCCCAATCTACTGAGGACACTCTGGCAACATTTGAAATAGCTGGAGAAGATTCACCTTCCAAGATCACGGGTTGTTCGGAAGTCTCTGCCAGAATGTCGGTCGGCAAATCACTGACGCCAATCACATTAGAGGGAGTCATCACAGTTAACCAATGACAGAGGTTTTCTAATTGACGCACATTGCCCGGAAATGGCATGGCGCTAATATCTTTCAGCACTTCATCCGATAACTTCTTCGGTTCAACGCCTAAGGATTTAGCACATGAGAGCATAAAGTATCGAGCCAGCACCGGAATGTCTTCAATACGCTCCCTTAATGCAGGCATCCGTAGACGAATCACATTTAGGCGATGCAAGAGATCTTCTCTAAAAGCTCCAGCAGCAACCCGCGCCTCTAAGTTTTGATGAGTCGAGGCAATGATGCGTACATTTGCTTTAATCGGATCTTGGCCACCAACACGATAAAAGTGCCCATCAGTTAAGGCGCGCAAAATACGTGTTTGCAGATCAAATGGGATGCTCCCTATTTCATCAAGAAATAAAGTCCCACCATCGGCCTGCTCAAAACGTCCACGGCGCAAAGTTAATGCCCCAGGAAATGCGCCACGCTCGTGGCCAAACAATTCTGACTCTAATAAATCTTTAGGAACTGCTGCAGTGCTAAAGGCCACAAAGGGTCCCTTTGCTCTTGGGCTGTGTTTATGCAGAGCCTGAGCCACTAACTCTTTGCCAGTTCCAGATTCACCGGTAATTAATACGGTGGAATGCGATTGGGCAAGGCGTCCAATAGCCCTAAATACTTCTTGCATGGCGGGTGCTTGACCAATAATCTCTGTCGAGTCCTGCCGCCAACCATTGACTTCTTTATTGCCGGATTGATTACGCTCACTTTGCTCCATTGCGCGGCGAATCAACTCAATTGCCTTATCAATATCAAATGGCTTTGTTAAATATTCAAATGCACCCCCTTGCAATGAGGATACGGCTGAATCTAAATCCGAATAGGCCGTCATGATAATGACAGGCAATAAAGGATGGGTTTCCTTTACATTCTGTAAAAGATCAAGACCATTACCACGAGGCATACGAATATCTGAAATCAATACAGCGGGCGTCTCTTTATCTAAAGAATCTAAAACATCATTGGGATTAGAAAAGCTTTTATGCGCAATATTTTCACGCGTTAATGCTTTTTCAAGCACCCAACGAATTGATTGGTCATCGTCCACGATCCAAACGGGTTTCATGATACTTTCTCCTGCTTACGGTATGGAATTTGAATATGAAAGTCAGTGCGCCCAGGGCGACTGTCACAGGCAATAAAGCCTTGATGTTGTTGTACGAACGTTTGAGCTAAAGTGAGGCCAAGACCACTACCGCCCTCGCGTCCAGAAACTAAGGGGAAAAAGATGCGTTCACGGATATCCTCAGGAATACCTGGGCCGTTATCAATCACATGTAAGTCCATTGCCATCTTGTAGCGCTGCTTTGAGATGGTGACCGAACGCGCTACCCGTGTCTTTAACTCAATCTGCGCAATGCCTTGACGGATTTCTTCAGCAAGGGCTTGGGCAGCATTGTGGGCAATATTAAGAACGGCCTGGATTAACTGCTCACGGTCACCCAATACTTCTGGAAGACTGGTATCGTAGTTGCGAATAATCCGCAGACCTTTGGGGAATTCGGCTAGCACTAGACTGCGTACTCTCTCAAGAGCCTCATGCACATTAAATGACTCCATCGCATGCGCTTTACGATGCGGTGCGAGCAAGCGATCTACCAGAGTTTGCAGGCGATCAGACTCTTTAATAATGACTTGGGTGTATTCACGCAAACCTTTTTCAGGAAGCTCAAACTCCAGTAATTGCGCTGCCCCACGAATGCCACCTAAAGGGTTCTTAATTTCATGCGCTAAGTTACGCATTAACTGCTTATTGGCCTCTACCTGCTGAGTGACACGCTCATCGCGCTCACTACGTAACTGCTGATCAATTGGGAACCACTCCATCATGATCAAAGCAGGATCTTCAAGACTGGCAATGACCACGTGAGCCGGGATAGAGTCTTGATGAATACTTCCTGGCAATGAATGCAGCACCATCTCTTGACGCTGTGCAGACACATGCCCTACTTGAACCTCTTCAATCATCGATTTTAATGAAGGGTTATCGCCAAATAAATCGCGCACAGATTGACCCTCAAGTGATTTACGTGAAAGATCTAAAGCCGACTCTGCAGCTGGATTCACATAAACCAATTGCTGGTTTTCTGCCTCGAATACCACGATGGCATTGGGCATTTGGTCAAGCAATGTCGGAAAAAAAGGAGCAGCCGAAGCTGCCCCTTTGAACGAATTGCGCAACAGACCTGCGCTCAACATCTCTCCTTCGCTTACAGGGAGTAGTACATATCGAATTCGATCGGATGAGTTGTCATACGGAAACGTGTGACATCTTCCATCTTCAATGCGATATAGGCATCAATCATAGAATCAGTAAAGACACCACCACGAGTCAAGAACTCACGGTCTTTATCGAGTGCAGCCAGTGCTTCTTCTAAGCTTGCACAAACGGTTGGGATCTTTGCATCTTCTTCTGGTGGCAAGTCGTACAAGTTCTTGTCAGCAGCTTCGCCTGGATGAATCTTGTTCTGAACACCATCTAAACCAGCCATCATCAATGCGGAGAAGCAGAGGTATGGGTTAGCCAATGGATCAGGGAAACGCGTTTCAATACGACGACCCTTGGGGCTAGAAACGTGTGGAATACGGATTGAAGCAGAACGGTTGCGTGCTGAGTAAGCCAATTTCACTGGAGCCTCAAAACCTGGCACCAAACGCTTGTATGAGTTTGTACCTGGGTTAGTAATCGCATTTAATGCCTTAGCGTGCTTGATGATGCCGCCGATGTAAAACAATGCGAACTCTGACAAACCTGCGTAACCGTTACCAGCAAACAAGTTCTCGCCGTTCTTCCAAATAGATTGGTGAACGTGCATACCAGAACCGTTATCGCCAACGATAGGCTTAGGCATAAATGTTGCTGTCTTACCGTATGCATGAGCAACGTTTTGAACAACGTACTTTTGCCAGATAGTCCAGTCAGCGCGCTCAACTAATGTGCTGAACTTTGTACCCAATTCGTTTTGGCCTTGACCAGCAACTTCATGGTGATGAACTTCAACTGGAATGCCCAAAGATTCGAGGATCAAACACATTTCAGAACGCATGTCCTGGAATGTATCCACTGGAGCAACTGGGAAGTAGCCGCCTTTTTTACCTGGACGGTGGCCAGTGTTGCCGCCTTCGATTTCGGCACCTGATGACCATGGAGCCTCTTCAGAATCTACCTTAACGAAGCAACCTTGCATGTCAGCACCCCAACGGACGCCGTCAAAAATAAAGAATTCTGGCTCTGGGCCAAAGTAAGCGGTATCACCCAAGCCAGTGCTCTTCAAATAAGACTCAGCACGTTTAGCAATAGAGCGTGGGTCACGATCGTAACCTTTACCATCGGATGGCTCGATCACATCACATGTGATTACCAAAGTTGGCTCTTCATAGAATGGGTCAATATAGCAAGCTGTTGGATCAGGCATCAACAACATGTCAGACGCTTCAATACCCTTCCAACCAGCAATAGAAGAACCGTCAAATGCATGACCGCTCTCAAATTTATCTTCGTCAAAGGCAGAGATAGGCACAGTGGTATGTTGCTCTTTACCCTTTGTATCAACAAAGCGGAAATCAACGAAAGTACATTCTTTCTCTTTAACTAACTTCATCACATCGGCGACGGTCTTCGTCATGCAAATCTCCTCTATTAACTAAATTCGGAATACAAACTTAAGGTGTACACCCTTGTTCATTCCAGGCATCAAACATGCCCTTGGGATGTATCTAATTTACTGAAGCAAACAAATGGGAACTTCCATTATTGCACTGTTTAAGTGCTGAAATACCCCTCTAAAACCTAAAAATTGGTTAATATGCACCAATAAAGTGCATATTAGGATTGCGGGATATCATGAATTTCATAGCCCAAAGCCTGGGTGCCTGTTCGCAAAGCTGTCCAAGCGCTCTCCAGAAGATTGGCATTACCTTTGATGCCTAATTCAATATGCCGTTGAGCGTAAACCCCTCCTCGAGTAGCATCTCCCACAGAAGGCAGACTAAAGACCTTCACCCCAGGAAAATCAGCCTCAATACGCTCCATGAGAGGGGTTAAAGTGGATTCAATACCCTTGGGAACAATAAAACTTTGCTCAGCCCAATTCTCGCGATGAAATAAGTCAGAGTAATGCTCGTCTAAACACCATGCCATCATGGGCGCCGCCATGACCGGGAAACCCGGCAAGAAATGGTGTTCATGAATACGAAAGCCAGGAATCTGGTTATAGGGATTTGGGATGATGTCGCTGCCAATCGGAAACTCACCCATTTTGAAACGGTGTTGATTCTCAGAAGTAGAAAGGTCTGCTTTAATCGGATCACCTTCGGCCATAGACTGAATGCGACCTGCAATTAATTCTTGAGCGGTGGGATGCAACTCTGTTGTGGTACCTAAAGCAAGTGCCGCACATTGACGGGTGTGATCATCCGGAGTGGCACCAATGCCGCCGGTGCTAAACACCACATCACCACTAGCAAAGCTTTCTTTCAGAGTTGCCGTGATCTGCTCCGGATCGTCAGCGACATATTTAGCCCAAGATAAACTGAGCCCACGCTCGTTGAGTAGTTCTATTAATTTACTGAAGTGTTTATCTTGACGACGACCGGACAAAATCTCATCGCCAATCACAATCAAACCAAAGCGACGCATCGGAACTTGTGGTGCATCAATCGAAACGTTTTTTTGCACATCAACCATCGTAAGGCAACTCCATATTAATCACGCGAGACTCAATAGTTAAGGACTTGCTGAGCTCCTCTTCTCGCAAAACCTTTAGAGCGTCTAGCAAAAAGTGGGTGAACCATAAAGCGGCAAAAACAAAGATTACGGAATACACCCATAGCGCCACAAAGCTCACAATGGGAAATAACACCAAGGCCAGAGCCGATGTTGCCCAGAAAAAAGTGGGGACAGCGCCTAGCATGCCCGAGATGATGCCCATAGATAACAAAGGCCACCGATACTTTTCTAGCAATATGTCACGCTCCTCTGGGCTGGCATGTTGAGCCAGCACGTCATACGACATTAAACGCATGGTTAGCCATCCCCACAACAATGGGGGTAATACAGCAACCAAAGGTGGAATCCACCAAACCGGTAACGTCAGCATCACTAAGGCCAAACAAATCAGCGCCGACCAAATCGTATACATGAAGCTACCAAAAAGGCCGCCACCCTTTTTTCTGTCAAGACCCTGGTAAGCCGTCTGACGAGACACCTTATTCACAATCGCTGGCACCGTTGTAAATGCAATGAATACCAATAAGCTAATAGAAATCAATGGGATCAAGAGCATCACAAAAAATAATGGTGCAATCCATGCTCTCGCGTTTTCAAAGCCAGCCCAAATCAAACCGTCTTGAATCCAACTCGTAAAGATAGAGGTGGTTAAAAAGTTACCGAGAACTTCTAATGCTGGGGTCCATGTCAACCAAATTAAGCATCCCCATAAAATCGACACAATCAAAAATGGGCGCAAGCTAAACCACAGCATCTTAGGGTGCATGGTTCCGACCATCGCAAGTCCAAAGGACTTAAAGACTTGTTGGAAACTATCCATATGGGATTACTCTAAACCTTATGGTTGATCAATGCTTTGCTTTAAATGCACGAACTGCATGCTTAAAGCATTGCCATTGCTGATGAAATACATTGTGGGAAACCGATAAATTCTTAACACCGGTTGGGTATGCTTCCTTGGAGAAGATGGCAGTGCCTAGCAACATATCCCACCAAGGAAAAAGGACGCCAAAGTTACAACCGCCTAAGACACCAGGCTTGCCTTGTGACTCATAACCATAACCAACCGCATGGTGCAAGCGATGAAACATCGGCGATACGATCACATACTGTAATGGACCAAGATTGACTTTGATATTTGCATGTTGCCAGCTTTGAATCAGCTGACTAAGCACCACCAATATAATAAATTGGCTTGGAGATACTCCAAACAAGAGGGCAAAGAAAGCGAATACAACCGCATGCATGATGTCATCCAAAACGTGATTACGATCATCAGACCATGCTGTCATGACAGTCTGACTATGATGCAGTGCATGCAATTGCCACCACCAATGAAAGGTATGTGATGCGCGATGGTAGAGATACTCCACAAAATCAAGCATCACGAAGTAGATAAAGAAACTCACTAATGGAATCGCAGTAATGGGCGGATACCAAGACTCCACATTCAGCCTGCCAAAACGGAAATCATGCAAGACCGCATCGATCTCAAAAAAGAATCCCGATAAAGCAATAAAAATAAGTCCGTGAAAAATTCCTAAGCGATGAAATAAGGTGTAAATCACATCGGCTTTGCTCGATTTAGCAAAATGCTCTTGAGGCTCTGCAGGCGCCACCCTTTCCCAAGTGCGCAATATTAAAAAAATCAGCAAGATTTGCATGCAGCCAAACAGAAACCAGTCAATGCCATCATATGCATCTTCTGCCCAAGCGATGAGGTTGAATTGATATAGGATGGGAGAGACTATTTCAGAGAAAATGAATTCTTGAACACGCGCGTACGCATCCGATATGCTGGAGGATAAAGTGCTGAACGCCATACTTAATATTGTGGCTTATTTATTCTGTTTAGGTAGCGTTCCAAAGCAAAATCCACGTTTTTTAAGGTTCACGATCAATTGCTCCAAGACTGCGGGAGCCCAAGGGTCTTTTCGGGACCAAATACCCAAATGCGCCATAGCAATATCGCCATCAGCTAAATTCTTTGTAGCTCGGTCTAGCAGCACGCTATTTGGGTGCGTTTGTGAAGATAACTCGTCACCCAGAAAGCCAGCTGGATTCCAGCCAAAATGCTCAAATCCACATTGACTACCCATTCTTAATAAGCGCGGCGAAGTCTTACCACCGGGTGCACGCCAAATTTTTTGGATATGCGTCCCCGTAAGCTCCTTAAAGCGATCGTCCACTCTGCGAATCTCTCGGCAGTAACTCGCTTCGTTATACAACAGAGTAGATCCAGATTTACTACCAAACTGAGGTTTAGCATAGACCTCTCCAATGGGGCCATCTTTAATGAAATACACATGATCAAAGGTGTGGCTACCAAAATGATGCCCTTCTTTCACGCGCTCTTGCCAGTAACCCTTCCAGGCATCATCGAGCGAAAAATTACCTTGAGTAGTTTTTTCATTAGCCAAGAAAAAAGTTGCTTTGACCTGTTGACGGTTCAAGATATCAGCAACTGTCTGCGCAACAGACATATTGCCCGTATCAAAAGTGAGATAAATTGTTTTTTGGCAGGATCCCTCTACTGCGAGTCCAAGCGAAGGCCAAATCGATAGGAATGCGATCGTTAGGTAAGAGGCAAAAGAAAGGCGTACACGCATTAAGAGGCGATCATTCCCAACCAGCACGCGGCATGAAGAAAACGCCGTGAGGAGACTTGCCTACCGGAATAACAGTCATTAATTTCATTGAGGGAATATCAATCACCCCAACCTTTTTAGAAAACCGTAAGGTCACCCAGAGCGTCTTACCATCCGGCGTAATTTCCATATCATCGGGACCGGCTGGAAGACCAGTAATATCGCCCACCTTCTCCAGCGTCTGCATATTGATGAGGCTAATAGTTGAGGCTACCCGGTTACTCAAGAAGACATGCTTTTTATCGCCCAAAGGTCGGAAATTATGAGCGCCCTTACCCGTGTAAATACGCTTCACTTCTTTCTGATTCTTCCAATCAATCACTTGAACATTGTCTTCACCGGTCAGGCCAACTAAGATATATTGCTCACCAGGAGTCATCCAAATCCCGGCAGGCAATTTACCAGTCCTCATTTTCCAAAGGACGGCCTGAGTATCTAAATCAATCGCCGCTAATTCATTCGAGTCTTGTAATGTGATGAATGCAATTTTGCTATCAGCAGTAAACGCAACATGACTTGGTGTTTTTCCTAATTTAATAGATTTAGCCAACTTCAGATCTGCGCCCTGCGCTTGATAAACATCGACCCGATCAAGGCGATTGCCATTGGCAACAAACCACTTATGATTTGGTGAATAGCCAATTTGATAAGGATCAATAATATTGGGGATTTTTCCGGTCAACTCACCGCTCACTGGATTCATGAGATCGACGTCGTTGCCAGCAGCATTAGCAATTAATAGAGTTTTTTCGTCTGGGGTCAACATCAAGTGATGCGGCTCTTTACCGACTGCAACAGTTTTGATTACTGTACGAGTAGGCATATCAATCAGACTCACCGTTGCTTCACCTGAATTGAGTACAACAGCTATTTTAGGCTCACCCTTTGACACAGATACGGGACTAGTCTGTGCAAAAGCGAGGCTGGGAAGAGCCAGGCAAGAAAAAATTGCAAAGGTAGAAATAATGCCCATTATTTGATTAGCGAGAAATGTTTGCATACCCATCATTGTAAGCATTCCACGGGGTCAAAACCCCCTCTATTTGCAGTCCCATTGACTTATCGCAAGCTAGCCAAGATCTTTTCAAGGCGCTTTAAAGACATGGGGCTAGGAGTCTTGAGCTTTTGCGCATACAAAGCTACCCTTAACTCCTCTAATTGCCAGCGAAAATCCATGAGCGCCTGGTCTTGCTCGATGGCATAGGCAGCCGAACCACGATTTCCCCCAATCAGCTTTTGCCAAGGTCTTGCAACCGACTCCCAATCTTTCTGGCACTGAGCATCCCTGCTGGGATTAGCTCTTAGCTTATCAATCCGCAGGGCAATTGCCTTGAGATACCGAGGGACGTGGACCAGCTGCTCATAGGGGATATCGGCAACCATTTTAGGAAATACCAAACCCTGCACTTGTGACTGAATATCTACAAACGCATTCGGTGATGCGGCCTTTGCTTGAGCCAATTTTTTCTGTAAATCAGCATAAGCTTGTAAGGAGGCCAGGGTATGTTTAGCAAGCTCTTGAGCAATTAAGGCCAGTCTTGGCTTACCTGCTTGCAATCGCTCTGCAAACTGCTCGGCATTCGTAGGTAGTGGATCATTCATGAAGGCGCGCTCAAGCGCAAGATTGAGAATTTGCTCGATCAAACTCTCTACCGAGCCGACATTGATAAATAACAGTCCTAATTCACGCAGGCCCGGTAACTGCTTTTGCAGTGCTTTTAAAGTATCTTTATTTGAGAGTGCAAATAGACGGCGTAGGCCTTGCCAATGATGCTTGCGGGCCTCCACAAGATCATCGAATACTTCGAGGTCACAGAACTCTGTACGATCCACTAAAGCGGGATAGCCAAAAAGGGTGCGATTTCCTTTTTGGATTTCCAGAGTTTCGGGCAATTCACCAAAGTCCCAGCTGCGATAGCCACCCTGCTCCACTGTTCTTACTGCAGAAGTCGTCGTCTTATTTGCCGATGGGTGTGATTTAGGAGGTGCAATGTCTACTCCCAACTCTTCTTGGGCGGCTTGTTGGGCAATTGCCTGAAATGCAGTTCTCGCAGTTTGCCCGTACTCAGAACGCAACCTGGCAAGGTTACGCTCCAACTCGAGTTGACGACCATGCTCATCCACTAAACGAAAGTTCATGGATAAATGCAGGGGTAAAGATTCTGGTCTAAAGTCGGTACGCTTGATTTCAAGCCCAAGTTCTTTACGAATATCACTGATAAGGCTATCCAAGAAGTCTCCAACTCCAAACCGCTTTTCTTCGAGCGCACGCTCTAAGAACGATTTTGCATACTCAGGTAAAGGCACACAATGACGGCGCAATTTCTGCGGCAAGGATTTGAGGAGTAGTTGTACCTTCTCCTCACACATACCGGGAACCAGCCATTCGCAACGTCGGCCATCCACTTGATTAAGGAGCGTTAGAGGAATAATGAGTGTTACCCCATCTTTAGGACTTCCGGGCTCAAAGTGGTATGTCAAAGCGAGCTCGCCACCACCTACCATCATTTTTTTGGGGTAACGATCTACTGTTATTCCTGCGGCCTCATGACGCATCAGGTCGGCTTTCGCAAGGCGTAATTCCAAATCAGGACTTGGTTTGTTGTCAGCGCTAGATTGATTGGTATGCTTTAGCCAGGCCTTCATCGACTCTCTACTGCGCACCTCTTTTGGAATACGCGAGTCATAAAAAGCAAATAACAGCTCATCATCTACCAGCACATCAGGTCGACGTGAACGGTGTTCAAGCGCCTCAATTTCCTTTATAAGCCTACGGTTATGCCAGAAAAATTCAAAGAACCCTGGATATTGTTTTTTAGCACTCGCCTCTGTTTCGCGCATTAAGGCTGGAGAATCCATGCGTCCAAATAACTCTTCTTGTACTAGAGCATATTTAATAAATAACTCACGGGTTTCATCCGGGTTGTGAGACTCATAACGAACTCGTCGTCCATGATAGATGGGCAGGCCATATAAAGTGCCACGCTCAAATGCCATGACTTCACCCTGGCGGCTATCCCAGAAGGGATCGCTCAAGGATTTCACCAGACGGTGTGCGGCGACCTTTTCTACCCACTGCGGCTCAATCTTTGCAATCGTTCTGGCATACATGCGATTGGTTTCCTGAAGCTCACCAGCTAAGATCCATGCTCCTGCTTTTTTGCCAATAGTAGAGCCTGGCCAAATAAATGGACGAATTCCTCGTGCACCGATGTACCCACCTGTTTTACTGCCGCGCTCTTGAGACTTTTCATCTTCTTCTTTTTTCGCGACATAACCGAGAAGGCCAGTAAGAAGAGATAAATGTACTTGCTCATAAGTAGCAGCCAGAGCATTTTCTTTCCACCCCTTCTCACCCAACATCGTATGCAGTTGACCATGCACATCGCGCCACTCTCGCAAGCGTCTTGGGGATAAAAACTTAGAGCGGCACACAGCTTCCAATTGGCGATTGCTATGTTTGTGCTTTAAAGCATCTTGATACCAATCCCATAATTTCACAAAACTCAGAAATTCTGAACGCTCATCAGCAAACTGGAGATGCGCTTGATCGGCTGCAGCAGTTTGCTCCATGGGGCGCTCACGTGGATCTTGGGTAGCCAAGGCTGAAGCAATAATGGTCACTTCGCGTAAGGCGTTTTGATCTTTTGCAGCAAGCAACATCCGGCCGATACGGGGATCGAGAGGAAGGTCAGCTAGTTGCTTACCAATGGCGGTTAACTTAAAGTGCTTGCCCTCATCCCTATCCTGACCAACTTCACTATCCTCATAGACGATTGCCCCTAGCTCATCTAAAAGCTGCACGCCATCCGCAATGGCTCTACCAAGGGGTTTATCAATGAAGGGAAAATCTTGAATTTTTGGTAAACGCAAAGAACTCATGCGCAGTAAAACTGCGGCTAGTGAGCTGCGAAGGATCTCGGGATCAGTAAATTTAGGGCGACTTAAATAATCTTGTTCGCTGTAGAGTCGAATACAAATACCATCTGCAACACGACCGCATCGCCCAGCCCTTTGATTGGCAGCCGCTTGAGAAATTGGCTCTATTTGTAATTGCTCGACTTTATTGCGATAAGAGTAGCGTTTAACCCTAGCTAAACCACTATCAACCACATAACGAATATTGGGGACGGTTAAGGATGTTTCGGCAACGTTGGTAGTGAGGATAATTCTGCGTCCATTGCCCGGATTAAATACACGCTCTTGTTCTGATACTGACTGGCGAGCAAATAGGCTCAAAATCTCGGGGTGAAAGCGCTGCTGCAAAATAGGATCCTTGCGCAGAGCTTCAGCACAATCCCGAATCTCCCGCTCACCAGGAAGAAACACGAGAACATCTCCAGCGCCTGCCGCTCCTTCGCGCCAGACATTGGCAATTGCCTGTGCAACGGCTTCTGGAATTTCCAATACTTCTTTAGACTCCTTTTTCCCATCCGGCTTGGCATCGGGTTCTAAGGGAGCGTAGCGCTGCTCCACGGGAAATAATCTGCCACTCACTTCAATTACAGGGGCCTGCTTGCCGCCAATCGCAAAATGCTCAGAAAAACGCTTAGCATCAATGGTTGCCGAGGTGATGATGAGCTTCAGATCAGGGCGCTTGGGAAGAAGCTGCCTTAGATAGCCTAAGAGAAAGTCAATATTGAGGCTACGTTCGTGGGCTTCATCAATGATGAGGGTATCGTATTCCTTCAACAGCGGGTCCCGCTGAGTCTGGGCAAGCAAGATTCCATCGGTCATTAATTTGATTGAAGCTGTTTGACTCGATTTATCTGCAAAACGAATCTGGTAGCCAACATCCTGACCAATCGGGGAACCCAGCTCCTGGGCAATACGCTTGGCTGTAGCGGTCGCGGCTATGCGCCGAGGCTGAGTATGGCCAATGAGTCGGCCGCCGTTGATGGTGCCTCTACCAAGGTCTAAGCAAATCTTTGGTAATTGGGTTGTCTTTCCGGAGCCAGTCTCCCCGCAAACAATGACCACCTGATGAGTAGCTAGGGCATCTTTAATGATTTGACGCTGCCCAGAGACAGGCAACTCCTCAGGAAAGCGAATTTCTAGAGATCGTGGGGTGTTGGAAGCAGGCACAGTCGCAGCCATGGATTTGAGTTTTTGTTGGTTTATAGGCTCTTGCACCCTATAATTTTCTCACTATGCCGACAAACGCACCAAACCCGCCCTCAAACCCTGAAATATCAAGCTCTAACTTTCCGTTTGTAGGATGGTTGCGTGACGTTGCTCCCTACATTCATAGTTTTCGCGAGAAGACTTTTGTCATTGCCTTTGCAGGCGAACTCGTTCAAGAAATCGGCCTTGAGAACCTCATTGAAGATATTGCCATGCTTCACGCGATGGGTATGCGAATTGTGCTGGTGCATGGCATTCGCCCTCAGATTGAAGAGCAACTTACTCTCAGAAATATTAAAAGCCAGTTCGGCAAAAGTGCAATGCACAGCTATCGGATTACAGATGCTGCCGCATTAGAGTGCGTCAAAGAAGCTGCTGGTGAGTTACGTCTTGATATCGAGGCCGCCTTTAGCCGCGGTCTACCAAATACTCCAATGGCAGGCTCCCGGATCTCTGTCATCTCAGGCAACTTTATTACTGCTATGCCTGTTGGTGTCGTTGAAGGCATCGATTATGTCCATACCGGCTTAGTTCGCAAGGTAGATTCCACCTCTATCAAGTTATCGCTCGATAGTAATAAGATCGTTTTGTTATCACCTTTAGGCTTCTCGCCTACAGGTCAAGCATTTAATCTCGCCTTTGAAGATGTAGCCGCTTCTACTGCAGCAGCACTTAAAGCAGACAAGTTGATTTTCTTAAGTCCTTATCAAGGCCTCAAGGATAATGAGGGCGACTACATCACCGAATTATCGATGCCGCAATTACATGAATACATTGCTCAGCATAAGGATATGGATATTGGCATGAAGAGCCTGCTCAACATTGCTGGTAGGGCTATTCGGGCCGGCGTTAGCCGTGTTCACTTCTTACCCTGCAATCAGGATGGTGCACTGCTTGAAGAGCTCTTTACCCATGATGGTATTGGCATGATGCTAGCCTCCTCCGATATTGAGAATTTACGTGAAGCAAATCAAGATGATGTGGGTGGCATTTTGCAATTGACCAGCCCATTAGAAGAAGAAGGTATCTTGGCAGCCCGCGGTCAAGACGTTATTGAGCGTGATATCCAGCGCTTTTCCGTCATCGAGCACGACAAGGTGCTGTTTGGTTGTGCAGCCCTCTTCCCCTTCCCCAATGGTGTGGGAGAGCTTGCCTGCTTGGCAGTCGATCCAGATGTTCAAGGTTCTGGGGATGGAGAGCGCCTTCTTAAGCGGGTTGAAATGAGAGCTAAACAAGAAGGCATTAAGAAATTATTTGTTCTGACTACCAGAACTGAGCACTGGTTTCTCAAGCGCGGCTTTAAGCGCGCCTCAGTCGATGATTTGCCCGAAGAAAGAAAGCAAATCTATAACTGGGATCGCAAGTCAATGGTTCTTACTAAAGACCTCTAAGTATTTCTATTTGCAATTTACAGATTTTGAAAGGTATTACAGATGGCACGCATGGTTCAATGCATCAAACTCAATAAAGAAGCTGAAGGGATGGACTTTGCTCCCTTGCCTGGCGACCTTGGTAAAAAGATTTGGAATCAAGTCTCCAAAGAAGCTTGGGCTGCCTGGTTAAAACAGCAAACGATGCTAATCAATGAGAACCGCCTCAATATGGCAGATCCACGTGCACGTCAATACCTTCTCAAGCAAGTTGAAAAGTATTTCTTTGAAGGTGGCGCAGATACTGCGCAAGGCTACGTTCCACCAGCAGATGAAGCGAAATAATCTCTAGTTCAGAAAGTCAGGCGACTGACGCCTGACGCATTACTCACCAAGAGAATATCCGCCTTCTCTTTGGCAAATAGACCTACCGTGATCACCCCAGCGATTTGATTGATTTGCGCTTCAAGCGCTAATGGATCGCTAATTCTGAGACCAGCTACATCTAAGATCCACCCCCCATTGTCAGTCACAAAAGCTTGACTGGGGGTTTGACCTAAATCCGACCGAGTTTCTTTAGACAGGCGCAAGCTCACGGTACCGCCCAGCTTTTCCAATTCTCTAGTAACAACACCTCTTGAGAGCGGAATGATTTCTACTGGCAAGGCAAATGTGCCCAATACAGGGACTTGCTTGGAAGCATCACAGATACAGATAAATTGCTGAGCCATCGAAGCAATGATTTTTTCCCGAGTCAAAGCACCTCCGCCACCCTTAATCATGTTTCCGGCAGAATCAATTTCATCAGCACCATCCACATAGGCTGGCAAATCTTTCACATCATTGGGATCTAAAACTGTGAAGCCATGTTTAAGCAGGCGTTCCGTAGTGGCATTAGAACTCGATACGGCTCCAGCAAAATGGTCCTTATGGGGCGCTAAAGCATCAATAAAACAATTCGCAGTTGAGCCAGTTCCTACCCCGAGAATTTGCCCAGCAGGCAACTTGAGCACCTCATCTCTGGCTCCCTCACCCACCAATTGCTTTAGTTGATCTTGATTCATAGCTTACTAACCTACCCTTTTACGCTGGAATATGATGATTTACCCGTCTATCATATGATATTGAGTTCTACATTGCGATTAATCTTCACTGAAATTACGAAATCTGATGACATCTAGCCACTCCACCCTCGAGCAATTAAAAAAACTAACCACCGTTGTCGCTGATACCGGTGATTTTGAGCGGATGCAGAAATTTCAGCCTCAAGATGCCACGACCAACCCATCCTTGATTCTCAAGGCGGCTCAACAGGCCAATTATCAAGCGCTCGTTCAAAGAATCAAAGCTGCGCATCCAGGAATGAAACCAAGCGAGCTTGCGGACTATATCTTGGTTGCCTTTGGTCTCGAGATCCTCAAGATTGTTCCGGGAAGAGTTTCTACCGAAGTAGATGCACGCCTTTCTTTTGATACTGCCGCCACGATTCAGAAAGCTAAACATCTCATCGCCTTATATGAGTCTCACGGTGTTGATCGTCAGCGTGTCCTCATTAAGTTAGCTGGAACCTGGGAAGGTATTCAGGCAGCCAAGGCTTTGGAGTCTGAAGGGATTCATTGCAATATGACATTGCTATTTTCCTTGGTGCAGGCTGCCGCCTGTGGCTCGGTCAAAGCGCAACTCATCTCACCCTTTGTTGGTCGGATCACGGACTGGTACAAAGCAAAACTAGGGGCCAATTGGAATGATGCCAATCATGGTGGTGCGAATGACCCTGGCGTTACTTCAGTAAAAAGAATTTTTCACTATTACAAGCACTTTGGAATCAATACTGAAATTATGGGTGCTAGCTTTCGCAATACCAGCCAAATTTTAGAGCTAGCAGGCTGCGATCTATTGACCATCAGCCCTGAGCTTTTAAGCGAACTACAAGACAGCACAATGATTGTTGCTGAGAAGTTAAGCAGCGCCAATGCGAGCAAAGCCTTGGCTGATGAAAATATCACCCAGTTGAAATTGGATGAATCCAGTTTTAGACTACAACTAAACAATGATGCAATGGCTACTGAAAAGTTGGCCGAAGGTATTCGTAATTTTTGCGTTGATACTGAAAAGTTAGAAGCGCTCTTGAGTGCATGATTTTTAGGAAATAGATGAAGGAGATCAGATGATTATTCAGTGCCCACATTGCGCCAAGGGAAACCGCGTTCCCGCCGAAAAACTTAATCAAAGCCCCACCTGTGGAGCTTGCAAGCAGGACTTGCTCTCTTTGCCAATAAACGCAACGACAGCTAACTTTTCGGAACTCATTTCCCAAACTTCGCTGCCAGTCATTGTCGATTTTTGGGCACCATGGTGCGGCCCCTGCAAGATGTTTGCCCCCACCTTTCAGGCAAGCGCTATTGCACATGCCAATCAGGTGCTATTTGTCAAAGTAGACACTGAATCAGAACAGATGCTTGGGGCGCAATTTAACATTCGCTCAATTCCTACCCTTGCTGGCTTTAAGCATGGCAAGGAAGTGCATCGCGTCAGCGGGGCTCTACCCCCTGCCCAGCTAGAGCAGTTTGTTAATCAATTGGCCATCTAACCAGCTTATCCGCCAATAAATCAACCGCCCTTACTTTTTAGCGGTATTAATACCTAAAATACTGTACGCCGGGCAATTGCCAATCATTCCAGTGACTAAAGGAATGATTCCAATCCATGCCCAGGCACCAGTAATGCCAAAACCTGCTAAGCCCATCAACGTGACGCCAACGGTCATGCGTACTACGCGATCAGTGTGTCCAATATTGCATTTCATAATCAGCTCTCAGTAAATAAATTCAAAAGAAATAAAAAATTAAGTGGATGATTTTTCGGTCTTTAGTAAGCGCTGTCGCAACGCCTCATACAAGCATACGCCACTAGCAACAGAAACATTCAGGCTTTCCACAACTCCTTGCATGGGAATGCGCACTAACTTATCACATGTTTCTCGCGTTAAGCGACGCATACCCTCACCCTCTGCCCCCATCACAATACCAATGGGGCCAGTGAGATCGAGATCGTAAATAGACTTCTGCGCTTCATCATCAGTACCAATCAACCACACTCCAGCATCTTGCATTTCTTTCATGCTGCGCACTAAATTCGTCACGGTAATAACCGGCATCACTTCAGAAGCACCACTAGAAACCTTGCTTACAGTAGCATTAATCGATGCTGAGCGATCTTTAGGAATCACAACCGCATCAACTCCAGCGCCATCTGCTACCCGCAAACATGCTCCAAAATTATGGGGATCGGTAACACCATCAAGCACTAGGAACATCACTTTATCTTGACTACCCTGTGCATCCTCTACCACTTCAGTAATAGTTCGCGCTACGGTCATCTTCTCAGCCAAAGCAACTACACCTTGATGGCGATCGTGTCCCGTTAATTTATGTAGGCGCTCCGCATCAGCAGCATGCAATCGCTCACCTAGAATCTCTTCTGCCTGCTTTAAAAAATCACCCATACGGCGGTCACGTCGGCTAGGATCAAAATAGACTGACTTCAGGCTGTCGGGATCAACCCTTAAGCGCGCCTGTACTGCATGAAAACCGACTAATATTTGCTTCATTTTTACTTGATCTCGAATTATTTACGACGCGCTTTAGTGGTTCGCACTGGAGGCTTAGTTCCAGCTGGTTTTCCAGTAGGCCGATTTGGCTTACCTGATTTAGCAACCTTACTTGCAGTTCGCCCCGCTTTACTTTTAGATTGATTGGCGCCTAAATTACCAGCTGACTTAGCGGCATTGACATTCACTCCAGCATGCTTTTGCGGCTCTTTACTACTGGTACGGCCTTTTTTAGGGGCAGCCTTTTTATTCGGTCGACCAGTGTCACTGGCTAGAATAATTTGGCGACGGTTAGTAGTGCCACCTGGCTCTAGCCCAACCGATTTAACTAGGCTAAATTCAATCTTACGAGCATCCAGATCAACACGGCTTACCAATACATGAACCCGATCACCTAAGCGATAGCGAATACCTGTTCTCTCGCCACGCAACTCCTGACGCGCTTCATCATATTGAAAATAATCTCCGCCCAGTTCAGTGACGTGAATCATTCCTTCAACAAACAAACTCTCGAGCTGCACAAATAAACCAAAGCTAGCTACGCCAGTAACGGTTCCAGCGTACTCCTGACCCAGATGGTCACGCATGTAATAGCATTTGAGCCAAGCTTCCACATCACGTGAAGCCTCATCGGCACGGCGCTCATTTGAAGAACAATGGACACCAAGTTGACCCCAAATCGGGAGTGCAGCATTGGCACCTTTAGCTAAACGGGTGCCCTTGGCGCTCGCGTCCTTAGCATCTTGGTGTGATTTTTTAGCATTGACTGCATTCTCACGACCCTTACCCTTGCGAGGCAAAGTTAGATTTAGAGGCACCTTTGGCGGCAAGACAGGCGCATAAGGCTTTTTCGCCAAGATTGCCTTAATTACCCGATGCGTTAATAGATCAGGGTAGCGACGAATTGGGCTAGTGAAATGCGAATAAGCCGGATAAGCTAAACCGAAATGGCCTTCATTGTCGGGCTGATACATCGCCTGCTGCATTGCTCTGAGAACCACGGATTGCAGTATATTGGCATCAGGACGGTCTTTGATTTCACGCATGAGCTTGGCAAAATCCTTGGGCTTTGGTTTTTCACCGCCGCCAAGAGATAGCCCTGAAGTACGAAGTACTTGACGCAAGGTTACTAACTTTTCCTCAGAAGGCTCACCATGGACACGATACAAACTCAAGTGCTTATTTTGCTCAATAAAATCGGCTGCGCACACATTGGCCGTCAACATGCACTCTTCAATTAAACGATGGGCATCGTTACGCAAGCGTGGTTCAATTCGTAAAATCTTGCCAAGCTCGTTACTGATAATTTGGGTTTCAGTAGTTTCAAACTCAATCGCCCCGCGCTTATGACGAGCTTCAAGCAGAATTTTGTACAAGGAATATAAATTGGTTAATAGCGGACGGAACTGGGCAAAACGGGTTGCCTCAGGGCCTTTGCTATTAGACAGAATTTCCCAAACAGTGTCGTAGGTAAAACGCTGTGCAGAATGCATCACCGCTGGATAGAACTGATAGGCAAGCACTACGCCGTTAGCATCCACCACAGAGTCGCAGACCATACAGAGGCGATCAACCCCTGGATTTAAAGAGCAGAGACCATTGGATATCTTCTCTGGCAGCATTGGTATTACCCTTCTCGGGAAATACACGGAAGTAGCGCGTAGTAAGCCTTCATCGTCGAGTGGTTGACCTGGCTTGACGTAATGGGATACATCGGCAATCGCCACGATCAAGCGCCAAGCTTTGCTCTTGCCATACATCACCGGCTCACAATAGACTGCATCATCAAAGTCGCGTGCATCAGCACCATCAATTGTGACAAGCGGTACATCTCTCAGATCAACACGACCCTCAAGATCAGACTGCTGAACGGTATCTGGCAGCGCATTCGCTTCTTTTTTAACAGCTGCTGAGAACTCATGGGGAACGCCATACTTACGGACAGCGATTTCAATTTCCATGCCAGGATCATCAATCTCACCAAGCACTTCAACTACTCTGCCGACCGCCTGACGATAACTATCAGGGTAGTCAATAATTTCAACACTGACTACCTGCCCTAATTTAGCGTTGCCCTGCCCTTTAGGTGGAATCAAAATATCGTGACCAATACGCTTATCTTCTGGCGCAACAATCAAAACACCGTTCTCGTTTAAGAGGCGACCAATAACAACTTTATTAGCATGTAAAACGACGTCAACGATTTGACCTTCAGGTCTTCCACGTCGATCTGTTCCTAATACTCTGACATTGACTCTGTCACCATGCATGACGCGTGACATTTCTCTCTCTGAAAGAAAAATATCTTCACCGCCATCATCTGGGATCACAAATCCAAATCCATCTCGGTGACCCTGGACTGTACCTAGTCGGTCAGCCTCTCGTGGCACCAAGTCTTTTGCTTTACGCATTTAATTCCTTCGGCAATACTTGCCTTATATATCAATAATTACAATTTATTAGGCTACTGTATCAAACCACTAGGTCTGAAGGGAAAAAGCCGAACGGGGTTGGAAAAGAGGCCAATAGGCACATACCTTTATAATAAGGCCATGCCCAGGTGGCGAAATTGGTAGACGCACCAGCTTCAGGTGCTGGCGATCGTAAGGTTGTGGGGGTTCGAGTCCCTTCCTGGGCACCATCTATTCTTATGTATGATCCGCCACACCCTGATTATACAGGCCGTCAGGGTTAATGCAATCTCGGTGTGCTTAGCTTTGAACCCAAATGAAGCCACCAAATATCCGGATTTACCCCCTCTTAAGCGGACAATAAATCCGGGTATCAATAAAAATTCAGCTAGTGCCTTTTACCATTTCTGAACTCTCAGGGGGTAACCCGAGACTTCAAGTTCACGCAGTTTTAAATAAACGGCTTTCTACCCTCTTTAGCTGCCAAAAAGTCGAGACAAAAGCCCAGATATAAGCATGGGATCCAATGATTCACGTACTGAAAAAGATATTATTACCTCAGCAAGTCAATCATTGGTTGCAAATTTTTTTAGAATCATTTATTCGCATCGTTCGTCTTGCGCATCTCGGCACCTTCAATTTTCTTTTCGGCGGGAACACCGCTCATGACGCGCGTCCGGTCATTATTTTTTATCATTTCTGCCCCATTGATTATGGGCCTAGGCATTTCAATGGGCGGCATTGGCGGCGGCGATACACCAACACCTACGGGGGCTTTCACATTGCTCCCGGACATGGGGGACAAAGGTGGTACTGCATTTCCACCACTACCGCCCGTACCCACCATAAATGCTCGTCCACCAGTACCACCATTTCCACCAGCGCCTCCAGCTCCACCATTACCACCAGTAGCACCAACACTAGCTGGACCTTTTGCATCATTCGCGGGTAATGGACCTACACCGCTATAGCTAGCTGGCGCAGAACCTGCAGTGCTTGTTGTTGGGAAGTACCAGTCATTCGTACCCTGACTTCCCCCCACTTTCTGTTGAGATGCTGGCGGCGGAATAACTAGCGCTGGCATGACAGGCTGATGAGCGCCCTCTGCAGGTCTTTGCATTGCTGGTTGAGGCATAGATGGTGTTGCTGCACGAGGCATTTCCGCTCTTACTGTTGGGGGCGGCAGACCAACAGAGGGTACTGATGGCTGAGCATAAGTAGATGACGCTATTAGGCTCAATGAAGTGATGAAGAGTTTTGATCTCATTTGCTTACCCTTGGTTGTAATTCATTGTTACTTTGTTTAATCACATTTGGCAGCAAACCCGTTTGGGATTCATTGGCGGATTTAATAAATACCATGCCCTGCGTTTGACTCTTCGCAATCTTTGAAGCAAATGGATCCGATGCAACTCTATTAAGCAGGGCATTGCCACCATTTGTTTCCAATAAATGTTTTGCCATTGCATCAAGGGAGGTGGTAGCTCCACTACCAGGCAAAGAGCTTTGTGGATTAAAAGTCATGTAACCGTTTGAATTGACATTATTTTCATACTGCTGTTGCAAGAGGATATTGTTACGCACCAAGACAGACTGATTCGACCCAGGGTTTAAGAGCGAAAACTGATTATGGGGTGAGCCCATGGCCTCCTGGGCAATAGACCCCCTCTGTCCTGGCCTTACGTCTGGCCTGATATCTGGGCGATTTCTATCGACTAGCGGGCTCGCATAACTATTTGATGAGAGCAGTGCGAGTATCAGAATTTGGGTAAGGATATTTCTCATAGTGGAGGCGCACTGTAGTTTCCAGATTGACGCAAAACATTCACGAGTGCCTTCACATGATTTGTCTGGGCATCAATTAAAGCCCCCTCCTTATCGCGTACATCCATAATGCCCTTTACACTCGATTGATCAGCAGTTTTTGAAACGCTATTCAAACCATCATTTGCCTGAGCCAATATTTGCTTTGCGGACTCGTACTGCAACAAGGCCTGCATGACTTGTACACGAACCTGCTCCTTGAGATCACGTAACTGTAGTTCAAGACCCAGCTTTTGATTAGAGGCCTGAACAATATCGGCATTCTGTAAAAAGTTATTCACTGGGAAAGGTATTTGTATACCAGCAGAATAGCCGCTTTGTGGGGCATAGGTATAACCGCCCGAGTCGTACTGCGGTGTTGCAGTGTATGAAACATAAGGCATTACATCCCAATTGCGATTAGCTTTGGTCATGTTAATATTTTTCTCAGCTGAGTTCATAGCTGCCTGCAAGACTAATATGTCAGAACGACTCATAAGCGCTTGATTGATTTGCTTATCTGGCTCAAAGGCCTGTGGACGTACATTTAAGTTACCAATAGGCAGTGGAAGATTTTTTAAAGCGCCGCCGGTATAGTTCAAAAGACTCAAGGAGGTAAATTGCAAATCTTTAGCACTTGCGTTTTCGTAATAACTTAAAAATTGAGTCGAGTCTTTGGTTTGCGCATTTACTGGCAGTGTAGATATTCTTTTTGCTGCTCTAGCGTAAGAGTTAAACAGCAAACGATTTCTTAAGGCATCGATATAACCCAGCGTGGCAATAGTTTGAACATCTGCTTCGGTAGCCAGGTAATCGGTTTCACTTCTGCCAATTTCTGCATCACCATACTCAGATCTAGCAGCCCTTTTGCCCCAACCTTCGAGATTGAAATTGACTCCATAGGTATTAGATGTTGGACTGGTGTATGGGGTGTAAGGAACCTGCTGATAAAAAGTTCCCTTTGTATAACTGATAATAGGTCTAAATTGATAAAGGGCCAATGAATCTTTAATTGCGGCAGCAGTTTCTTTACTAAGCCTTCTATTGCCAATAATTGCATTATTTTCTTTAACAACTTGCAGATATTGCGCTAAAGGAATGGGGGTGTATTCATTTAGCCCAGAAACTGACGATTGGGCAAAAGAAAAGCTAGCAAATACAGCGAGGCCAAGAGTGGCTAACAAACGAATTAATGGTTTGCACATAAATCTGCATATTTAAACGAATTAGGAATAAGTCCATTATCACGCATGGCTGACAATCGGCTATAGCCCATTACCCGAAGAGCATTTGGGGGGCGATTATGAGGATTTGCTGGGGATGCAAGCTACATTAGATTGAGGTCTGGTCAAAGCTTAAGACCTGCCCCGAGCCTATGAGGTCTAATCTGCATGATTAGATTAATCACTTCTTAGGGTTGTGGCCCATTCCTCTGGAAGATAGCCCGTTGCAGGTGGATGCGCGTTAACTTGCCTAGGTATGCCAGGAATAAAACTCTTCACTGTCAGGAAGATTTTTGTAGGGTCGATTCGATTGAGCCGCGAGAAGAAGAGGCACCAAGCCAATAACTAACAATAGTGATTTGAGCCTGATTTACGTGCCTCTTGTTATGGATTATCTGCCGACATTTGGGTTCTGTGGTCCAGGCCCTACATTTGCCGCTGGAGTGCCTCTTTGTATTTGATGTTCTACTTTTGGCATGGGAGGCACTTGGTGAGGATCCAATGAGCGAATGGCTGGCGGATACAAACCGACAGCAGGTTGCGGAATCGAAGACTGTCCCGGTTGACCGGGTATCTCTACGCGAATGGGTGGTGGCGGTATACCGACAGCAGATTTCGGAATCGCAGTCGGGTTAGTGGCGCCATTAGGCGCTTGCGGATTAGCAGTCCCGCTCACAGGTGGCACTGGGCTTGACATGGTTGCATCAGGCTTTGGCGGAGTTGTCTTGTCTTTTGAATTACTGTCCTCCGCCCCCGCTCCATTACGCTCAGCCTGGTGAGCCTTAAAAAGAATGACTTCAGCCGCAGCCTGATTCGCCGCTAGAGCAAGCATTAAGCCAATCATTAATACCAGGGGTTTGAGTTTCATGGTGATTATCTTTTAATGAGGTTGTGGGTAGATATGCTGAATATAACACCACTCCCCGCCCAGTCTTTCGCGATGCCATATGGGGTTATGTCTTTGGTCGTGGATCCTAGCGACGCATAGCAGTTGTCACACCGCCATTCTTCTATGGCTCGCCAAACAGCCTTTATGTCTCTTCTTCTGCCTGGCGTTTAAATTCCCATCGTTCGATGCAAGATCTTGGGTCTCATCTCATCCCAAAGGCTTTCGAACTCATCAGCTTTATCGGCAGAAAGTGTCACTGGATTGAATAAGCCGCCAAAGAAGATCGTCTTTTTAGGTGCCAAGATCTTTTCAAATTCACTCAGCCCAATTGGCTTGCCATCAACATCTCTGGTTAATTGAGCTGAGCATACGATTGCTTGATCATCATCTTGGTCAATCACGGCAAACTCAATGAGCTGATCTGCTTTTTCAAGAATCACTAAGGTCCCTCGTGCATAACAAACTGCATCATGCTCTTGAACGATAAAAGATAAAAACTGATCAACCTCATCCTCTTTCAGCGGTAAATGATCAATAAAGAAAAGATATTGACTGCCTTGTGCATTGACTAACGTAAACACCTTGGGAATCACCCCATGGCCAAGCGCTAAGTTACGGTAATACGCAGTGATTTCTACAGCGAGGTTTTCAGAAAAGAGATGCATGAGGCTTTTTGTTCAGTATTTGTAAACTTGGTCAATAAAAACTAAGCAATGTTCTTCTTTAAGAAATCCAAAGTTCGTTGCCAGGCTAGTTGGGCTGCAGCGGGATTGTATTGGAGAGGCGGCATGTTGCGCTGCTCCGACTTAGGATTAGCAAAAGCATGTTTAGCGTCGTAACGCTCAAAGTCATAATTGACTCCAGCTTGCTTGAGTTTTTCCTCGAGTTGATCAACCCCAGCAATTGAGAAGAATTCATCATGTAAAGCCCAGTGCGCCAACATTGGTTTTTTGATAGCGCTGGCATCCACATACTCTAATGGGGGGTAACCGTACCAAACAATGGTGCCATCACACTCAGGAACTAAGCCTGCAGATAGGACGGTTAATGCGCCACCCATACAAAAACCAGTCACTGCCACTTTTGCACTGCCAGTAGCTTTGAGATACTGAACTGCACCACGAATATCTTGACTAGCGGCATCACCAAAGTTCAAACCATTCATTAAATGCTCTGCCTCATTGGCCTCCAGAGCCACCTTACCTCGATAGAGATCTGGTACTAAAGCGCGATAGCCAGCTTCAGCCAAACGATTGGCCACTGCTTTTACTTCATCATCTAAGCCCCACCACTCTTGAATAACCACCACGCCAGGGGCATCCTTTGCATTTGCTGGCTCAACTAAATAGGCATTGACTGATTGTCCATCAGGTCTATTAAAAGTAATCATCACCGTTTCTTTTTCGATCAATTAAGGGGTTTGAGAGTGCCCTGCTACTTTGGGCAGTTGCGAGTCCTTATGAATATATCCCACCAAATAGAAAGTAAGCAAGCCACAGATTGCCGCCCCATATCCGACGAGGTTGTAGTGATCCATTTTGCCATCAGATCCAATAGTCACAACCATACCCGCAATGACCGATGCCAAGCCTGAAGCCAGCATCTGCACCGACCCTACCAAACTCATAAAGGTCCCACGAATCTTGGCGTCGACTACCTGGCTCACAATGGCCATTGCTGGAATCATGCGACCAGAAACCAGCACAAAGAAAGCCGTGGAATTTACCAGTACTACCCATAAGGGAACTGGCATCAAGTTCGTTGTGACCAATAGTGGTATTAGGCTGATGATCGCCAAAGCTCTAAACACTTTGACCTTGCCATATTTATCCGCCAGATGACCAATCATTCTAGAGCTGAGCAAAGTTGCAAGCCCACCGCATAGGTAAATGAGAGAGATGTACGAATTATCAATGCCCACATTGGCTGTCAAATAAAGAGCAATATAGGGAATGACAGAAAACCCCGTCAACATAATGAAGCCCATAAATACAAATGCCCTTAGATGCTGTTTAGCAAAAAAGATCGTCCAGATTTGGCTTAGGCGGCTACCCTCATGAATATGATCAAGATGGCCAGTAATTTTAGGGATGTTGCGATACCCCAAATACAAAATCAGAGTGGAAATCAAGGCGATAAAAATAAAGGGGGCACGCCAACCCAATACAGGGATATTGTTGGCTAAAAATAAGCTGAGGGGTACACCAGCCACAGTGGAGACTGAGAAGGCTGCCATTACGGTACCAAGCGCTTTGCCCCTTCGCTCAAAAGGAATGGAATCAGCGATGATGGTTTGCACCAGCGACCCGAGAATTCCGCCAAATGCACCCGCAAAAGCACGGGCAACAAAAAGGGAGTGATAGTCTGGTGCTAAGCCACAAATCAAGGTGGCGACAATAAAGCAGCCGTATAGACTAAGTAAGAGAATGCGCCTCTCGAATCGATCAACAAAGTAAGTGGCAAAGATTCCAGCAATTGCCGCAGCAAATGTATACGACGAGAGTAATAGACCAAATTCATGAGTATTGATATTGAGCTCACGAATAAACTCTGGGCCCAACGGCATCATGATCATGAAATCCAAAATATGGGTGAACTGGATTCCCGCTAGAGAGAACAAGAAGAAACGCTCATGACGTTGATCTCCTAGCATGTGGTGGTTGGGCAATGTTTTCTTTACTTGATGTGGTGGATATGTCATTATCAACGCACTCTTATTCGAGTGCTTTAGCATCCCACGTTGACCTTTTAAATGAATACCCTAACAGACTTAGCCAACTTTCCGATAGAGCCTTTTTTAAGAGATGCGGCTTGGGGGACTCTGGGCCTCCTTTTCGTTTTATTCTTTCATGGCAGTGCAATTAACCATGTCTACATGCGCTTTGAGAAACTCACTCGTCAGAATTTAGCCACGAGCCAATACAACCGTGTGTTTTTTCATTTTTATGCGTCATTTGCATTTATTGCGTTAATACACGTTTTAGAGATTCTTTTCTGGTCCGTATTGATCGTTAGCCTTAACCTCATTAGCGATCCAGTCAGGGCCATCCTTTTTGCTGGCAGTTGCTACACCACAGCGGGCTTTGAATCCGATTACCTTCCTGATGGCTGGAAAACATTAGCCTTCTTTATCTCCTTCACAGGTCTCTTTTCACTTGCATGGACAACCTCCATCATGATTGGCATGACCACTGCCTACAAAAACGCCTGGAACCTGAAATACGGCCAAGTTGATGTTGACTAATCAATTTATGCCAAAAAGCTAACAATATATAAAAATAGAGAGTATCATTAGGGTTAACCCTTAAGGAGCTTTCTATGACACACTCAAACACACTTAGCATTCAACAACCTTCATTTTTTAGTTTTAAGGCATTTGTAGCCCTAAAAAACTATATTGCCCTCTTGGCTAGCGCCCTTGCAGAAGCTAGACAGCTAGAGCAAGAAACTAGAAAAACCAGCGGAAGTTGGTAAATATTGGCTGATTTAGCTTATTTTTAGGTCGAAATTAACCTAAATTGACAAAAGCCCCAGACAATTACTGGGGCTTTATTTATTGGGGGTCTAAATCTCAGAGGATTTAGCTAGGCCCACCTTAGCGCTTGATGTAGTAGCCATATACACAGCGAGTTCCCCCACGTGAAGGGTTATGGGTATCTTGAATAACTCCGTTAACTATTGCACTTAAGTGCTTGGAAACCTTAACAATAAGAACTCCTTTTGGAAGCTCGCTTGCTCGTAAGTGGACTTGGCATCCCTGCCCAATCTGCATGGTTGGCACCCAAGTAAAACCATGGCTCAAGATGTAATCATGAAAGACCTTGCGATGGTTGCCATTCCTTGGAGATGAGCCCTTGGCATGAAGCCTTTTAGCCAATCTATCATTACGCGTTTGGGCATAGCCAGCATTGGCATCCCCTAAATCCTTATAAACCTGCTGATACGGCAAACCAGTAGCGATTGCGATCGCACGCACTACACAATCTCCCGCATTCCCCAGGTAGCCAGCTGCTGCCCTACCTCCGTCATTAAAAACAAAAGGGAGTCCTTGTCGGACTGCACTTGGTGAGCCAGAAAAGAGTTTGAGGAAATTAAACATCACTAGAAGAAAAAAGTGGACTTGCCTTGCGACAAATCCACTCGATTAGCAAAAGATTGCCTAGCAATTATGCGTTGGCTTTTTTCACTTCAAGACGCCATGCATGCAACAAAGGCTCGGTGTAACCGTTTGGCTGCTCGAGACCTTTGAAAATCAAATCGCGTGCTGCTTTATAAGCGTACGAGTCCTGATAGTTGGGCATCATTGGCTTGTAGAAAGGATCGCTGGCATTTTGTCCATCAACAATGCTAGCCATGCGTTGCAATGCTTCATCAACATCCGCAGCATTGATGATGCCATGTAACATCCAATTAACAATGTGCTGACTAGAAATACGCAGAGTTGCGCGATCTTCCATAAGTCCGACGTTGTAGATATCGGGCACTTTAGAACAGCCAACACCTTGATCAATCCAGCGAACCACATAACCCAAGATACCCTGGCAGTTGTTGTTCAAGGCCTCACGAATTTCTTCCTTAGTCCAGTCTGGGTATAAGGCAACAGGCACAGTCAACAAATCATCTGTTAAAGATTCATACTCAGCAGCAGTATCTTGCTTCTCCAGCTCTTCCTGAATCTTAGCAACGTTGACTTGGTGATAATGCAAGGCATGTAAAGTTGCTGCGGTAGGTGATGGTACCCAAGCAGTATTTGCACCTGCCTGTGGGTGAGTAATTTTCTGCTCAACCATTTCTTTCATGAGATCTGGAGCAGGCCACATCCCCTTACCAATTTGTGCGCGACCACGTAAACCACAATCAAGACCAGCTAAAACGTTACGGCGCTCATATGCACCAAACCATTTGCTGACTTTCATTTTGCCTTTACGCACCATAGCACCAGAATGCATACCAGTATGGATTTCATCGCCAGTACGATCTAAGAAGCCAGTGTTAATAAATGCAACACGAGATCCTGCCGCAGCAATAGCAGCTTTAATGTTGACACTCATGCGACGCTCTTCATCCATGATGCCAAGCTTAACTGTGTTCTCTGGCAAGCCCAGCAGCTTTTCAACACGACCAAAAAGTTCACCAGCAAACGCCACTTCTTCTGCGCTATGCATTTTTGGCTTCACGATGTAAACCGAGCCCTTGCGTGTATTACCAATCGACTGACTTGCAGGACGATTGATATCGTATAAAGCGATTAATACGGTTACTACCGCATCTAAGATACCTTCGTAAATCTCTTTACCTTCACTTGTGATAATTGCAGGGTTGGTCATTAAATGGCCGACATTACGCAAGAATAAAAGTGAGCGGCCATGCAAAGTTACGATGCCGTCCTTAGCATTCACGGCACCAATCGCTGCTGTGTACTTACGATCTGGATTTAATTCGCGAGTAAAAGTCTTTCCACCTTTACTGACTTCTTCAACCAAAGTACCTTTAAGAATACCTAGCCAGTTTTCATAAGCAAGCACTTTATCGTCGGCATCGACTGCAGCAATCGAGTCTTCTAAGTCGAGAATGGTTGATAGTGCAGCTTCAACCACTACATCATTCACACCAGCAGGGTCGCTTAATCCAATGATTTTGGTTTTATCAATTTGGATATCAATATGAATACCGTTATTACGCAGCAATAAAGAGCTTGGTGAAGAAACGTTGCCTTGATAACCAACGAATTGCTTCTCATCTTTTAAGCCAGTCGTACTGCCATCTTTTAATTTGACTGCCAACTTATTGCCATCTACTGAATAAGCAACAACATCTTGATAGGAGCCCTTTGCCAACGGAACAGCTTGATCCAGGAATTGACGTGCATATGCAACTACTTTTGCACCACGCACAGGGTTGTAGCCACCTGCTTTACTAGCACCCTCTTCTTCGGAGATCACATCTGAACCATACAAAGCGTCGTAGAGTGAGCCCCAGCGTGCATTGGCAGCATTCAAAGCATAGCGGGCATTGAGCAAAGGAACGACCAACTGAGGGCCTGCTTGGAGCGCTAATTCATCATCAACGTTCTTGGTATCTGCTGTAACTTTTGCAGAAACTGGCTCGATATAGCCAATTTTCTCTAGAAACTGACGGTAAGCCGGCATATCTTTGATTGGGCCTGGATGAGCCTTATGCCAATCATCAATTTGAGCTTGCAAATGGTCACGCTTGGCTAATAAAGCCTCATTTTTAGGGGTGAGATCCTTAACGATCTCATCAAAACCCTTCCAAAAGTCCGCACTTTTAATGCCTGTTCCAGGCAAGACTTTATCTTCGATAAAGCGATATAAGGGCGTAGCCACTTGAAGGCTGTTACAGGTAGTGCGTGCGGTCATGTTGTAAACCTTTGTTTTTAAACAATTTTTTTATATTGAGGACGAATAAAATGCGGTATTGCTATGCACAAATTATCCATCATTTTTAGAATTTCTTCAAAAAACTCAAGCTTGGAATGGGTGCTGCAGGAGAATCGTTTCATCCCGCTCTGGTCCTGTTGAAACCATGGCAATCGGTTTGCCAGCCACCTCTTCGATACGGCGCAAGAATTTTTGAGCCTCTACTGGCAACTTATCCCACTCACGAATGCCAAAAGTAGTACCCTTCCAGCCCGGGAAATCTTCATAAATCGGCTCGCAACGGGCAACCGCTTCAGCGCCACGGGGCAACACATCTAATTTTTGACCATCTAGCTTGTAGCCAACGCACAAGCGTATCGTTTCAAAGCCATCAAGTACATCGAGCTTGGTAATACAAAGACCCGATAAGCCGTTAATCTGAATCGAACGCTTCAATGCAGCCGCATCTAACCAACCGGTACGACGTGGGCGACCAGTGACTGAGCCAAACTCTTTACCAACTTCAGCTAAGCGAACTCCAACTGGGTCTTGCTTGGCCGGGTTATCAAAATCATACAACTCGCTAGGGAACGGTCCAGCACCAACACGCGTGCAATAGGCTTTCGTAATACCCAAAATGTATTGCAATGAATCAGGGCCAACGCCAGAGCCTGCAGCCGCATTTCCAGCAACGCAGTTACTAGAGGTGACATAAGGATAGGTACCATGATCAATATCTAGCAAAGTCCCCTGCGCACCTTCGAATAATAAGTTTTGCCCAGATTGTTCGGCAGCATATAAGGCGCTTGATACATCTACCACCATAGGCTTGATACGCTCTGCGTATGACATCGCCTCGTCTAATGTCTTTTGGAAATCTACTGGCTCAGCCCCGTAATAGTTTGTGAGCATGAAGTTGTGATATTCCAAATTCTCACGCAATTGCGCAGCAAACTTTTCTGGGTAAAACAAATCTTGTACACGTAAAGCACGACGAGCTACTTTATCTTCATAAGCAGGTCCAATGCCACGGCCAGTGGTACCAATCTTGGCATCTCCGCGTTTCTTCTCACGGGCATGATCAATGGCAACGTGATACGGCAGGATCAAAGTGGTTGCCTCTGAAATCTTGAGGCGAGACTGAACATCTAAACCCGCAGCTTCCAATTCACCAATTTCTTTAAAGAGCGCCTCTGGAGAGAGAACAACGCCATTACCAATGTAGCAAATCACATTCTTATGCATGATTCCTGAAGGAATCAATCGCAAAATTGTTTTCTTGTCACCAATAATTAAGGTATGGCCCGCATTATGTCCGCCCTGAAAGCGTACTACGGCTTGTGCATGGTCGGTCAGCCAATCTACTACCTTGCCCTTGCCCTCATCACCCCACTGGGTTCCAATGACAACGACGTTACGGCCATGAGCTTCTTGCTTTAAAGACATAATGAAAATCCAAAAGGTAATTACAAAATCAGTTAATTAATTATTTCTTGACGACATTCCATGCATTCGCTTGTTTGATCAACTCTCGATCACATATATATTCCGCAGTTTCTACAGCTTCACCCGGTATACCCTCAATCACCACTTCACCAGCATTGCGCAGTTCGGCAACTTTAGCTGATAAGGCTGGGTCAGCACTCCATGGCGCCAAGATCGCTGACTTGCGCTTTGCGATCGGTGCAAGATTGGCTAAGGTAAGCAGATCCAGCGAGAATCCCGTTGCAGGACGTGAGCGTCCAAAGGCTTGGCCGACATGGTCATATCGACCACCACGGGCAATCGGTTGCGGCAATTGATCAACATAGGCAGCAAACATCACACCGCTGTGATACTGATAACCGCGCAGATCTGCCAAGTCAATACTGAGCTCAACATCTTGAGATAAGCCAGCAACTGCTGCTACCAGCTTATCCAGTTGTGCCAAGGCATCATCAATGATTGGGTGCTTAGGTAACTTACTCTTTGCACTGGTTAACACTTGGGCACAAGGACCGTTTAATTCCGTTAAAGCCATCAAAGCTTGCATAGTTTTGGCAGGCAAGCACTGAGCCCACTGTGCCAAGCGTGGTCGATCTTTGCTTTGAAGCAAGCTATACATTCCAGCGACATCTTCTTTCGCGAGATTTTGCCCATCTAAAATTCCTGCCAATACACCAGCATGCGAAAGATCAAGATAGACTTTATTTAGGCCCGCAAGATTTAATGTTTTGAGCAATAAAGAAATTGCTTCAAAATCCGCTTCCCAAGTAGCGCAGCCATAAATCTCAGCACCCAGCTGGAGCTCTTCACGGGCAGCACTTCCTACGGGTGTTCGCGCATGGGCTACAGAGCCTGCATAACAAAGTCGTGTAATTCCCTTGCGGTTGAGTAGGTGCGCATCTATCCGAGCTACTTGCGGCGTCATATCCGCCCGCAGACCTAGGGTACGTCCAGATAACTGATCTACTAGCTTAAAGGTTTGCAAATTAAGATCAGTGCCCGTGCCAGTTAACAAAGAGTCCAAGAACTCCAGTAAAGGCGGGGCAACTAATTCATAACCATAAGATTGGTACAAATCCAAAATTGCACGACGCAGTGTTTCTACCTTGCGAGCCTCAGCTGGCAAAACATCAGCAATATCTTCAGGAAGTAACCAACGATTCATGATCTACCAAATTCACTTTTTAATTTTTCTTATTCAAGAACTTGAAGAACTCGCCGTTAGGTTCAACCACCATCACATCCTTCTTGTCTTTAAAGGAGCTACGGTATGCCTGAAGACTCTGATAAAACTGGGCGAACTGTGGATCACGACCAAATGCATCAGCATAGAGCGCAGTTGCTTTGGCATCACCAGCACCTTTGATCTTCTGAGCCTCACGATAGGCTTCTGCCAAGATCGTGTCACGCTGACGTTCTGCATTGGCCCTGATCTTGTCTGACTCAGCAGCACCCATAGAACGCAGTTCATTAGCAACACGTTTACGCTCGGCTTCCATTCGTCTATAGACAGAATCACTAATTTCAGCCAAGAGATCGACCCGCTTGAGACGAACGTCTACAATTTCTACACCGATATCTGCAGCATCATCTGCAACTTTTTTGCGGATGCCTTCCATGACCTGTTCGCGCTGATCTGAAATGATCTCTCTGACAGTGCGTTTGGTGAACTCTTCATTCAAAGCTGAACGAATTAATTGCGTCAAGCGGTCTTGCGCTAAACGCTCATCCCCCTTGAAGCTCACGAAGAACTTGCGAGGATCCACAATGCGCCACTTGACATAAGAATCGACTAAAAGATTCTTCTTTTCAGCAGTAATAAAACGCTCTGCCTCTGGATTATCAATCGTGAGAATACGACGATCAAAGAAGCGCACACTTTCAAAAGGTGCAGGATATTTAAATTGAAGGCCAGGCTGCTCAATCACCCGCACAATTTGCCCGAAAGCAAAAACGACGGCGAAGTTGCGCTGATCTACAACAAAAATACTTGAAGATAAAACAAACCCTAAGGCAATAAAGCCAGCAATTGCGGCTAAGAGACGATTGGCATTCATTATCTAGCATCCCCTCTATCACGACTTCTCAAGCCATCACGTTTTTCAGCAGCGCCACTAAAGCTTGGCGCATTCGTAGAACTTGAAGTTGCATTATTAGTAAATGGAGCGGCTGGATTACCTGTCGCGCCCCCAACTGTAACTGACCCAGTAGGCGTAGCACCGGCTGCTTGACCTGAAGCTACCTGTGCACTTTCAGCAGTAACTTGGGCAACGATCTTATCTAAAGGTAAGTACAGCATGCTATTACTCTTGGTAGTGTCTACCAATACCTTGGTGACATTGTTGTACATCTCGCGCATGCTATCAATGTACATACGATCACGAGTCACACCGGGAGCCTTGGCGTATTCAGTCAGGACTTGCTTAAAGCGATTCGCATCACCCTCTGCTGTCGCAACAACACGCGCCTTGTAACCTTCAGCCTCTTGGATGAGTCGATCAGCCGTTCCTTTGGCGCGCGGAATGATGTCATTAGCATAAGCTTGACCTTCACTCTTTAAGCGCTCTTGGTCCTGCCCTGCTTTAACTGCGTCGTCAAATGCTGCTTGAACCTGTTCAGGAGGTTGAACGTTTTGCACGGTGACACTAGTGACAAAAATACCGGTCTTGTAGCTATCCAGAATTTTCTGAATCGAGGCGGCTAAATCAATTGCAATTTTCTCTCGGCCCTCATAAAGAACCGTATCCATTTTGCTGCGCGCTACGATCTCACGAACGGCAGTTTCTGCGGCTTGCACTACAGTTGCATCTGGATCGCGATTATTAAACAAATAATCAGTGGGATCTTTTAGGCGGTATTGAACAGCAAAACGAACGTCAATAATATTTTCATCCTCAGTAAGCATTGAGGAATCTTTTTGATTGGTCGCCTTAATCAAAATGGGACGACCAACTTCTACAGAGCGAACTCCAGAAACATTCACGGTTTGCTCAGCCTGCACTGGCCAAGGCATACGCCAGTTAATGCCGGGACCGGAGGTGTAATCGTACTTACCAAAAGTAGTCACTACACCAGACTGACCCTCTTGAATCATGTAGAAACCACTGAGGAGCCAAACTAAAATGATGCCGCCAAATGCAAAAAGAATGCCGTTTTTGGAGCTAAACGGGTTATTGAAATTGAGATTGGGAACGCCCATGCCGCCACCTCCACCACCGCCACGTTGAGAGGGCGGAGGAATATCGGAACTGTTTGGCTTATTACTTGGTCTAGCGCTTGAGCCTGGCTTTTTGTTGCCGCCAAATAAATTACCAATACGATCATTAAAGTCGCGCCATAGCTCATCCAAGTCCGGTGGACCATTTGGTCTAGCAGGCTGATTTTGAGGTTGCGTTTCTACAGGTCTATCTACCTCTGGATTAGAGGGATCGACTTTAGGGGCTTGGTCAGAGCTTTGACCCTCTTTGGCGTCTTTTGATCCGTTGCCGGGGTGACTATTACCCCAGCCTGGGTCATTGACCGAAAACAGCTCAAGAAATTTAGGCATCGTTAGGTGAATATTTTCGGGTTGGTATAGGGTTAAATTCAGAAGACTCTGGTCGCTCAGGTAAAGGTGCTAAAAACTCATCCGGGGCCATTTGTACCTTGGCACGGTTATGTTCGACCCTTATTCTATCAGTCATTTGCGAGCACTCTGCGAGGGCTGTGCGCAATAAATCCAAGCCCTGACCCGTTTTGGCGGATAGAAAAACCTGACTAGGAACACCCTGAGCGTCTCGCTCTAGAGCAGCTCCCCGGTAAAAGGTCTGCGGCATCTGATCAATTTTGTTCATTACCTCAATTCTGGGGATGTCTTGGGCACCAATTTCCTGCAAAACCGCCTCTACTTCGGCCTTTTGTTCTCGGGCTACGGGGCTGCAGGCATCAATCACATGCAAGATCAGATCAGCATGGATCGTTTCATCTAAGGTGGCCCTAAAGGCCTCTACCAATTGATGGGGTAATTCACGGATAAAGCCCACGGTATCAGACACCACAATTGACCCAACCTCATCCAAATGGACTTTTCTAGAAGTGGTATCTAAAGTGGCAAATAGCTGATCAGCAGCATAAGTCCCAGCCTTTGTAAGGGCATTAAATAGAGTGGATTTACCAGCATTGGTATATCCAACCAAGGAAACTGAGAAGACATCTTTACGATTTCTGGCGCGTCGCTGAGTGCGCTGTTGGCGCTGGAGCTTTTCCAGCTCATTCTCTAGGCGCTTGGCTTTGGTCGCCAACATCCGGCGATCAAGCTCCATTTGGGTTTCACCAGGCCCGCCACGCACACCAATACCGCCACGCTGTCGCTCTAAGTGACTCCATGCGCGCACTAATCTGGACATGCGATAACGCACTTGCGCCAACTCTACTTGGGTTTTACCAATATGACTTTGGGCTCGTTGGCTAAAGATATCCAAAATCAGACCGGTGCGATCCATCACATGAAAACCAATATGTCGCTCCAAATTACGCTGCTGTGTTGGGGATAGTGGATGATTGAAAATGGCAAGCTCTGCACCGTTTTCTTCCATCACCTTTTGCAATTCATTTGCCTTGCCTGAGCCGATAAAGAGCGCAGGATCAGTTTTCCCTTTCCGTGCAATCACGCTAGCTGCAGGAATAGAGCCAGCGCTATCGGCCAAGAGACTGAGCTCAGCCATGCTGTCTGCAAAATCCTCGCGTCCTGTATCTACACCAACAAGGACGGCACGCGCGGCATCTACACCTGTTTTATACAGAGCTAATTTCTTCCGTACGGAAATCCACTGCACGGGCAGGAACGATCGTGGAAATGGCGTGCTTGTAAACCATCTGCGTCACGGTGTTACGCAAGAGCACAACATATTGATCGAATGATTCAATATTGCCTTGCAACTTAATGCCGTTCACCAGATAGATCGAAACAGGAACATGCTCTTTGCGAAGAGCATTGAGAAATGGATCCTGAAGCAATTGAGTTTTACTGTTGTTCATACCGCTCCTTAATGAATTTTTATAAGCTTTTTTATATCTTGGGAGTCTTGCTTTTTTTAATTACTTAAATCTACTGCTTACTTCTTGCTGTCTACCTCATCAATATGGGGGCAGATTGAATGAAAATCAAGCCCCAATATCCCCACTTAAACCAATTAACCGTTATTGCTTTTATAACCCTTTTTACTTCTTTTTGCTCTTCTTGCCCTTATCAGCATCAACGTATGGGTTTTTAGCTGTGTTCATCTGAATTCTTAGAGGAGTCCCGCGCAACTTGAAAACATCCCTAAAACGGCCTTCAAGATAGCGTTTATAGCTATCCGTCACCCCGCTGAGCGAAGTTCCATGAATCACCACAATCGGAGGATTCATGCCACCTTGATGGGCGTAACGCAGTTTTGGACGACCCATACCAACCCGCTTAGGCTGCTGGTGCTCAATAGCTTCTTGCAAAATCCGGGTCAATTTCGGAGTTGGTAATTTGGCCATGGCTGCCGCATATGCTGCATCGACATCCTTAAAGAGCTCTTTTAAACCCGTACCCTTTTTCGCTGAAATTGGATGCACATTTGCAAAATCTAAGAAACGCAACTTTTGGGCAATCTCTAAACGAGCGCGCTCTTTGACATACGCATCAAGACCATCCCATTTATTAACAGCAACCACTAAGGCCCGCCCTGCTTCGACAATAAATCCCGCAATGTGGGCATCTTGCTCAGAAATATCTTGCTGGGCATCGAGCATCAGAATCACCACATTGCAATCGGCAATAGCTTGCAGTGTTTTCACCACAGAGAACTTTTCGATCGCTTCAAATACTTTTCCACGACGACGCAAACCTGCGGTATCCACCAAGATGTAAGGCTTACCATTGCGCTCAAAAGGCACTTCAATGGCGTCACGGGTTGTACCCGGCATATCAAAAGCAATGACCCGCTCTTCACCAATCAGCTTATTAATTAGAGTAGATTTGCCCACGTTCGGGCGGCCCACCACTGCAATTTTCATGGGGCGATTGGGATCGTTTTCTTTTTCTTCGAGTTCAGGCTCAGGAATGCCTAGTGAATCTAAAGCATCGTCAATCAGGCCACGCACACCATCACCATGGGCAGATGAAATCGGAAATGGCTCACCTAAACCCAACTCATGAAAGTCTGCAGTCACAACCCCAGCTTGCATTCCTTCTGTCTTATTGACGGCAAGAATGACTGGTCTGCCAGTCTTTCTTAAAAAATCGGCAATAACACGATCTTGTGGGGCCATACCCAAACGGCCATCCACCAAGAAAATAATGATGTCCGATTCAGCTACAGCCTGCTTGGTCTGCTTGGCCATCTCGGCCACGATACCTGTCTTGGCAACGGGTTCAAAACCACCGGTGTCCACACAAATAAATGCACGCTCACCAATTCGTCCCTTGCCATAGTGACGATCACGGGTTAAGCCCGAAAAGTCTGCGACTAGCGCATCGCGCGAACGCGTGAGACGATTAAAGAGCGTCGATTTACCGACATTGGGACGACCGACAATAGTAATTACTGGATTCATTTTGGACTGTACGCCGCTAGTTTTCCACCTTGAGACTGAACCAAGATGAGGCCGCCAACCGCAATGGGTGCGGCGGTGATGGGACTACTGTCATGACGAACCCGTGCCAGCATTTCGCCACTCGCTTGTGAGAGCGCATGCACATAACCCTGCGCATCGCCCATCAGTACTACTTTACCAATTGCTAAAGGCTCACCTAGCCCTCTAAAAGTCAGCTGCGTATTTTCCCAGACTGGAGATCCGTCTTTCGTTGCAAATGCGGTGACATGAGATTTTTCATTCGCAGAAAACACCATGCTGGCACTCTGGGCCGTACCTGTGTAGCTAGAGTAATCTTTAAACCAAATCAAATTACCGGTGCGCGCTTGGCCGCAACCAATTCGCCCTTGATAGGAGACCGCGCAGATGATCTCGCCTTCCATGCTAGGACGGGCTGTAACGTCATTTAAACGCTCAATCTCAGAAAATCCTTTTGGAAAGGACACTGGTGTTTCCCAAACCAATCCACCGTTGGCAATCGCGATCATGCCAAAACGTCCACCAGCAAAGCCGGTAACAATCACCTCATTGCCAATGGGCAACATGCCATAACCTACTCGCAACGATAAGGCTGACTGCTGGCGCTGATAGGTCCATTTACGAGCACCAGTTTGCGCATCCAATCCAATAAAACGGTTATCTAGCGCACGAATTACCACAATCCCACCAGCAACCACAGGCTCGGTTAATACCTCGCTCCCCACGCTGACTTTCCACATTTGCTTACCAGTATCGTCGTAGGCATAAACATCGCCTTCGGTTGAAACCACAGCAGTAGTACGACCATCAGAGCCAGGTCCAATAGATAAACGCTCTGGTACAGACACTTCCCAAATCTTGTTGCCATTCATCAAATCAATCTTGTACAACTTACCACTCTGTGAAGCTGCGTAGACAGCGTCGCCCACCACAGTCGGATGAAAGTTAAAGGGCTCAGATGAGCCTAGACTGGTAGACCAAACTGGCTGTAAATCAAATTGATTCGTAACCGGCACTAACTCTGCGGGCTTGCGAACACGAGAGTTACCAGAACAGGCAACTAAAGCTACCACGGCAGTACCGATAATCAAGCCTGTACTAACTAGCTTTGCTATACGTTTGCAATGGGTCATCACTGAGCAACTCCTCCAACTGCGTCTAATTTCACTTTCAGAAGACGGCGAGCCTCTTCCGTAAACTCTTTACTCTGGTTTAACTGCTTCCAGGCTGCCTCATAACTCTTGCGAGCATCGGCATTTTTCTTCTGCGCTAAATACCAATCACCACGACGCTCTAACCATAGCGCCTCAAATCCCGCGATGGGTTTTTCATTCAGGATGGCATCAGCCTCAGCAAAATCTTTTTCTGTACCCAGCTCAATTAATTGGGACACCAAACGCAACTTCGCCAAAGCCAGATAACCTTGATCCGATGCATTCTTGGAAGCCCAACGCAAATAATTCGTTGCCTTAGTGGCATCACCAGCATCTGAAGCAATTTTGGCAGCAACCAAACTAGACATAGCGGCATAGGGCGTTCTGGCAAATTGATTTTGCAAATCATCTGCTGCGCGCAAGGTTTGATCTTTATCACCCTTTTCAATCGCGCTCACCATCGTTTCATACAGTTGCGATGCATCAGCAGCCTGACTAACGCGCCACCATTGATAAGCACTATAGGCAGCATACGCAAATAAGACTGCCGTCACTACGGCTGTAATGAGGTTGCGGTATTTTTGCCAGAAGGCTTTTAATTGATCTAACTGTTCTTGTTCTTCTAGGTCTAAAGGCATGTCAATCCAAGCTAATAAATTCAATAATGGGTTACGACTTTACTCGGCAATCAGTTCATTCTATTCGGTAGAGCCCACGATGGCATCAATTACTGCCTCCACTACGCTATCTAGGGCAACTGCCTTTTGTTCACCACTGGAACGCAAATCCTTTAATTGAGCCTCATTTTTAGCCAATTCATCCGGTCCAATAATGACTGCATAAGCTGCTCCACTGGCATCTGCCTTCTTCATTTGGGACTTAAAGCTGGCTGATTGCCCGTCTGGAGGACAAAATAAGATGGCATCGATACCGGCGCTACGCAGGCGCTCAGCAATAATCATGGCAGCCGTTAAGGTCTCGCCTCCTTGATGCAGAACAAACACATCACATTGAGCCTGTGGCTCCGGCAAAGAGCCCGAAACTTTCATGAGCTCTAGAACACGCTCCATTCCCATGGCCCAGCCGCAAGCAGGTGCGGACTTACCGCCCATACGCTCAATTAAGGGGTCATAACGACCACCGCCAGCAATCGTCCCCTGAGCACCCAACTCTTCAGTAATCCACTCAAAAACAGTGAGATTGTAGTAATCAAGCCCGCGGACTAAGCGAGGATTGATTTTGCAAGGGATGTTATTGGCTTTGAGTAAAGCCTGAACCGCTTCGAAATGCTTAAGAGACTCGTCACCCAAAAAATCTAATAATTTGGGAGCGCCCTCTATTAAATCTTGCATTGCAGGATTTTTAGAATCCAAAATACGCAAAGGATTGGTCAGCAAACGGCGTTGTGAATCTTCATCCAACTGCGCTTGGTGCTTCTCAAAGTAAGCTACTAAAGCAGCGCGATGTTCGGCGCGCTCATTAGCTTGCCCCAAAGAATTAATCTCCAAGCGAACACCCTTGAGTCCCAACTCATCCCAAAGGCGTTGCCCCATTAAGATAATCTCAGCATCAATATCAGGACCAGCAAATCCTAAGGCTTCGATACCAAATTGATGGAACTGTCGATAGCGGCCACGTTGTGGTCGCTCATGACGAAACATAGGCCCGGTATACCAAAGACGTTTTGGCCCCTCGTACAGCAAATTATTCTCAATAACTGAGCGCACTAAGGCGGCAGTTCCTTCAGGGCGCAAAGTTAATTGCTCTCCATTTAAACGGTCTTCAAAGGAGTACATTTCCTTTTCAACAATATCGGTTACTTCACCAATACCCCGCTGAAATACTGCTGTCGCTTCTACAATCGGCGTGCGTAAAAATTCATAGCCATAGGCACGCGTGAGATCACGCAGAACATGGTCTAAATGCGCCCACTGGGCAGCATCTGCTGGCAAAAGATCATTCATGCCGCGCACGCCATTAATCTTTTGAATCTTTTGGGCTTTAACTGGTTCAGTCATAGTGTGATTATCTGCTGTATTTTTTTTACTTATTGTTATTTTGATTGCTTACTTCGGCGCGTAATGTTGCTTCACGTACTCATCCACAATGACCTGAAATTCTTGCGCAATATTTTCGCCCCGTAAGGTTTTGACTTTAACGCCATCCACAAATACGGGTGCCGCAGGTGTTTCACCAGTTCCTGGCAATGAGATTCCAATATTAGCGTGCTTACTCTCACCTGGGCCATTGACAATGCAACCCATCACAGCAACGTTCATTTCCTCTACGCCAGGGTGTGTTTTTTTCCAAACTGGCATTTGCTGACGCAGATAGGACTGAATGTTGGCTGCTAGCTCTTGAAAGGTGGTGCTGGAAGTTCGTCCGCAACCTGGGCAGGCAATAACCATTGGTGTGAAATTACGCAAGCCCATCGTCTGTAAAATCTCTTGAGCCACAATCACTTCGTTTTCACGAGGCGCGCCAGGATCAGGTGTTAAGGAAACCCGAATCGTGTCACCAATACCCTCTTGCAACAGAATGCCCATGGCAGCTGTAGAGGAAACAATGCCCTTGCTACCCATACCCGCTTCGGTTAAACCCAAATGCAAGGGGTAATCTGAGCGGCGTGATAGATCTCGGTACACGGCCACCAAGTCTTGCACCTTGCTCACTTTGCAGGAGAGCAAAATTTGATCAGGATTCATGCCCAGCTCAACGGCTTTTTCTGCCGACTGTAATGCTGACTGAATCAAGGCTTCAATCATGACCTCTTGGGCGGTCTTTGGATGTGCCAGTGCTGCATTGCTATCCATAATGCTCGCCAACAGATCTTGATCAAGGCTACCCCAATTCACACCAATGCGAATGGGCTTGTCATATTTGCATGCAGCCTCAATCATTTGCGCAAACTGCGGATCACGTTTAGCACCCTTGCCTACGTTTCCAGGATTGATGCGGTACTTCGATAAGGCTTTAGCGCATTCTGGATAGTCATTGAGCAAGGTATGGCCGTTGTAATGAAAATCACCAATCAAGGGAACCAATACATCCATCTTGTCTAACTGCTCGCGAATGTAAGGAACCGCGGCGGCAGCCGCTGGTGTATCTACCGTGATACGCACCATCTCTGATCCTGCGCGCGCCAATTCTTTTACTTGAATAGCTGTGGCAATAGCATCCGCAGTATCAGTATTAGTCATCGATTGCACCCTCACCGGAGCATCACCACCTACAGTAATGATGTTGGTTTTCCAAGCAACTTTAGCTTGGCGAGTTGCTCTTTTTGGCGCAGGACCTAAAGGCAGATTGGGAAGCGTTTTAGTGGAATGACTCATTTGATCTAATGGTTTAATCATCTAAACGATTGAGCCACTGCACTGGCTTCTCAGGGATCACAATGTCACCATCGTGCACAGCACGCTCACGCACTCGCGTACGATCCACAACGTCACCCGCCAGTTGGCCACAAGCTGCAGCAATATCATCGCCGCGGGTCTTGCGCACTGTCGCCACCATTCCTGCATCTAAAAGAATGCCGGCAAAAGTATTCACACGTTGCGCTGAGGAGCGCTTTAATCCCGACTCAGGGAATGGATTAAAGGGAATCAAATTCACTTTGCACTTGATGTTTGCCAACAGGCGCACCAATTCTTTAGCTTGAATATCAGAATCATTAATGCCATCAAGCATGCAATATTCAAACGTTAAGAAGTCTCTTGGGGCAAACGGTAAATATCGTTCGCATGCCGCAAGCAATTCTCTTAAAGGGTATTTTTGATTGAGCGGAACAAGTTGATCACGCAGGGCATCATTTGGAGCATGTAGAGATACCGCTAAAGCTACCGGACAATCTTGAGCCAAGCGGTCAATCATCGGCACAACGCCGGAAGTTGAAACAGTCACGCGACGACGCGACAGACCATAAGCACGATCATCGAGCATCAAGCGCAATGCCGTCACTACATTGTCGTAATTGAGTAATGGCTCGCCCATACCCATCATTACTACATTCGAGATCACTCGGCCGGTATGCTCCCAACCTGGCGTTGGATATTCCTCTACACGACGAACTGCATTGGGATCATTGCGGAGTAAATGTTCAGCAAACCAAAGTTGCCCAATAATTTCTCCGGCAGTTAAATTGCGGGAGAAACCTTGATGCCCGGTTGAGCAAAAGCGGCAATTCACTGCGCAGCCAGCCTGAGAAGAGATGCATAAGGTTCCGCGATCATCCTCGGGGATAAATACCGATTCCACAGCATTGCCAGCACCAACATCTAATAACCACTTGCGAGTGCCATCAAAAGCTTGCTCGTCTTTAATGACCGGGAGGGAGAGTACTTGGGCTTTATCGAGCAAGGTTGCGCGAAAGCTTTTTGCCAAGTCACTCATGTCATTGATATCAGCAACACCACGCTGATGAATCCACTGCATGAGTTGTTTTGCCCGAAAGGGCTTTTCATTCAACCCCGCGACATACGCTGCCATTTGGTCAGCGTCAAAATCCAAGAGATTTACGCGCGGGGAGGTCAATGCGCCTACTTATGTATAAATAGGATTAAAAATTAACGATTGAAAACATTCATGCCAGGGAAGAAGAAAGCAACTTCCACAGCAGCTGTTTCAGGACCGTCTGAGCCATGAACAGCGTTGGCATCAATGCTGTCAGCAAAATCTGCGCGGATTGTGCCTTTGTCTGCTTTTTTAGGATCAGTAGCGCCCATCAAGTCACGGTTCTTAGCAATTGCGCCTTCACCTTCTAATACCTGAATCATGACAGGACCGGAGATCATGAAGCTCACCAAATCTTTGAAGAAAGGACGGTCTTTGTGAACGCCATAGAACTGCTCTGCTTCTCTTTGTGACAAATGAGCCATTCTGGAAGCAACAATCTTCAAACCAGCAGATTCAAAACGGTCATAAATCTTGCCAATAACATTTTTAGCCACAGCATCAGGTTTGATAATAGAAAGGGTGCGTTCAATAGCCATGCAAAACTCCAGTAGTAATTTCAAAGGTTTATGCCAAAACAGTGCTTAAAAGGCTCAACAAGGCTTGCCTTGCCAATTCTGATAGCGCTCTACGATTTCAGCGACCCCCGAATTATACATCGGCTGACCGTATTTACCCTGATCTGAGCCCTGCTAAGCCATTGAATTTACAGGGCATAACCCCTCACTTTGTGGTCTTTTTCACTCTATTTGCCCCAAGCCCTTGAAATTACCCTCTTTTGTCTATACTTAATGACAACAGCCCCTGGTGGGCTCAAGAAATTATTACTGAAAAGGAGTCAATATGAGTGATCTGAACTCTTACGGCTTTGGGCAATCTCGTCCGATTAGCACCCCGCAAATACGTAACCGCGTATTACGCAACACTTATGCCCTGCTATCGCTCTCCATGGTCCCTACCGTGATTGGCGCTTGGTTAGGCGTTGCCTTTGGCTTGAACTTCATGGCCGGCAATCCATTCCTGGGCTTTATCGTCTTTATGGCGATTGCTTTTGGATTCTTCTGGGCAATCCAAAAAAACAAGGATAGCGGCTTAGGCGTTCTCTTATTGTTGGGTTTCACCTTCTTCATGGGCATCATGATGTCCGGCTTGATTGGTTACACCCTCAATAGTTACAGCAACGGTGCAACACTGATCATGCTGGCGTTTGGTGGCACCGCGTCAATCTTTGCTGTCATGGCAACCATTGCTAGTGTTAGCAAGAGTGATTTCTCTGGCATGGGCAAATGGTTGATGGTTGGCGTTTTGCTCTTGATCGTAGCCTCTCTCGCAAACATCTGGTTGCAGTTACCCGCCCTGATGCTCACTGTGATGGTATTGGCAATTGCGATTTTTTCCGCCTTTATATTGGTTGACGTTCAACGCGTCATCAATGGCGGCGAGACCAACTACGTCATGGCGACTTTAGCTATTTACTTAGACGTCTACAACATCTTTACCAACCTACTGGCATTGCTTGGCATTGCTGGCGGTAATAGAGATTAAGTATCAGAAATTTTTAGTCCTGTAGTTTTTACTCAAAAGGCGCTCTTGTAGCGCCTTTTTTTTGCTACCTTGTTCTATTGCTTTCTAGACTCAAGCTCAAACACTGCAATCGATTCCACATGGGAGGTGTGCGGGAACATATTCACAATCCCAGCACTCTTGAGCACATAAGAAGCCTGGTGACACAAGATATCCGCATCTCTAGCAAGCGTTTTAGGATTGCAAGACACATACACAATGCGAGTCGGTAACAAAGGGCTGTTTTGCTGATGCAACTGGGCTAATGCTAAACAAATTTCCATGGCACCCTCGCGTGGTGGGTCCATCAACCAACGTTGGGCTTGACCCCATGATGCAATCGTTTCTGCACTCACCTCGAACAAATCACTACGCATAAAGCTTGCCTTCTCTGCCAGGCCATTATGAATAGCATTTTCCTTTGCTCGCATGGTGAGACTTTCTAAACCCTCGATTCCCAAAACACTTTTTGCTTTTCTAGCCAGAGGCAAAGTGAAGTTACCAATTCCACAAAACAAATCGAGTACTCGGTCAGAAGGCTTGACCTCTAGCAGGCGAATGGCCTTGCTGACTAAAGCGCGATTCATCATGTGATTCACCTGCGTGAAATCCGCAGGCTTAAACGGCATCTCAATTTCAAACTCCGGCAAGCGGTAACAAAGCTTTCCGGTTAAGGGATAAAACGGTGCTACAGTTTCAACACCCTTTGGTTGCAACCAAATCCATACCTGATGTAGGTCAGCGAAATCTCTGAGCAATTGCTCATCTGCTGGAGTTAAAGGCAAGAGCGTGCGAAACACCAAAGCAATAACTGCCTGATGTTTTTGGGGGTCGGAAGACTGCGGGTCCTCAGGTTCCCCTACCGCGATTTCAATCTGGGGCATGCGATCGACGATAGATAAACCCATCACTAACTTACGCAACTCGGGCAACAATTGTGAGACCTTGCTTGGCAAGATCTCACAGGCTGTCATATCCGCAACATAGGCACTCTTGCCTTCATGAAAGCCAACTAAGACCGTGCCTTTTTTAATGGAGCGATTGACCGCACTTAAGCGTGCGCGGTGACGATATTCCCATGTGGGGCCACCCATCGGGCGCAGTATTTCTTCGGGGGCTACTTTGGCGATATGCTTCAGATCATCCTCAAGCACTCGTTGCTTCATAGCTACTTGTGCTCGAATATCCAGATGCTGCATGGAACATCCCCCGCATACACCAAACGCAGCACACTTAGGCTGCGCCCTAAAGACTGCAGGCTTGAGGATATCGAGAACCTTGGCTTTACTAAAGCGAGCTTTATCTCGGGTGATTACATAAGTTACGCGTTCAGTGGGTAATGCGCCTTGAATAAAGATCACTTTGCCACTTTGACCTTGGGCAGCCTCTTCTTCATTGGGAGCCAAACGGGCTATGCCTTGTGCGTCTAAATCTAAAGCCTCTACGATCACTGGCTCAGTCACCACTAGGTGAATGGGCTTTTCTCCTCTACGCATCCTGAGAAAAACCTAAAAGATATTCTTGCCACTGTGCACCATTGGGCTCTTTGGATAAACCCTCTAAATAGGTTTTCACAAATGCAATTTCTTCTTCATATTCAGCCAGTGAAAAACCACCCCGTAAGAGCTGAAAACGACAATACATGAGATAGGTATTGACGACGTCCGTTTCGCAATAGCGCCGAATGTCTTCAAGTTTCCCATCGAGGTAGGCAGGCCAAACTTGGCTGCCGTCCATACCCATCTTGCCTGGAAAACCACACAGTTTAGCTAAGCCATCTAAAGGCGCATTTGCACGGCCGTTGAATTTAGCCAATAGATCCATAAGATCTAAATGGCGCATGTGGTAACGACTGATGTAGTTATTCCACTTGAATTCTCGGCTGTCATTTTCTTGACTCTCACCCATTTCCCAATAGCGTGGAGCTTGAATGTGATTAGCTAGCGCACGGTAATGCAGCACCGGCAAATCAAAGCCACTGCCATTCCAGGAGACCAATTGTGGTGTGTATTTTTCAATCAACTCAAAGAAGGTTTGTATTAAAACCTTCTCGTCATCTTGTACAGTGCCCAGCGTACCCACTTTAATTTGCGGAGTACCTTCTTTGGTCGTTCTACGAATCACACAAGAAATCGCACAGATTCTCTGTAAATATAGGGGCAAAAATTCGCTGCCTGTTTTCTCAAGACGATCAGCCATCGCTTTACTAGCCACTTCGCTGTCCGACATTGATGCCGGGAAATCATCTAGGCGACGCAAACCAGCAACATCTGGAATCGTTTCAATATCAAAAACGAGAACGGTTGCCATGCTAGAAAATAATGGGCAGTTTAGCGGGACGCTATTACTGCAGGTATGGCATTGGGTTTACTGGCTTGCCATTGACGCGAAGTTCAAAGTGCAACTTCACTGAATTGGTATCAGTGTCACCCATCTCAGCAATTTTCTGACCCTTTTTAACCGCATCACCCTCTTTGACGAGTAAATTGCGATTATGGGCATATGCCGTTAAGTAAGTATTGTCGTGCTTAATAATCGCGAGATTTCCATAACCTCGCAAACTATTACCCGCGTAAACCACCTTACCATCTGAAGCGGCAGTGATTGGCTCGCCTAACTTGCCAGCAATATCAATACCCTTAGTCTTTTCGCTAAATTCTTCAACTACTTTACCTTTGGCTGGCCACTCTAAACGAATACCTGGCTCAGCAACAACTTCTTTCGCAGCCTCTGTTTTAGGTGTCTCAGCCTTTGAAACCTCGCCTTTACTCATTTCTCCAGAAGACCTTGGAGTTGGCTTGACAGTCATCTTGCTGCCTTCAGGTGGTCTGACCAAAATGAGATCGCCTACTTCAATCAAATTAGGATTGGATAGGTTGTTCCAGCGGGCTAAATCACGAGGGGATTGACCATTATCCAAAGCAATACGCGCTAAGGTATCACCCCGTTTAACGCGGTAATAACCAGCAGGCACTGGCTCATTGCCGCCTCCACTGCGATCAATCACACTGGCAGGCTTAGTACGAGGAGTCGAACACCCCGTATTTAAAAGAACGGCGCTAGCTGCAAGGAGCAATAAGAAGTATTTAGTCATTGAATATATGGGAGATTTCATACTACCCCTGATTGTAAGGGTACAAAAAAGACCTCGTCCAAAACCGTCCTCTGATAGCGCTGGGAGCTCATTCGCTCAACCATAATGAGTTGCTGCTCTTTTTCATTTTTAGCTACTGGGGCCACTAAACGGCCACCAATCGCCAATTGATCTAATAAGGCGTCAGGAATACCCAAACCGGCTGCCGCCAAAATAATGCCATCAAATGGTGCAGCCTGCGGTAACCCCAAAATCCCATCGCCATAAATTAAGCGTAGATTGTTAATACGAAATGGGCGCAGTTTTGCTCTAGCCATATCGTGCAAGGGACGAATGCGCTCAATGGAATACACCTCATCTGCCAGTAAGCTTAAAACAGCGGCTTGATAACCACAGCCAGTCCCAATCTCTAATACCTTACCCAGTTTGTGACGGGGCTTATGCAATAACTCAATCATGCGAGCGACAACCGATGGCTTGGAGATCGTTTGTGAATGTCCAATGGGTAATGCCGTATCTTCATAAGCCTGGGGATGCATGCCAGCATCCATAAAAGCATGCCGTGGAACGGTTGCAATAGCCTCTAAAGTTTTGCCGTGCTTGACTCCGGCCGCTAACACTTTAGCCGCTAAAGCTTGCCGATGACCGGCATTGCGCTCTGCCGCTGACTTCAACCGCGCGTCCAACCATTCTCACGCATGGCAGCCAAACGCGCATGGTGCGTTAGGTCCAGTTGCATTGGTGTAATGGAGATGCAACCCTCATCAATCGCATGAAAGTCCGTACCTTCAGAACTATCTTTAGCATGGCCAGCAGCGCCAATCCAATAGATATCTTCGCCCCTAGGGCTTTTTTGCATGACCACTGGCTGTGAGTGATGACGATTACCTAAACGCGTGACCCGCCAACGGTATAAATCCGCATAAGGGCGATTTGGAATATTAACGTTCAATAAAGTAGCAACGCCTTCTGAATGCGCTAATTTAGAGACCAGCATTTGCGCAACAATATCGTGCGCAGCTTTTGCTGCATCTTCAATGCGACTCCAACCTTTATCGATTTGTGAGAAAGCAATTCCGGGTACGCCAAACATCACCCCTTCAATGGCTGCTGCCACCGTTCCAGAGTACAGGGTATCTTCACCCATGTTCTCACCCTGATTAATTCCAGAGACGACTAAATCTGGCTTTTCATCCAAGAAACCAGTCATGGCGATATGCACACAATCAGTTGGTGTGCCGTTCACAAATAAAAAGCCGTCACGCTCTCCACCAGCCACTCGATGAATCGATAAAGGCCTAGAAAGTGTTAAGGAGTTAGAGGCCCCGCTATGGTTTTGCTCGGGGGCAATAACAGTCACCTTGCCCAATGGTCGAATGGCATTGACCAAAGCCAAGAGGCCAGGAGCTAAATATCCATCATCATTAGAAATGAGGATATGGGGTTGTTTTAGGGGTTCGTTCATAGCTCTACTTTACCTTTATCTCTCTCTGAATCAGATAGGACCGCCTAAATACAATTAAAAGGGCTCTTTACCAGCGGTAGCCAACAATACAGCTTGCGCTTGCAGGAGATTGCTTTCCGCTAAAGCCAGTTGCACTTCCAGACTACGTAATTGGGTTTGGGCGATGAGTAAATCATTAAAACCTCGTCCATTATTGGAGTACTGGGTCAAGCTAACCTGATAAGCGTCACCTGCTTGAGGCAACTGACGTTCTTTTAAAAATTGTGCCTGTCGTCTGGCTTGATCATAGTAGGCATAGGCACTATTAACTGCCAATACGATTTGCTGACGACTAGAAACGCTCCCCGCTTCGGCAGCCGCTTGACTACGCTGAGCTTGCTCTACCCCATATTTTTCTTTAGTAAAGAAATACAGCGGAATAATGAGATCTAACTCGAACTGATAGTACATTGCCCCATTGTTGGCAGAGAATGGTCCGCGCGGAGTAAAAGAGGAGCCTATCACCTGGAAGTCTGGCAAATAGGCCTTTTTAGCCAGGTCAACACCTTTACGCGCCGCCTCAAGTTGTAGCGCTGAACTCTTTAATGAAGGATGATTGGTTTCAGCAAAGTCTTCCAGCTCTAGTAAGCTAGGCATCGTCATTGCGCGATGCATATTCCCCACTAATACCAAATTCTCACGAGAGTGTCGTCCGATGAGTGTATTAATATTTTTAATTGCAACATGCAATTGACGCTCAATCAAAAATTGATCGGCTAGAGCAGCATTTTGCGCAACCTGTGCATTGAGAAATTCAACATTGGAAGTTGTCTGTTTATTATTGCGCGCTTTAGCCAAGTTTTTAATTTTCTCCAAACGCATGGCGGCGTTCTTTAATACCTGCAACTCTTTTTGATAAGCTAAAGCACTGTAAAAAAGGGTGGATAGTTGCGCCCCCAATTGCAAATAAGTGGATTCGCTTTGCGCAAGTAAAGCTTCAGCATTGGTATTGGCGATTTCTGAGGCAAGACTTTTCTTACCTGGAAATTGAAATGGTTGTGCAAAAGAAAATCCATTATTGCTACTAATACCTTGAGGATAAGTAGCACTTGGGGCATTAGCACCCCCCAATGCAAACGGAGAATTCGGTGGCATACCAGACCACACTAAACCCACTTGGGGGTTGGCTGGCGCATTGATCTGTGGCACTGTTGCCTTGGCAGACAAATAAGACTCACGCAAAGAGGATAACTGAGGATTGTTTAGCTTTAGGGCTAGCCACAGCTGACGCAAATCCATCTGCTCAGCTGAAGATGCTATTCCTTGGGTATATATTTTTGGCGTATTAGCTTCTGTCACTGGCTGCTTCAGCACTTCATTAGCTTGTACACGTAAGCTCGGTGGATTACTTAAAGACGATGACTCCTGACCTGCCTGAACAGTGACGGTCGCTGGACCAGGAAGATTAGGAGTAACTGTTTGAGCATGCAGTGGTAGTGCGAGTGCCGTTGCGGCAATAGCAAATGCAGCTCGCTTTAAGGAGCGCGGCCCCACCACAATAGAGTGCTGATTCACTTTTGCTAGATTGTTAGCCAAATTAGCTGCCTTGACACTTTTAAAAACGCTATTTTTCATCCCGAAGGTAGATTTCCCATCGATTACAGGGGGTTTTGGTGATTATAGCGTTGTAGTAAAGCTCACCAATTCGCTCTTGCGAATACGAGATCGTTTGACTCGGCAAGCTACTGACCCTGCCGGAAAGATTGGCTGCGCTGAAGAATTAAATTCATTTGGTGCAGGCTTACTTACCTAAAATTTATGCCCAATTAGTGACGGTTGATTCTGGAGAACTATCCAAGATCCTATCGCTTTAGATCTCGATAGAAATTTTCATGAACTCCATAACCCATTAATACCAGTTTGGCTCCATCAAGACTAACTGAATAGGCTAACAACATTTGCTGCCTTAGGTATCGAAATTTATATACCTGAACACCCGTTAAATCACCCTTTTTCATCTCACCTAGAGCTGGCTCAGAGACAATCGCCTTGACTGCAGAATCAAGGGCTTGCTTCTCTGCTAGTGAAATTTTCTTAATTGCCCTATCAAATCAGGGCGTTGTTAATACGTTCATCCAAACTTATAAGGGGATAAATTTCCAGCCTTTACCTCTTCAATACTCACCAGCATATCTTGAAGCATGGTGATGGGCAGATCAGGGTTTTCTTCAGCCACCTTGCCCAAACGGGCCCAATACTCGATTTGCTTAGGCACGGATCGATGCATTGCTTGAGCATAAGGCTTGGCATCTTCCACCAATACATCCGATAACTTAATTGCTATTGCCATAATGAGCTTCCATTTAACTTGGATCAATTTAATACAAAAGGTTGCAAAAAGTAACCTTTTTACAATAAGCACAAAACATAGGATAGTTAGAAAAGGAACTGCACCTTAGGTGCTTATCGGCGATCCATCAGCGCTCTGGCTAAGGTGCCTGCATCAACATATTCAAGTTCACCTCCCACAGGGATACCTCTAGCAATTCTGGTGACTTTGATACCTTTGGCTTTGAGTACTTCACCAATGTAATGGGCTGTAGCCTCACCCTCACTCGTGAAATTCGTAGCGAGCACTACCTCTCTGACCGGTACACCGGTATCAGGCACCTCAATCCGGCTGAGCAATCGATCAAAATGAATTTCATTAGGACCCATGCCATCGAGCGGAGAGATGCGCCCCATCAAGACAAAATAGTTTCCCTTAAAACTCAAAGTTTGCTCAACCATCACTTGGTCAGCAGGGGTTTCCACAATACACAGCAGCGAAGGATCGCGACGATCGTCACTACAAGTGCTACAGATTTGAGTCTCTGAGAAGGTATTGCAACGCGCACAATGACCAACCGTTTCAACTGCTTCACCAAGTGACTGAGCCAATACCGCTGCGCCATTACGATCATGCTGCAGTAAATAAAAAGCCATACGCTGGGCTGACTTGGGGCCAACACCAGGTAAAACGCGTAATGCTTCGATCAGTCGACCGAGTGCATCTTGCGGAGCTTCATGGCGTGCCATTAATGATTTTTCAATGAATAATTAAAACGGCAACTTAAAGCCTGGAGGCATCGGCATACCAGCAGTAGCGCCTGACATTACTTGTGCACTAGCAGCTTCTACTTGCTTAAAGGCTTCGGTATAGGCAGTTACCAATAGGTCCTCGAGCATTTCACGATCGTCCATCGCGCTGGGATCGATTTGTACACGCTTCATTTCATATTTACCAGAGATGGTGACTTTCACTAGTCCGCCGGCAGCTTGACCCGTTACTTCTAAGGCAGCTAACTGCTCTTGTGCCACCTTCATCTTCTCTTGCATCTGCTGGGCTTGTTTCATCAAACCTGCAAGGCCACCTTTCATCATCGCTTTATTTCCTTATGAATACGTGTTTATTAATTAATCATTGAAGTCAGTGCGAGTTCATCACAAAGGCTTCACAGAGCCACCAACTACCTTGGCTCCAAACTCTTTTTCTAATTGCAGAATAAAAGGATCTTGCGCAATCATTTGCTCTGCATTCTGTCTTTTCTCTTGATGAATCTGGGCATCCACTTTTGCTACGGTTTTGCCCTCTACTTCACCCTTTTCGATCAGCAATTTCACAGGCTTGCCAAAGTGAGCCGTCAACGCATCGGCAAGACGTGCTACTGAAGCCTCTGAAGCGAGTTGGGGCATAGGTGTCACGATCGTTGCACGCACCCCAGTGGCTGCATCATTCCAGTCTTGTAACTCTGTCTGAAAGGCCAACTGCTGCACTAAACCCTTAACCGGTAATTGGCGCATCAAGGCATGCCAGTCAGGGCGAGCTGCGGCACTAGCAGCGACCGGTGCTGAAGGGGCAGCTGGAGCTGCAGACTGAGAAGCCGAAGCAGCAGCAGATGATGAGGCAGTAGGAGCGCTACGTGCTGGCGCCGCTACAGTTGTATTAGCTGGTCTTGGAGCACTGGCTACTGGAGGTGCGCTATTGCCACCCGCTCTAACGCCATCATTTCCGGGACGGAAAGCCAACATACGCAAAAGCGTCATAGCAAAGCCGGTTTGCTCATCAGGAGCAAGTGATAAATCGGGGCGACTGGTAATGCTAATTTGATAAAAGAGTTGCGCCTCTTCTTTTGTTAGTGCATCAGCCAAGCGACGAATCTCTGCTGCCTCTGGCCAATCCTCTAAAACGGATTCAGGGACGATTTGTGCAGCAGCAATTTTTTGAATGAGGCTAGATAAATCAGCGAGTGCCAATGAGAAAGACATACTTCGCTCACCCATCTCGTTCGAGATCGCCAGTAAGGTAGCGCCATCTTTAGCAATTAAGGCATCCAGAATGCGAATGAGATAGGCGTCGTCTAAAGTACCCAGCATACCGCGCACAGATTCTTCTGAGACTTTTCCAGCAGCATAGGCAATGGCTTGATCCGTTAGGGATAAAGCATCACGCATTGAGCCTTGCGCCGCCTTTGCCAAAACACGTAGTGCATTGGTTTCATATTCGACACTTTCAGCGGCGAGTACTTTTTCTAAATGCTCAACAATGAGTGGCACCGGCATTTGCTTGAGGTTGAACTGCAGGCAACGCGACAAAATAGTTACCGGGATCTTTTGTGGATCTGTCGTAGCTAGAATAAATTTGACGTGCTCTGGCGGCTCTTCGAGCGTCTTAAGCATGGCATTAAAGGCATGATTGGTGAGCATGTGCACCTCGTCAATCATGTAAACCTTGTAACGCGCATTACTTGGGGCATAAGCTGCTTTCTCTAAAAGGGCAGCAATATCATCGACACCACGATTACTCGCAGCATCCATCTCAATATAGTCAACAAAGCGTCCTGCATCGATTTCTAGGCAAGCTGGGCATTTTCCGCAAGGCTCTGAAGTCATGCGACCCTGACCATCTTCGCCAGTGCAATTGAGGGCTTTGGCCATAATTCGGGCAATGGTGGTCTTTCCGACCCCACGTGTACCTGTAAAGAGCCAAGCATGGTGTAGGCGACCTTGGTCCAAGGCATGGGTTAAGGCCTTAACCACATGGTCTTGTCCTACCAATTGGGAGAAAGTTTTAGGGCGCCACAAACGGGCTAAAGCCAATGAAGTCATGGACTCCATTCTAACAAGCTAAAATGGAATTGGACGGGCCTCCCCGCATGGCGGTTTGGATAACCTGGTCAGGTCGGGAACGAAGCAGCCAAACCCAATTCTGTCAGTGCCGGGGGTCGGGCTCGTCCACCTTCCCCTGTAGATTTTTTACTTCAGCATATTGCTCAAATCGCAACATTTATTGCCTTATTGGCAACAGCACAGATTTTTACTAACAATAGTTGTGATTTAAGGTTGATGGGTTAACAACCAATCCTTTAGGGCCAGATCAATTTTTGTCTGCCACCCAGATCCAGCAGCTTTAAATTGCTCGATGACTTCTGCTGACAAACGAATGCTTGTTAATTTCTTTGGGTTCTTACTCACACTTCCGACTGGTCTGCCGCGAAGCCTCTTGGCAAAGGCCTCTCGACCGTCTCTTTCGGAAACGACTTCTCCGTCTATCGACCACACACCTCGCTTTAAATCCTCGGCTGTTACTTCAGGAGCATCATCAGGATCAATCCATTCCTCGGCTGTATTCTTTCGTTTCACGCTCATTTGCATTCCTCATCGATATGATTCTTTTTCTTGACCCTCTTTGAGTCCAAACCACCACAGTCAATCGACCATCTAAAAATCCCAAAGTAATAAATCGAGATTCGCCATAGCTCTGACGTAAGTCTTGAAATGTATGGATAGTTTGACTAAGAACCTCTCCAGCACGTGCAAAATCAAGACCACGCTCCAAAAGAGTTTGAACGCGCTTTTGGGGATCAAACTCAATTGAATTATTTAATTGTAATAACAAATTATTGATCATTCAAGTAATTATTTGTAGTAACAAACAATTAAAGAATGCGGAGCACTCTCAGGATGCCCCAAATCATCCAGATGATCAGCAGTACAAGCACTACTCGGGAATCCAGCACCAATCTAAATAAGCGTTGTTGCTTGTGAGTGCACTCAAAAGTAACCTGCATTCCAAATCTCCCCGGTAGTCAGAAAGATTTAGCGTAGAGGTTTGGAAAGGGATTTAACAGCTATTAGGGATGATTTGGGCGTAGGAAATGGATGGGCCTTACGACCATCAAGGATCCATCAGAGTCATTGTCAAACAAATTAGATAAGTCCACCTCATCAACATCCATTAAATCTGGCGGGGCGATACGTCTCAAGCAGCGATCTGGGACGGGCCCTGACTTAGAGGTCTGCGCATATCCATCTAGCTCATATAGTAGCCACCGATTCTCTACCTGAATTTCAACCTCCCATGTAGGCAGTGACTCATCAGACATGCCCCAATCTTTGAGGCCCAGGTACTCAACAACCTTCACAATATTTCCCAAATTTTCTGGGCAAATACAGTTAACAGTAATTGCCAAATCACCAGGACTACAGTTCAATTTACTCATATTCTCTTTATCAATTATTTCTATCAATGCAATAAATCTTCTTTAGGCTTTGCTACTTCTAATTTTTCATGATTGCTCACCAAAAAATCTTTTGTTTTAAGTGCATTTAACAAATAGATATCAACCACTCCTGGCCCAGAATCTGTATCTTTGGAGCTGATATAAGCCAGGCTATAAATCAAGCTATCAGCCTCTTCACCATCAACCATTTCTGTATTACCTTCGCGATGGTCTATCACCCGTAGCCCTCTACAAAATTCAGGCCTTTCATCATCGGCCCATGACATATCAAGACGATCTACGTCAAATCGCTCACTTCTGAAAATATTGCTAATGTAAAAACGGGCGCCCTGAAAAAATGTGTAATCACGCATAAATGTGTTTATTCCTAAATAAATTGCTTATCTTTGTTTTCTTTATTACTGCAAACATATTCAATTTTTCTATTACCGACTGACTTTGGAGAGACATGAAATGCCTTTGCTCGCATCGCAAAAGGGCCCTCAGAAAAATCCCCTTTAGCTAATTTGTCTTTAAAAAAAGTGACTTGTTTAGGCTTAATAGTGCGATTTACGCAATCTATTTCCTCCTCTAAGATTTTTGAAAAGTAATCCAATTCCTCGGCACCTTTTTGCGTATCAAAATAATTTCTCATAGCCACTATATAAAAAATTGCATCATCCTTAGCGATGATTTGATCTGGATCCAAATATTCGGCAAAGTCATCTGTTTCTCCAACCTTCTCCCACCTGGCATTTAACTCATTCAATCTTTGGTAATACACAATGTTGGGCGCTGTTGCATAGAGTTCATGGATTCCGTAATAAGCAACTACGGGAATAGAAAATACAATCGCAATGGAAATAAGCACCCATCTAATAGACTTAAAAGTAATCTCAGTGGTATTCAATTTATCTCTCTATATATATGTTGACGTTGCACTAATCTTAAAATTCTCGAAAATAATTTTGTTTTCTAAATACTGAATCTTCAAAATTTCAGAAACAGGTTTAGCAGTTAAATAACTAATTAATACAGCAAATGGAAAGGTAACTTTTGCTCCCCAATACCCCTTAGCTGGCACGGCAAGCTCAACACTTTCAACTCTGAAAATTGCCATTCCTGCCAACATAAAAAGATCTACTTTTGCATTTAAATATTTCTTAGTATTGGTTTTTGGGCCTTTTTTCTTAAGCTGGGTTACTAGCTCTAAAAATTCTTTTGTATTGATCTCTATTTGCATTAATAGCTCTCATTAATAAATTCGCAAACTATCTGCCCGTTGCAAGTGATAGCGTATCCCTCAACAGCCTGTTCTAGCAACTCGCCATATTCCCCAAAAGGAGTATCTTTAGGTGTTTTGAAGCGATGTAGTTTTCCTTCTGAACTAAGTTGATTTACAAACTCAACCCAAGCTTTGCTCATATGACCAAATGGCAGACTTGACACTCCATTTAACGGATCTGAGTAGATGTTTTCAGCCTCTATCTGACTTATGCTGCATTCTTCAAGCAAGTATTGCGGTCTGGCAATAAAGGGATATTCAATTTCTTCTTTATCTCTATTCATTTTTTTATCTATTAAGTCCTTGATGACCATATAAATCGCAATTGGCCAACATAAAGTTATGAGCAAAATTGCTCCAGGTATTACTAATTTTTCTCTTAGGCGGTAATGCCAGGGTCTCTCAGGTCTCTGACCGTGAATGGCCTTATCTATATCTTTTGCGAACTGGCTAGGACGCTCATACTGAAATAGATAGAGCCCAAGCGAAATCACTAAGCCTATGCCTATATATATTTGCAAATACAATGTCATTGCGAACCACTTTTATCTACTGGGAATGTTGTAAATGCTGCTACGCCATACCCTTCGGGATCGCCCTCCTTGCCAACGCCATTTGTAATTACACGTTTAGCAACGAGCATTCCTTTTTTAAAAGTGAGATATAAATCTTTTTCAAAAGTACTTCCATACCCCATATGAACGTAATCCAGCATCTTGCCAAATGGACACCTCACCTCACCACTAAACCAATGCGCAAAAACTCCTTTTGAATGATCAGGAAATAAATCTTTCATCCTTAGTTTTGACCCATTCCGACCAGTTCCACTAAGACTTGCCAAATAGAGTCGATCATTTATCACTTTCCATGTTCCCGTATACCCACGCCAACAAGCCGTAGAAGTTGATTGGAAATCGATATCTTTACCGGCTGTACACAACCAATAGTCCAAAGGTTGCGAGCACATTGAAAGTTTCTGATCTTCATAAATTAATGTTTCTGATATTTGTGCGGTCATAAGCTCACTTACTTGGTACGTAACCAATGCGGTTACCGTTGTTATCAAATACGTTCGTCACACCAGTTGGCGCTTGCACCTCATATCCAAGTCGCTTGCCCTGGTTGTCATAAACCCCATTAGTTGCATTCCAGTTACTAGAACTGTTATTCCAATTCCTAGGACTGTTATTCCAGTTAGCTGATGAGTTATCCCAGTTCGATTGGCTGTTATTCCAATTGGCTGGCGAGTTATCCCAATTCGCAACTTGTCCAAATACCTGCCCACCCATCACCAGCGTTAATACGCCTACTGCAGTATTTAAATTTTTCAATGAAATATCCTTAAATAATCTTGTTTTATCTAATCTCAACTTATTCATGCCTTACCTACAACTTCCCAGAACGTACTTCATCCAACATTCGACCTAACCTTGAGTAGCTTTCCTCAGGTACTGTTTTTAAAAACCGTATTAAATGTTGATCACCACTTTTGAGAATGAGCCTCTTTAATTCGGGAGCCATTTCTTCTGAGCCTTGAACCTCTCCTTCATCAAGCTCCATGCCCCTAACAATTGCACCTACTCGCAGCGCCTCCTCAAGCGTTAAAGTAAATTCAGTTGAAAAACTCTGGCCACAAGCATGGCAAGACTCAGTACGTCGCAAATTCAGCGCCCCGCAAGATACGCATTTTTTAACTTGCTTATCCTCTGGCTTCTTTGGAAACTCATACCCGCATTCACAGTCAGTTGCTGATAGTGGATGACTATCGCCACATTGAGGGCAGACTTTCTCTTTTGGAGGGCCAGGATCAACACGGTTAGCAGGAGACATTTCCTCCTCAACCCGTTTCGCATATTTCTCAAACGTTTTAAAGGCCGGCATCACAACATACGCACGTGAATAATCGTCATAAGAAGCAGTTCTAACAACGCGACCCATCGCCTGCCTAAATGCCAACTCGGTTAGAGCGTTAGGCAAATAAATTAATACCCTTAGCCGACGAATATCCACACCCTCAGAAACCATCGCAACGGAAACTAGCCACTTACGTGTTGTATTTCTAAATTGTTTAATTTTGTCTTCTGGATTAGCCAACTGACTATGAACAATTAATGGCTTCTCACCATCTAAATCCTCTAATAAAGAAGCCATGAACTCGGCAACCTCAATATTTGGTGCTATCACTAATCCACCAGCCTCAGGCATTGTTAGACGTAGCTGATTTAGCTTTTCGATACCTGACTCGATCATTGAGGCCTGATAACCAGTCATTAATGGCTTTTCAGTTCCCGGGATATACTGCGGCGTCTTGGCCAGCTTATAAAAATCTAGTGCGGTTTGCAGCCCAGGAATTCGCGCTAAATTTTTAGGTAATGTAGGCTCAGTGTCTCCTGAAACCTTTATCTCCTCACCTCCAAGGTCAACCGTAAACTTACCTTGATGTTTGTGAAATGTGATTGGTCTGCAATACCCGAGCTCTACAGCGTCGCCATAAGTTAAGGTGTATGTGCCTTCTTCAGGATGAGAAATGGCGCCACTATCGTCATAGGCCAACCATACAGACTCCGCACCATCAGAACGAATTGGGGTTCCAGTTAATACCAGTACAAATTGGGCTGACTCAAAAGCACCGCCTGCACTTTCACCCCAAGCAGCCTCTACCGCAGCATGATGGTGTTCATCACAAATCACTAACACCTTTGAGGACTGGCAAACAGCTTGCAGCTCTGGCCAAAGACCTTGAATAGCAGACCAAGTGGCACAAATATCCATGCCAAGATCACCTAACTCTCCATCTTTTGCTGTAACCTTACCCATATGCCTTCCCGTTACGCGGGTAAAGTCTTCGGCCCATTGCGTCACTACTTGCGTACGTGGTGCAATAACAATCACTCGGTTGATTTCTTCACTATCAAGCAATGTTTTAGCTATTGCACACGCTGCTAGAGTCTTTCCAGCACCAGGGGCAGCATTTATTAAAAAATGACGGTCTTTTTTACCGCGCACTAACCAGTCCATCGCCTTTTGGTGCGCCTCAACTTGCCAGGGTCTTAATTTAATATTCACTTTGTACCTTTAGTCAAATTACATTTTTGGCATAAGGCCTGACCATTTTTTGTTACAGTCTTCCCGCCATTTACAAATGCCAAAACGTGATCGGCATGAAAATTACTCATTAATTTCTCTTTGCATATCGCACAACTTCCCCCGGATACCCAAGCAAGAATTGAACGTTGCTGTTTATCAAAAAATCTCTTCATTTCTCTAGCCAGTACTCCGTCATTTCAATTTCATTAATCGGCAAATTTGATGGTGGCTTTACAACTGCAACCTTATTAATTCTCAAAAGTACCTTCACATAATTGACTTTTCGGGACTTCACCATCCAGCCCTCTTGGCGCATTTTTGAAATATTCGACGTTAAAGACGGAACACCAAAATAAATAATTGCCTCTAATCTTGTAATTGGATTACCCGCCGCTAAATGCTCCTTTAATGCCAAAGTCACTCCATATCGATTAGCACTCATAACTTCCTCCAAAATATTTCTTCCAAGGCTTATTGGTAATAAATTCATCCGATTCAAATTCATAAACTGAATTAAGCAGATCTCTTTCTTCGTACATCAATTCACCCTCATCAGAACTCATTAGGCTGAATGCATCCTTTGTGTTCTGCTCATCAAAAGAAGGCTTATAGTCATATCCCTCTTCATACTCTTCTTTGAATAATTCTTGCAATGCACTTGCATATTCAAGAAGCTCAAAATCTCTGTATCGACTACCTACCCCTTCTTTTAGAACTTGATAGATAACTTTGACTTGTTTTGGGCCATTCATTCGAATCATCTCCATGACTACTCCTTAGTGATAAAGACGATTAACTTTGGATTTAGTCAGGCGTTGGTTTTGATAAAGCTTTCCAACAGTCACAATTGCACGATCTTCACGGGACTCGATCAAGTAACTTCTCAAGTTCTCATGATTTTTTGCAATGAAGAAATGACCGAACTCCGCTTCCATTTCTTGAATGGACTTCTTGCTAAAAAATCGCATTACGCAACCGTGTGGGGCTGATCGAACTTCTCCATAGGCCTGTAACAACCGCTCCACTCCGTAATTAATGCCTCTTTGCTGCGCCCTTACTTCTGCATGTTTTGTTTTCATAAATCCTCCGGGTTAATCAACAAACGAAGGAATTTGCTTTTGTTTCTCGCCAATTTCTTCGCTCTTAACTACAAGACGAGCTGAAATGGGAAAAGTCAGGGGCCCCAATCAAAAAAATATGAAAATGGGGCCCAGAAATAAGAAAAGGCCCCAAAAGGGCCTTTTAAAGGGGGTAAATTATATGAAGGTCTACTTTTTGCCCTGTCCAATAGTGGCATTAACCGTACCCGCGGTCTCTGGCTTTACCCCCAACAGGGACTTAACCTTCTCCTGATCCTTGGCGTTGGCTTTGAATGGTTTGATATAAAGGCCATATTTACCACCCGCTTGAGTAGCTTCAACCTCCATATCTGCCTCTAATGCAGCAGAAATAACCTCAAAGGCAAACTCTTTTGGATTTGGAACTTGTAAAGAAACATACTCTTGCGCTGATGAAGCTTGGTTCGAAAGGCTATCGTCCCCCACGCCTCTTGTTGTGACTGTTGCCGGCATCATAAGGAAGCGACTAATTAATATGCCGACTGAAAAGGCTGTAACCATTGAAGCCGCAAATCCTCTCCACCTTACGGCAAATGATTTTTTGGGTTGGGATAGGCCTGTTAATTTACGCTCAAAGGACTGCTTGAGATACTCCGGGGTCTCTTTGGTAATACCCAATTTTTTCTCAAAATTTTCAATTGAGCGCTTAATTGCCTCCTCTTGCTCTTTTGAGAATGGCTCATCTTGGGGATTTTGATTATTAGTTGTCATGCGATAACCCCTTTTATTTCTCGAGACAATGTTCGATATATGGAGCTAATTTCTTTTTACTCTCATATATATATTGCTTAGTTGCAGCCTCAGTCCTAGATATAACCTCAGCAATCTCAACTATGGCCATGTTATCTAAAGACATAGAAATAGCCGCAGCATTTTGTGGAAATTTTTGGGAAAACACAATCAACCCTTTTGATACGCAATCTTGAACATCAAATTCCGTAGCCAAAGCATTTCCGGGTGAAGCAGGAGGGTCATCATCAGAGAAATCTGTCTCCTCTGGCAATGGAATTTCATATTTCTTATACGCTCTCTTAAAGAGATCTAAAGCGGTGTTTTCTGCAATAGTGATCACCCAAGAAACCAAAGACTCAGCTGATTTAGGCTGTGAAGTGGTAGTAGCCAGCTTAAGAAATGCGTCTTGCACAATGTCCTGGGCTTCACTTTCAGAGAGGTATTGATACTGATAACGCAACTTTTTATACATAACCGGCTGAAATTCCTCATAAATTAGTTGGATAGCACTATTTTTTTCAATAGCGCTGCCATTCACTAATTTATGAAAAATTGCTTCTTTTTCTAGTTGACTCAACATAAAGACGACTCAGGCTGTAAAAAGTCAGGGTTGGTATATAAAATTAATTACAGTTATTCTTACTAATAATATCTTATCAATGGAATTTGAATGTCTGAAAAAGGTCCAGTAATCCTACTTTCAACTGCTGTGGTGGTAGGAATTGCTGCAGGCGCGTTTTATTGGAATGCTATCAAGCCCACAAAAGAGCAAAGTGAACAACTGCTCATTAGCTCAACAATCCGCTCTGAGGTATGCAAGAAGATTCAGGGCGAAGTAGATCAATATAAGCAGTCTCCCGATACCTTTAAACGGGGCACTCTTAGAAACATCAAGAATGAGGCTACACAAAACGCAAAAGTTGAACTTCCTCAATTTCCAGTAGAACGTCAGATCCAATACTTTGATCGCAAACCAATTATTAGTAACTGTGAAAGCCTGGCCCAAGGGTGGATAAAAATTCCAAGCACTTTCCCGGAATTTTATGAGGCCGAACTTCAGGAGATCGGATTGACAATAGGCCAGACCAATCCGAGCCAGCCAATGATGGCCAATACCGATACCGCCCAAAAAAGAATTGCACTGGTTATTGGAAACTCAAGCTATGCATCTAGACCACTAAAAAATCCAGTAAATGATGCGGATGACATGACGGCATTTTTAAAAAGTGCAGGCTTTAAAGTGATAGAAGTAAAGAATGCTGATATTTTTGAACTAAGATCTTCAATCAAAAACTTTGAAGATAATTTACCAGCTTATGATGTGGGTCTGATTTATTACTCCGGCCATGGTATTGAGTTTAAAGGCTCTAACTATCTGATACCCGTTGATGCCCAACTAAAAAATGAGCAAGATATTCCAAGACAAGGCTATGACATCAGTAACATCCTAGCCAAAATGTCTAAAGCTAATAAAAAAACTTCAATCTTTATTCTTGATGCATGTAGGAATAATCCCGTCTTCTCGCAATATAGGTCAGCTGCAGATGGCTTAACGCAAATGGTAGCGCCAAGTGGGGCTATTATTGCTTTCTCTGCGGCGCCGGGTCAGGTTGCTAGCGATGGCAATGGAAGAAATAGCCCATACACAGCAGCGCTTTTATCCAAAGCAAAAGTGCCTAATAAAAAAATTGAGGATATCCTAAAAGAGACTTCACAAAAGGTTTCGGATGATACTGGAGGCAGACAAATTCCTTGGTACAACAGCAGTCTTGTTGGTGATTTTTATTTTAGTAAGTAAGTCATGAATCTAATTTGTAAATTACCTAAATGGTTACGGTGGATTCTTCTACCTTTCGCTAGTGTTATCGGCTGGTTTCTAGTCAACCTCTTGGCGAAATTGGCATCAAAAATATTCATGTTCTTATCTAGCCCCGGCGGATGGTCGGAAAACTTTTTCGAATACGTTCTAAATCCAGGAATTGCAGGATTTTGCGCAGTCTATATTGCAATGATATTTGCACCAAAGCATAAAAAGTTCGTTGGTTATGCTGCAGCATTCTTATGGGTTGGATTTGCCGGTGCTTTAGCATTCTTCAACATAATGCTCAAAGAATGGCCTGCATTGCTGTCTTCAATCACCACCATAGCTGGATGCGCCTTTGCTATATATGATCCTCCTCCAGAAGAAGAGCAGCCAGATGAGCATTCACGCATTTATTGAGTGGCGATACTAGATAGTACTAATTTACCGCCGCTAAGAGATCCATATTCCCAGGGCTCTTGCTTTCCTTGAGTAGCTTTTAGTACGTCATCGCGAACATTACGCAAAAGAATAGCAATATCTTCTTTTTCGCTAATCAAGGTTGCTAAAGCTCCTGTATAGGGACTATTTTTTCCCTCGGGACCATCAAATGCTACGCCTCCATCCTTGGTTGCAAAAGATATCAATGTGCCCCGAGGAACGTTCATAGGTGCTAAACCGTGATTGGCAAATGCGGCTGTAGAGGATTTGAATGGCTTTGTTCTACAGGCGTCTAAGAAAACAATTTTGCTCCTTCCGGGAAGGTTTCTGCGAATGACGTCATTTAAACTAATTCCATCTATGGCAACAATATCCTCCTTGCTTCTAAAATCCATATCTGTAGGCAAAAGATAATTAACACCCCCAAGCTGCATGCCGTGGCCAGAATAATAAAAAATAGTTACATCCGCATCCCTAGCCTTCTCTGAAAAATTCATTAAGGTACTCATAAATGCTTTTCGATTTAAATCAGGGGCATAGATGACATTAAATCCAAAGCTCTTCAATTTTGCAGCCATGAGACTTGCATCATTAACTGAATTACCTAGTCGTCCAGATTGATATTGAGAATTACCTATTACCAATGCATATAGAGAAGGCTTGCGAACTCCTGAAACCCCTCTCTCTTCCTTAATAGTAGGCTGAGCTAAAGCTTGAAGATTAGGCGGTGCAAAAATCTTGAGTTCAAATAACTCATCAATCGAGTTACGCATATCTGGCATTTCTTGTACATACTTTCCAGCAAGTATCTTATCCATTCGATGCAGTCTTAAGTTGGCATCTTCACCCCGTAATTTTTCGAGAACCTCATACCACTTCCTAGCCTCTACTAAATGCGCTGGATCCGAATAATTATCTTCATACATATCCGCAATTTGAGCGGCAATTTGATCATTCGGATTTTCTTCATATTTTTTAATTAAATATTGAATAATCTGAGTAGGCTTATTTTTCAAATTAGTAGGCAATGGACCCAATGACTCTAGGATGTGGTCTTCACCCTCCATCTCCTTATATCTTTTAAGTAAAGCCCTATATTGCTCATCAGGTAAATCTATCCTTCCCTCATAAACATACCAAATGAGATTATCTGGACCGTATTCGCTCTCAGCACCATCAATGATATGAACCTGGGACAATCTTTCATTTCGAACATTAGAGTTAACTGCAGCTCCAAATAAAACACCTAAATTATTACGTGCATGATTAATTAAACTCTGCCGCCTTATGGTAATTGCTTTTTTTAGACCCTCTTCCATTAATAATTGGGCCAAAGGCTCGTTTACTTCACCCCGTTGCCCTACAAACTGAATCCATCCCTCATTAATCAAATCGACAGACTCAATTGGCCCATATTTTTTTTTGCGTTCCTCAAGAAACTTTTCTGTTTTTGCTATTAAATCAGGCAATTTCATTTTTTTCACTTCCTGACTTTCTTCAGGCTTCAAAGACTCTATTGCTGCTTTCAAATCACCTTGGTAATCTGGAAAATCCTCAATCTCTGGATTCTTGAGGTCATATAAAGCCTTTAACCAAGCTGCATTTAATACATCTGTAAACTGAAGATACTTAGAATTATCAATGATGTACCAAATTGGGGATGATGCACCTCGTCTGATTGACTCTAAAGCATATGGAACGGACTTATGTAAATTAGATGGCTTGTATTTTCCATTACCATACAGATTCATAAGCACTAAAGAACTCGAAACTGATTTATCCTTTTTTAGAGCAACCTCAATTTCATCAAGGCCTTTTTTCGTATGTCCTTGGAGAACTATTTGAGAATAGGTATCTATAGCAATTGTGTTGTCTTGATCTGCAGCCTTGCGATAGTAAGACATTGCTTTTACATTATCTTTAACAAGACCTCCGTACCCATTCAGGTAAAGGTATCCCATTATTCCTTGGCTTATGGGATCATTTTTGACGGCTGCTTTAGTGGCCCAAAATAAAGCTTCATCATAATTTTGCTTTATACCGAGTCCATTTACATAAATTCGCGCCAGATAACTTTGTGCCTTCAGGTTACCTTTTTTCGCGTACTCTTGGAATATTGGAATAGACTTGTCGTATTGTTTTGCCTGAAATAGATCTACAGCCTCAGGGAGGGTGGCGGCATGAGTTATGCCTAAAAAAAAATATCCGACAAGAAATAAGACTTTCTTCATTTTGGTCATTTTATTCTAATTACTGTAAGCGTTACTTTAAGTAACGCTTACATCTTACTTACCAATCTAACCCACCCGTAGCTCTCGTTCAGTCTACTTCTTGCTTGGATAGTTATCAGCAGCCTTACTATCCGCCTCAATGAGCTTTCTCGTATTAGCCCCACGCAATTGCTCAATAGCCTGTATCACCTGCAAATGGCTATAGTGCCGCTCTATCATTAAGACGCTAGTACCCATCTGTTTGGCTAAGGTATGAATAGGCACCATATCGTGAGTAAGTGCTAACGTGGCATAGGTATGACGTAGGCTATAGAACACCCGCTTTTGATTAGTCTTTGGATCAATGAGCAAACCATGATCCGCTAAGAAACCATCAAACATGTGGTTTAAAACATCACTTAAATCTCCGCCTTCTTTAGTTCTAAAGATGCAGTCATCGTTAGCAGGCTTAATCAATTCCGCCAATGGATCTTGAATTGAGCTAGCCACGCCGTAATTCCGCATAGCTATACGCTCCAAGACTCTGACACTAGGCAAGCGTCCAATAATCTGTCTTTGCCCTGTTTTACCCTTCACTGTCATTTCACAACTACGGTTAAGACTATGCACTTCAATGACTTCACCCTCCTCGTCCAATTGATCTGTGACTGTACTGATGGGGTTCATCATGAAACGGATTTGCTTCCATTTCATATCAAGCAACTCAATGCCTGGCCTTGCTCCAGTATCGACCAGCATCTCCACATAGTCTCTGAGTATTTCACGGCGCTCACGTACATCCCGAGTTCTACCTGATTCTATGTATGGGCCCAGGAGCTTTAACAGGGCTCTCAGTTCATGTAATTCAAATGCTGGGCGACGCACACTCTCTTTGGTCTTGCCATCCAACTTAGGACGATTACTTTCGGTTAAGTAACCCCGTACAATAGCTTCATCAAACACTCTATTAAATGCAGCATTTTGAGCCTTGCGGTTGCTATTAGATATTGCCAAGCCATACCTAGCTTCACGGTCATCGTAGTACTGCTGCAGGGCATCGTAGTCGATATTGGTAATGAGTCGTTGACCAAGACTGGGGACGAAATGCTCATTAATAATGCGGATGTAGTCTTTGTAGATTGACTTACCTAGGCCGCCCTTTAAGTCTCGCTCCATCCTATCGATAGCCAGCATAGCGATATCTTTAAAGCGTTTGGTTACGACTGGGATGCCAGAGCGCTTACGAATCTCCGCCTCTACCAATAGCTCTTTAGCCTTATTAATCGCTAAATCAAGCTGGGTTTCTTTGGTAGTAGCCCGTATCCACTTGTTATCTACCTTATAGCGACATTGCCATACGGCACTATGCTCGCGTTGATAGAGGGTTAGGTTGCGGTATATGAGTTGATGTGTACTTTCTTTTTTAGTTGCCATACATATACTTTAGCTTCAGAGACTAAGCTAGAGCAACCAAGTTGGCTGAATTATTAAGGTCAATTTAGCCAAAAGAAAGTGTGGCTAAGAGTGGGGATTAATGGAGAGTTTGTGGGGAATTTATGGGCAAAGTGTGGGGGAAAATGTGAAGGAATGCTTCTGTTATTACGAAGCAGTTACTTGACCATTTATTAGCAACGGCAAAAGCCAGTCACGTAACTTCGTTAGCTCTAAATTCTCAAAAGTTATATTCTTTACTTTTTCAAATATTGGGGTGGCAATTTCTTGATACTTACTAGAAATAGACTCCTGAGGCAGGATAATCATTTTTTCCTTTAGGAATTTGAAATGTCTTGCATATCCGTAATTAGATAAATCGATATTAGCAATAGCTTGATATAAAACATAGCTTGGAAAGCTATTGTCTGAAGAGCTCAAAATCTGAGTGCCATCTGCACCTCTTGCATAATTGAAGTTAACCAACTTTACAACTCTTGTATGGTCACCAAAAATAATATGGGGTCTTTTTGGCTGAATTAAAGCTGAAACTTCATTTGTAAAACCACAAATGTAACTTTGACCCTGGTCTATAACAGGGATCTCTCCGGTATTGAGAATATCTTGACTCAATACTTTTGTTGAGGCAGGACTCTTTTCCAAAATATCCCCAATAGCAATATTGCTCCAACCAACTGGAATTTTCTGTTTCAATATATCGTTGTACACCATTGGACCACCTGACGCTCTGTAAGGCTTGCCATTCTCATCCGGAAAATCAAACTGTACAAACCAAAAGTTGTAGATGAACTTTGCCATCGACTCTAATTCAACTTTGATGCGATTGTTACATTCAATTTTTTCATCAATTGTTGATAAAACTTTAACGATAGTATTTTTACTTTCGTCATATAACGGTACCGGAAAATTTCGTAAAGCACTAAGTGGTAGAAATTTTTGTACAGCACCATTAATAAATCTTTGAACGTGAGTTTTTGCAGCTGGGCTAATTAGATAGTAATAAAGCCATCTCGCCTTATTTTCATCTTTGCATGAAAAGACGCCCATATTTTTTATGGCATAAGGTATGCTCTGATTTTTCTCTAAATATACTTCACCTACAGAGCCAATCATACTAAAGAGAATGTCCCATTGCGAAACAGCACTTCGTTTTTGTATAGATAGATAATCTTTTTCTGAAATAAAATATGCTGAAGAGCTATCAAGTACCCCTCCTGAAATATGCTTTGAGGTGATTAGTAACTTACCCTCTTTAACCGGCTTAGGGGTGTCATGGGTCCCATCAAATACAGAGAGGCAGAATTCGCTAGCTGGAATTAAATTAGTCATATTTCAATTTTGCCAATTGAATTTTAATATCAGCTTCCAATTCACATGATTCCCTAAAAAAATCTTCCAGATTATTAGAAAATCCTTGTAGCTTTTCGTGAAACTGCTCAATTGTTAAATTGCTATATTCAATCTTTACGTCAAAGTACTGAGCAGCACTGAACGAGTAATTTTTATCTTCGAGCTGCTCATACTTAACTACTACTGAAAAGTCTTCAACCACTTCTTTTGAGTTAAAGGTTGCGATAATGCGGTCTTCTTCTGCCGTTGAAAGTAGGGTTTTCTGATTTTTTCCGTCTTTGACCTTGGTGCCAAGGCTTGAGGCGTCAATAAGCACAACATCAGCTTGGTTAGAGGCATCTATAAATAGGATTGAAACATTTGTTCCGGTGGTTGCAAAAATATTGCTAGGCATTGATACAACACCAGCCAGCATCCTGTTATCAACGAGGTGCTGACGAATAACTTTATCAATTCCACTCTGTGCGGTAATAAAACTCGTTGGAACTACGACCGCCGCTTTACCATTTGGGCTTAGTGAGTAAACGATATGTTGCAAGAAAAGCTGGTAGATAGCCATCTTGTCAACGGCTTGTTTTGGAATATTTGGTAAGCCAGCAAAGAAACGTTCTTGATGCTCCTTAGTATCTAGCTCGTTGCGGAAGTCTGAAAAATCCATCTTGAAGGGTGGATTGCTAACAATATAATCAAATTTCTTAAGTTCCTTGCCATCACGATGGTAAGGGTGCAACATCGTGTTGCCTTGGATGATGTTGGGTATTGAGTGAACTAAGTTATTGAGAATCAGGTTTAGTCGCAGCAAGCTAGAAGATTTTTGTGAAATATCCTGCGAATAAATACTACAACGCTGTTCGCCAATTGCATGAGCAATATTCATCAATAGCGTACCAGATCCTGCTGATGGGTCATAGCAACTTACGTTATTAATTTTCCCGCGCACAGACTCGGGGACAAGAATCGCAGCCATGATCTTTGCAACGGCATGTGGCGTATAGTATTCAGCATACTTGCCTCCGCTATCTTTATTGTAGTCTTTAATCAAGTATTCAAAAAGGGTAGCGTAGAAATCATATTTCTCATTAAAGATGCGTTCAAAGCTGAAGTCGCCTAACTTGTTGATGATAGCGCGGCAGAATGCATCTCGCTTAGATGGGTCTGTGATGAATTCGCTGACGCGATCAAATAAAGTAATTTTTGCGCCACCATCAGTTTTAACTGCAAAAATCTCATTGTTTGAAATAGCGATGTCACGCAAAGTATCATCAAATAATTTTGCAAATTCTGGAGTATTCTGGCGACCAAATAAATGAGCAATGAAGTGCTCTGGTTTGAGCTTTGCTGTATCTGGCCCTAACTGCATTTGTAGCATTTCCAACTCATCAGGATTCATAGAAGCAATAACAGACTCCCAATTATCCGAATCAGCAAGTTTTGGGTTTATCTTTTTAGCTTCAAATGCAAACTTATCATTTAGAAACTTGTAAAGAAAAACTTGGGTGATAATCTTAAATTCATTTCCATCATTGCCAAGGCCATAATTTGCGCAAATGGCTTTTAAGCCATCAATAAGCTCACGAGTGCGCTGTTCAAATTGTTGAGTTACCAAAATTGCGCTCCAGCGTTATCGTTGCGGCCGGCACGAGAGCCAGCAGAAAATTCATTCATGTATTCAGATACAACTAGATGGTTAATGGTGTGGGTTGTGTCTGGTGTTAGCTTGATATTTTGACGATTATAAAACTCGCCAATAACTATTGGCTGCATCATTCTTGCAAAGTAGCTTTCATTATTGAGAATCTGTGTGTTCTGAAGTACATGATCGTCCGCTTGTGATTTAACGCTTATAAGAGCTTCAAATAACTGACGCTCTGTTTTGGTAAAGTCACCAAACTCATTCAAACGCTTGTGTATGCGGGCGTACTTTGCATCGCCTTTGTACTTGTGGCGCAGTTGATTGTTAAGCCTATTTAGCTCCTTTACCTTCTCATGTATTGCATTGAGAGCGCCTATATTGGCAGTCATTTCTTCTTGGCTAACTTCGCTCAGCTTCTTTTTCTTAAACAGGCGCTCTAGCTCTTCGCGTAAGGATAAGAATTTTGGGTCTTGCTGGTCAAAGTTGCTTACCATGGCTTCGCGAGTTTGACGCAGCGTGTTCTTAAGTTTGTCTGCAAGAATAAGCTCTTCCTCTTTGATCTTGGCAAACTTGAAAATCACATCCTCGAGCGCAACATTTAGCAAGTTACTAGTGTCAGAGGCCGTTTCAAGAGCTTCTTTTAGGTTAAGCAACTCTAGGTGGTTACTGGTTTCGCGATAAAGCTGGTTGATCTTCTTGAAATCAAGCTGCTGGAGTAATGCGTACTCCCCCTGCAATCGGATCAAGTTGTAGAGATTGCGAGCATCAGCAAGCGCATTCTTGAGCGCCAATATCGACGTACGATCTTGAATTTGGCTGATCTGGCGAGAGAATTCCTCTGCATTTTGAATATCAAAGGCAAACAAAACATCCTTGATAGCTTCAATCTCTTGCGTGATCTCTTCAGCTGATTTGAACAGATTAGAATAGTGCTCAACTTCGTCACCAAGCTCTGATTGCAACTCATTGAAGTAGTCTTTATTAGTTTTGTCAAACTCTTTGCGGATATCCGCAAAGTCAACTACATATCCATAGCGGAAGTCTTTATATGTACGGTTTACGCGGGTGAGAGCTTGCAATAGATTGTGTGCTTTGATGATTCGTCCAAGATACAGCTTTTTCAAACGTTTGGCATCAAAGCCAGTCAAAAGCATGTTGTAGACGAACAAGAAATCAATCTTGCCAGCCTTGAAGTCCTCAACCCATTGCTTACGTTCGTCCTTACTCCCAATGTCGTGAAGGATTAGGGCGGCAGTCTTTACACGATTCTTCTCTGCTGTCTGTGCTAAGTAGCTTTCGGCTTCAGCATTATTTGTTTTCTCTGCGTAAACGGCATTAAAAATTCTGTGCATTTCCTTGGCCTGATCTGCGCTATCGCAAATCACCATACCGCCTATACTGGAGTCACCAAGTGCATTTCTACTTTTCTCAAAATCACGCACAATATAGTCAAGCATCGGCTCAACAAACTTCGGGTGCGAGTAAATTTGTTTTCGATCGATATCACCCTGTTGTAACTGAACTGCCGCAAGAGCTTCCTGCAGCGAAATCTTGTAATTAGTAGCGATTTCCTCGCGAATTAGGCGAAGCGTGTAACCGTCTGCGATTGAGGCGTTGTAATAGTACTTGTGGATGTAATCCCCAAACAATGCCCTAGAGTTATAGTCCTCGCCAAGCAGGGGTGTTCCCGTTAAGCCAATTTTGATTGCGTTTCTATCAGACTGACTCAGATTAGCCAGGAAACTACCTTGCGGGTTGTAGCTGCGATGCACTTCATCAAGGAAGTAAACACGCTGAATATTGAAGTCGTAATCATCTACATGAACAACATCGGGATCGTCTTCAAATTTTTGAATGTTGACTACAGTGATTTCTGGTTTGCCGCTGTTATTGTGAATAACTTGCGATGTCTTAATGTCTTTCGCAAAGGCTTCCCGGCTATCAATAGTGTGTACAACAAGACCACGGCCAGCTAGCTCACGCTGAGCTTGGATCAATAAGTCCAATCTGTCTACGATGAAGTAAAACTTGGGAATGATGCCTTTGCGCTGGAAATAATCGGTTAGAAAGCGAGTGTTGTAGTACGCAAGTGCAGTTTTACCGCTACCTTGGGTGTGCCAGATGATGCCTTTCTTAACACCAGCATCTAATGCTTTTTCAATTGCTTTAGTGGCAAAGAGTTGCGGATAACGCATCACATGCTTTTGCAGGCCATCGCTCTCATTAACATATGCCAATGCGTAACGCAAAACAAATGACAGACGATCGCGACTAAAGAGAGATGTGCAAATGCGATTGGTTGGGGTATCGGGCGCTTTATTACTCAGGAATTCTGGGCTGTGCTTGATGACATTAAGATTGTTATCACGAAGAACTTCATTTTCTAATGTGTCATTTTCCTCTCGCAGCAACTGAGTAAGGTCCAAAGACTCTTCTTCGCGGAAGTAGTTAAACACTGGCGTATCGTAAGATGGGCTTGCATAAAACGCACCTTCAATAGGTTGCGGTGATCCATCCTCGTACTCCATATTGTTTGAGAAAACCATCAACTGCGTGATATTCATGAAGCGGCGGAACTTTGGATTCCTACTACGAGTAAGGATGCGGTTACGCTCAGCTAGAACGCCTTCGCGATTGTTAGGCTTCTTAACTTCAATAAAAGCTAAGGGTAGGCCGTTGATCAATAACGTGATATCTGGGCGGAATTCATCATCCCCGTTCTTGCAGGTGAGCTCTGTAACAACATGAAAGCTATTATTATTGAAGTTCTCAAAGTCAATCAGCTTAATTCCAGACTGCTCAGTCAATCTCTCATAGAAGGCCTTTCCAAGATCCTCATTATCTAGCAGCAGTTTGACATCAGCAAGCAAACGTAGTGCTTCCTCATCAGGCAAATCAGGGTTGATTTTACTTATGGCATTAGTGAATAGGGCTGGGAAGATGTTGGTTTCTTCATCCCATACAGCATTCTTTAAAGAGAGATAGTCGTACCCAAGCCGCATCAAGTGCAGGATGCATGGGATCTTAACTCTGGAGTCTTCGCTAAAAATCATCTGTCTATAAGCACCTGAGACTTTTAGAAATTTCATATAGAATCATATGTGGGTCTGGTCCTTTTTCGTTACCTGAACTGCAGATTTTTTTCTTTTAATGCATGTAAAACAGCGCCAGGATTTTGTAGTCTTACCGCTACTTCGGGATTCAATCTTCTTCATCTGATCTAATGGCGTAAGAGTGCGGCAGCCAGGGCAGATTTTAGGGGATTGAGCTATTGTGACCATGGTTAATTTTATGTCAGCAATCGCCTGTTTTGGGCAATTAAATTGCCTCTCTTTCCAACCGTTACTTAACGTAACGCTCAAAAGACAAAACCCCCACCATTGCTGATGAGGGTTTGCTTTTCTGGTGGGCCCACCAGGACTTGAACCTGGGACCAAAGGATTCCGGTTTGTGTAGCTTTCACTACTCCCTGGACTATGCCTTCATCATATTCAAACTTAACGTCTGAACTTAGATGGGTGCCGTCTAGTCTCTACACCTTCAACAGCACTTTCACGCTGAAGCTTGGCTCGGCGTTAGCTTGGATATTTCTACCTTTAGCTTTCTCCGAATTTGACACCATCCCTTATGCAGTTTCCAAGCATAAGGCACAACTTTCGCTATGAGTCCTCTGCTCTAACCAACTGAGCTATGGGCCCTAAAACTTTACATTTACTACACACCTTGCTGCTGGTGCTTACCACTTCAAAACCACACTAAAACCGCATTTACTACACACCATGAAAAATGCCCTGGTGTGTAAGCGGTGTGTAAGCAATTTTGACTACCTAATCTACCACTAACCTCTTGAATCTATTGAGGTCTTTGTTACGAGACCCCTAGGGCTTCTTTCTTATGAGTCCTCTGCTCTAACCAACTGAGCTATAGAACGGAAATCCATCCATTCACTGAATAAGCTTGCTTAAAGGTTGCCAGGACTAGAAATAGTCGCGAGGTCTCTCTCAGCTAGCGCCTAACATAGGATTGAATATAAGTCTTTCTAAGGCTATCCCGACTTATGAGCATTTGATCTGATGATGCTTGTATGACCGCAATAGGCTCTTGCATGATGGTTTTCTCTGCGTAATAACGATTTCCGCGACTATCGCGCAGTTTGAGCTTAGGCAGGCCAATGATGCGAGCACTATCGACCACAGCTGCCACTAACAGCGGCTTTTGTAGCGGGTATCTTGGGTAGCTAAGGCCATTGACCTGCCATGGCAGCAGTGTCACAAATACGAATGCGCTGATCACGTTTGGGCTCTTTTATCAATTGATTGGAATATTTGATTGTCTTGGGCTACTAGCTCATTAGGTGAGCTTTGAAGCAATTAATCTGAATTCCTTAAGACACTTTTGGAGTTCCTATGAAATTGCTCATCACCCTACTGCTGATTGCTCAAGCTACTTTAGCGTTTCGCGCTGTCAATGCTCAGGCCATTTATGGTCCTAATGGTGATTACCGTGGCTACAGCCAAACATCTCCCAGTGGCGTTACCAATGTTTACAACGCCACGGGTCAAAACGTGCAGTCCTTTCAGACGGATAGCGGACAGACTAATTTTTATAGTCCTAGCGGCGCTTATCAAGGTACAAGTACTGCTCCCGTCTATGCTGCGCCAAATACCAGTATTAATGTTCCCCGTCAGGTTCCTCAAGCCCCCACTGTGAAAGGTTGGTAATTCAAATGAAAAATAACATTTTTAAATTGTCTGTAGCTACATTTACCCTCAGTATTTCATCGCTTGCTTTGGCTCAAGCAGTGCCATTTAGCGCATCTGCCTATAACTTTGAAAATAGTCCCAGTAACTTTAATAACAGCTCTTATAACTGGCAAAACAGCCCATATAATTTTGAAAACAGCCCTAATAACTTTAATGCTACGAATGGTGTCTATGACAACAAAGGCAACCGCATAGCTTACGAGGTTCAAGCGCCTACTGGTGTTACAAACTACTTTGATAACAGCGGAAATCGGATTGGGTATACACCTTCACAAAAGTAGCTATGGATCGCATTCTGTTTCTCGACTTTGATGGTGTTTTGCATCCCACGCATTTTGCTGGAGAGGATCCCTTTAACCGAGTCCATCTACTTGAGGCGGCGCTGGTAAATCAACCCCTCGGGATTGTGATTTCATCTAGCTGGCGCTTTACCCACTCTCTTGAAAAACTGCGCAAATTACTACCGAATAGCATTGCTCAATTAGTCATTGGCACAACTGGGGCAGCTGTGATTGGTAAACATCCGCGCTATCAAGAGATACAAGCTTATTTACACTCATATGGCCAGGCTCACTGGTGCGCTTTAGATGATTCCTATTGGGAGTTTCCTACGCCTTGTCCTGAGCTGATTCGCTGCAACCCCAATACTGGTATTACTGAGAAGCAAATTGCCCTTCTGACGACTTGGCTAGCAAAGTAGCCCTCTATAAGGGCATTGACGAGATCTACCCCCTAAAGTGCCGACTCTTCAATTGTTATGAGGGCATCCTCATAAAAGTCGAATGTCAACTGACCACTGAGTGGCACGATGGGTCTGAGATAACAATCCGGAATGGGTCCAGTAAAGGTAACTTCCAAATGATGGCGCTTGGGGTAGAGATAATGTAAAACACTATCTGGGCATAGCACTTCAACTCGCCACACCTGGACTAAACCTTCCATTTCATGCCAAGGCATCAATCCATAAGATTCGATGACCCTAACAATTTTTCCGAGGTTGGGCGTAAATTTTGCATTGACGGTAATCGCTATAGATCCAATTTCACAATTGAGCTTACTCGCCATGAACAAGTTCCTTAGCGATGTCTTTTTCCGATACTTCCGTTTGATGAAAATCCATCTGCAATTGTTCGCTATCGGCAAACTCCTCCAGAAGGTAACCCTGAGGTGGTGTTATTCTGCGTAGATATTTATCGGGGACCGGTCCGACTTTTGATGTCTCCAAATAGCCATCATAGTTATATGCAAGCCAACCATGTTCTGTTGCTATCTCACACTCCCAGGTAAAGAGCGGCTCTTCTGAGCCTACCCATTCTTCCATGCCGATGGGCGCTCTAACCCGCACAATATTTCCCTGATTTTCGGGGAGATTGCAGCGGACGGTAATGGCTAAATCCCCCACTGAACAATTGAGCTTGTCCATTAGCGACCCCGATACTTGGCGCGCACTTTTTCTCGCTGCACAAAAGAAACATGGGAAATCAATGCTTCGCTAAAAAACATCAATAGACCAATAAAGAAAGCTTGAACGAGCCCCAAATCCAGACTGCCCTGCTCAAGACAATAGGCACTGATAAACATTACAAATAGTCCAAGTAACTTAACCATTTTTTACTCCTTTTGTTAATTTAGATCAGGTTAATGACCCGCTAGCTCAATAAATGAGCTATAAAGTAACTAAAGTTATAAAAACGATAAATGTTTGATTTCTTTGGATTGGAGTTGAAATGAGTGATATGGAGCGTTTGCACCGCATTAAGTACATGATTCAGCAACGTAAATGCGTGCCTAGGGAGGATTTCCTATCGGAACTTGAGATCTCTCCAGCTACTTTCAAACGGGATTTAGAGTACCTACGCAGCCGCCTTAAAGCCTCGATTGTTTATGACCGTTTTTATGGTGGTTATAAGTTTGAGAATCCAGATCAGGTGGACAAAATTGAAATGCCTGGTCTGTGGTTCTCAGAAAAAGAAGCTACTGCCTTGGTGTTGATGCAGCACCTACTCTCCTCGCTTGATCAAGGCGGCCTGATTGGCCCACACATTGAACCCCTCACAGCCATCATTGATGGCATCCTAGGTCAAAGTGAAACCTCCGCTAAAGAATTGCGTAAACGCATCAAAGTTATTGGCATGGGTTCACGAAAGAACTCCATTGAGAACTTCTCAGAGATTGGTGCCGCCCTTCTCAAACGCAATCGCCTCGAGATTGATTACTACTCCAAAGGCAAGGATGAGGATACAAAACGAGAGATATCACCACAGCGCCTGATCTACTATCGCGAGAACTGGTATCTCGATGCCTTCTGTCATATGCGTAACGACTTACGTAGTTTTGCAGTCGATGGCATTCGCAGTGCAGTGTTGACCAATAAAAAGGCTCAGGAAGTTTCTGAAAAAGAATGTCAGGAACACTTTGCAGAGAGCTACGGCATATTCTCAGGCAAGGCTACACAAAGAGCTAAGCTACGCTTTACTCCTGAGCATGCAAGATGGGTATCTGGCGAGCATTGGCATGGCCAACAAGTGGGCAGCTTTGATAAAGAGGGCTATTACAACCTGGAGTTTGATTACAACCAGGATCCTGAATTAGTCATGGATATTCTGAAGCATGGATCAGGCGTTGAGGTAGTTGGGCCAGCCAGTCTCAAGGCAAGAGTAAAGGCGGAGCTTGAAAAAGCTTTCGCTAACTATCAATAAACCTGAGTTTCTTAAGCCTTTACAAATGTAAGGTCATGCTTTACACTTATTTCATCGCCATTAAAATGAATGGATAATTCAGTCATTCATTCACAAAGGTTTACAAGAGTTATTTACCGAAGGAAAAAGTAGCAAAGTTCAAAGATCATTAGCCGGCAGAATACTAAGGCGCTTAGATGCAATCGATTCAGCAATAGGTTTAGGCGATCTAAATGTGCCTGGATTTAACTTTCACGGATTAGAAGGGAAGCCTAAAAGATATAGCATCCACATCAATGGGCCCTGGTGCCTTACGTTTGAGTGGCTTGAAAAGAATGCTTATCGAGTTAACCTGGAAAAACTATCATTAATAATGATGCGTAAAAGATCCCCTACCCACCCTGGCGCCATTCTGAGAGAAGATGTATTCCCTACGCTAGGAATATCTGTCACTGAATTCTCAAGGCACCTAGGAATCTCTAGGCAAACCCTGCATGCAGTTCTCTCAGAAAAAAGCGCCATCACACCAGAACTTGCACTCAGACTTGGAACTTTTTTAGGCAATGGACCTCAGCTTTGGATTGAGATGCAGTCCAAGTATGACTTATGGCATGCAGAAATCAAGCTGAAAAAGATCCTTCCTAAAATCCCATCATTTAGCGGTCTTTTGGCGGCCTAATATCAACGAATGCTCCAGTCATGAGCCAGATCAATAAATAAGCTGGCCTCTTGAGAGAGATATTGGGGTGATGGAAAGATCCCTACCCTTCCAAGATCCAATCGATCTGAATCCCAGCAAGTTTGTATAGTGGCATTAGTTGATACTTCGCCACCCGAGTGGTGGGTCATCGCAAAGCAAAGCTGATCTAGCTGCTTTGGCTGCAGGCTGTAATAATCCCCATGAATTCCATGAGCAAATTCAGCAGCGCGCGCTCCATGTTGTGGATCTCGCCCATCATTTAATCTGCAGCTATCGTGCAAAAAGCCAAAGAGCTCTATAACTAATAGATCAGCCTTTCTGATGGCGCCAATGTTTTTACCATGATGCAGTACCCGAGCCCAGTGGTTTGCCCCATGAATACCATGCCAATCAATCTTAAATTCGGCTTTAATCAGGGCAATGAGGCCTGAGCGGTCATAGTCAAGCGTCATTAATGTAGTTTCCCTAATCTTTGTAACGACATCACGCTAGAGTATTTGTAGCGCTTGCCCCAAGCGCTCGATCTATTCGAAGATGCAGCTTGAGGGCCGTTGAGAAGTAATATAGCTTGGGATTAAGTTTGATATTGGCATATTCCCAATCGCTAATCTCAATGCTAACGCCTTTAGCCCAATAGTAGAACCTGCTACCTTCCTCTATCGCGATACCGGTATAACGATACTCTGAAAGACCCTGTTCTTTGGGGTCAAACTTTTTTAGCTCATCAGAATGCAGTTCGATATTAATTAACTGAAAATTCATTTTCTTCTCCTCTTTAGCCAATTTGACAAATGTCTGGGCTTGGCAATTCGGATGAACTCCGCCCTTACTTCTAAATCTCTTTAATGAATCACTGACTCCTCAGTTTTTGGCTTTCCTTCGGGATCTTTTTTTTGGCGTGAGACCAAGAATTCCTTAGTCTCTAGAGCAACCTTGAGGTATTCATCTGTAGCAGCTCTAAAGTTATCTGCCCCATCTTGTTTGCCATAGATGTAGGTTAAGCTATAGATGAGGTTATCAGCATCCTCACCATCTACGGTCACAGTATTAATTTCGTCGTTGTCTACTACTCTAAGGCCCCTGGTAAATTCTGGCTTTTCATCGTCCACCCAGCTCATATCTAGACGGTCAATATCAAACCGAAGGCTACGGTACAGATTATTAATGCTGAAGCGGGCACCGCCCAAGTAAGTGTAGTTACGCATAAGACCTCCAATGAGATGATTTGTCTGTAGATTTAATTATCAAGATTAAGAGGCTCAAATATTGAGCTAGAGTCTGTCTGTCCAATAAAAAACCCACCTGAAGGCGGGGCTATCGCTGTTGATTATCCATTTAGAGTCTCACCTATTTAGTACCTTACTAGCGTAAGCAAGTTACTGTATCGACAAAGCCATCTCTTAATGTAGCTTTCATCTTGCTAACTTTTGTTGAGATTTGTCAATTTTGAATTATTAGTAAATAACATAATTAAGAAGATGTAGCTTATTCAATACTTACTTGACCAATCACTGCGCCAGGTTTTTGCAAGGCCTCAGCTCTGCGCGCAAGGTACTCTGGGTTCTTTGCGCCAATAAGCCCTACTTGCTTATCACCACCATTAGGACCTTGCACGATCACCGCATCATTTCCTACGGCTTTAACTGACTCTAATACGGAGCCATCTAGTTTCGTCGCTGGGGCAACGTAAGGTTTAGCCGATGCTGGTGATAAAGGTGTTGCTGCGCGCTCAACTGGAGTCGGATCCTCAAGTTTGCTTGAGGAGTTGGGACTAGTAGCTGTTGGCGCCGGGACCTGACTTAACTGCTCTACTTTGGCAGGTGCTACTGGTTGCACTAAAGGGGCACTAGGCGCTGCTGAAGTGCTTTGCTCTTTAGTATCTTTAGTGATGCCATCAAGCTCTTTAAAGGCTTCGCCTGATCTGTTCTGAATATCTTTCGCAGATTTAGCAACGTTCTTTGATCCTAGTGGTAATGCGACTAAGACGTAGGTACGAATACGATTGCCCTCAGCCACATGCTTCATTTCAACAGTCTCTACTCCAGAGATATCTACATCAGGACAAAGGCTACGCACGGTTAACTCTGAATTTTCTACTGAGGCAGCGTCATTATCAGCACGGTACATCTTCATTTGGCTTCGTACCTTACCACCAGCACCAGTACAGATCTTCACATAGGCCATTGTCTTTGCCTTAAGATCCGCCATTGAAAAATCACTGCTAATCGCCGTGCCATTTTCATAGATGACACCAGACTCCTTGGGAAGCTTACTCATCCAATCAGGCGCCTCACTAATGGCCTGCTTTGCTACACGGCTTTGCTGACGATACTCGTCTTGCTGTTGGTTTTGGGCCTGCTGCACAGGGTTTGTTCCGCAGGCACTTAGCAACACACCCAAAGCACCACCTAATGCGATTGTTTTTAAGCTGATTTGCTTTTTCATAATATTTATTCCTTCTGATTAAAAGATTTTCAAAACTTATCGACTACTGTCCATTGATTTGTTCCGGACCTCACGGTTACTAAAGTAAAACGTACTGCTTGGTTAAAATGCATCTCTGTCTTGGCGACCATCTGATAGATGTTCCCTTTCCACTTGCGTAAAGCTGAATGCGTTGTTCCATCTCGAATATCCCGTGGACTTAAACTCATCTGATCGCCAACCCGAATAAATGGCCGGTCTTCCACATATGGAAAATTGGTGCAAATTTCTTTGAAGGAGGATTTTTGATCGCTCGCTAGATAATTGGTTTGCACTAAGCCAGTCTTTGCCTCTACAGTTTCTTCAAAGTAACAACGCGGCGTGGCTGTTGGTGGCTGATTAGGACTTATCTGAAAGTCAGCTTTTATTAAGTCGCGGCTAACTTCGGATCCCTGACAGGCAAAACGTAGTGACCAGATGCGGTACTTGGCTAAGGAGTAATAGCTTTTGCTAATTTTCCCTGGGTAGGTATTACCTTCTACCCCATTAACAGTATAAAAACGACTACGTCGTAATTGCTCTTCTAATAAAGCAATCTGCTCTACACGACGATCACAACTAGGCTCAAAGCGCACCAAGTCTTCATAGCTTAATCGCTCAAACTGTGAAACCGCATAAGTAGGTTTCGTGGCAATGGGCGGGGAAGCGCCCAAAGCAGCAGCCATTTTCTGAATATTTTTTTGCTTGTTGTAACTATTGGTGTGGGTACTTTTATTGGTATAAATATTTTTGGGTACCTGATATGTTTGCGGCTGATATACAGGCTTTGCTGGTCCTACATAAGCGCCGCTGTAGCTGTTATAGCGAGGCGCGCTTGAGCATGCTGCAAGCAGCAGACTCAAGAATCCTAACAATGCCAGCTTCATGATGCGGCCTTAACTCCCAAGCCATGCACTCCCCCAAAATCAAACACTTTGGCACTTTCATTTGCCGCTTGATTCGAATCAGCTGATGTAGCCCCTTCAGCAGACTTACTTGCAAAAGGCTTCGTTACAGTGGTGACTGTTGGCATGACTACGCGGTTCACAAACTGCCCACTAGCCTGTGAAAATGCCTGCGTAAACTGGTGCTGCGCTCTTAGATAAGCACTACTTTGACGCTTGAGTTCTTCTAACTCTTGGCGCAAATGTTCATTTTCCAAGTCCTGCATCAGCTTTTGCTTTACTGCTCGCGAGTCATACTCTTGACGAGTCGCAAATTGCTCCTTTTCTACCAATGCATGTTCATGCTTAGCCAATTCAATTTGGGCTTCTGCATCAATGCGCTTAGCTGCGCTTTGATTAACTTGCGTCAATGCCCTCGTTTTATTTTCATAAGCGAAGATTGCCATGCGATGACCCAAAGGTGATTGGCCAGCTTGTAGCTTGAGCAAAATCGGCATGAGCTCTAAGCAAAGCTGTAGCAATGTCAATAAGGCGTATTTCATTAAGGCGCCAGGGTTATTGCGAACTAGCGAAGAGAGAACATCAGCGGAGGCCACATTGATGTTGGCTTCATTGACCTTACTGGCTTTTTCGAGCTCTTTGGCTATCTCATTTTTTGCAGTATCAATATTTCCTTGCGCTTGTGTAATCGCAGTGCCCATTCGTGCAAGCTCTGCTTCTCTAGGCTCTACATAGTTTCGATAGCTCTGACGATAGATTCCATCAATTCGCTGACATTCTTGCTTATCTTTGGCATATAGACTGACGATGTCATGTTCATCCAAATCCGGTGCAAACGTCATTTTTATTTTTTTGTTGTAGTCAGCAAAGCACTGCCCTACTCGACCTCGCTGCCGAACCAGTTCCGGCGTTAAGGTCGTAAGCTCTTTTTTTAAAGTAGCTTCTTTTGCTTCTAGAGTTGTTAATCCTACCGTCTTATCAGCTAGCTCATATTTTTCTTGGTAGCGCTCTTTAGCTTCTGCAAAGCGACCATCCTTCATATCCTGCGCATGAATAGCCAACTCAGACTTGAGAAATAAAGGCATCGTAAATTGACTGCTAAGCGATCCAATCACCGTAATTAAGAAGATACGAATACCTAAGTACACGTAGGTCAACTTCTTATCGGTCTCGTAACGGGTATCAGCTAGGTATATAAAGTTACGATCGAGCACTAGAACGATGGCAGCGCCAATAGAGGCAAATGTGACTGCCATACTGATTTGCAAAAGAATATTGAGATCCATCGCGAGAAACCAACCCGCAATACCGAACTGCAACGCAGCTAGAAAGCTAGCAAATGCAATGGCTGCACCAATCTTGCTCAGACTACCAATCTCTTGTGCCGATGCATCAGCATCGATACGATGACCAGTTAGAAAGACAAGTTTTTGACGAATTGTTGACATGCATTCATCCAAAAGTAGTAACGATGAATGCAGTATTGCGAGCTATAGGCTCATAGGATGAGCTTTAGATTTTTGAGGATAAATTTCCCCATTCAATCACTTAATACTGTATAAGTATACAGTATAATCTTGGTATGCCCCCTTCTTTAATGAAGCCGTGCACAATGAGTCTTCATCCTTTATTCAGATCCATCCACCATGCCCCAAGCCATTATTTTTGATGTAGAAGCCACCGATAAGAATGATGCTGTCATTATTGAGGCCGCCTCTTTAGACGTCACCTCTATTAATCCCCTCTCTGTTGGCAACCCTTGGGTACAGCGCTATAACCCTGGCAAACCCATTAGCTTAGGTGCGCTAGCCACACATCACATCATGGATGAAGAGTTGGTTAATTGTCCTGCTAGTAGCTCTTTTAGGCTGCCTGGTGGCACTAAATATCTTATTGGTCACAGCATTGATTTTGATTGGGAGGCTATTGGTAAGCCTGAAGTGAAACGCATTTGCACTCTTGCTCTCGCTCGCAGTCTTTGGCCGGACTTAGATAGCCACACGCAAAGCGCCTTGCTCTACCATTTTGAAAGAACAACCGCTAGAGAGCAACTACGCAATGCCCATAGTGCATTGGCTGATGTATGGATCTGTTCTAAGATTCTTGGGCAGATTATTGAGAAGCTTAAGCCATCTTCTTTAGATGCTTTATGGGAAATGTCCGAAAAGGCACGCATTCCGACAATCATGCCTTTTGGTAAACACAAAGGCGAACTGATTAGCCAGGTGCCTTCAGACTATAAGCAGTGGATGCTTCGCCAATCCGATGTCTCTGAGTATCTACGCAAGGCCTTACAAGCTTAAGCAGCCTTTAACTTCAAATAAATCTTAGCTTGATTTTTAATGCTTGTGGGCAGCAGCCACCAACTTTTCTGTATAGGCAATCGCAATTGCTGACAACACAAAAGTAATATGAATTAAGGTTTGCCACATTAAAGTTTTTTCATCATAAGAAGCTGCGTTGATAAAAGTCTTCAGCAAGTGGATTGATGAAATACCAATAATGGCGGTTGCGAGCTTTACCTTGAGCACGCCTGCATTGACATGCGATAACCACTCGGGCTGATCGGGATGGTTCTCCAACTCCAAGCGAGAAACAAAGGTTTCCCATCCACCCACAATCACCATCACTAATAAGTTAGAGATCATCACTACATCGATTAGACCCAAGACGATCAACATTAATGCTGTTTCTGTCATGGACTTGTCGGCCATCATGCTAATTAAGTGGACTAGCTCTAACCAGAACTGCCATACATAAACGCCCTGGGCAACGATTAAGCCAATATACAGAGGCGCTTGCAACCAGCGGGACATAAATATCCAGCGCGGCAAAGGGCGTAATTTTTTCTCTACGGTGTTGAGGTGTTCGTTCATGCGCTCATTTTAGCGACATTTGTGATGTTTCTATGACATCACGATGATTCTATATAGACCCGCCTTTACTAGGGAATAAGGAATCCGTGATTTCCTTATCCCCCGTCTAGGCCTACTGCTATTTTTTCACTTCTGCTTACTGATACTTGCGGCTAAATACCTGAGCATGCTTACGTTCTATACGCTTAGTATTTTTCAAGACCGCACAGTAGGACAACACCATGATGACTGCGAGTGAGATGCCGTTAAAGTTGTTGAGTAGTTCCATGTGATTTCTCCTTCTTTTGATTAACTTGATAAATAATTTATTGCGCTACCGGTAATTCATCCCACTGCGTGGTGTAGTTCGGCGAGCGATTGCCTGATCGCATCTTCCAGTCTTGCTTAGTTCCAGATGCTGCAGTTTTGATGGCAGCATTACCAAAGCGACTATTGATCGAATCCATCGCCTTCATGAGGCCAGCAGATTTACCCTTGACTTCCATGTCATCAAATAGTGATTGCTGCATCGTAGGCTTATCGGCCAAGAGATTAAGAATGACTCCCGCCTTCTTGTACTTAAAGCCAGTCTTATAGATTTGCTTTAGCCCTTTTAATGCGGCGCTTGTGAGTATTAGGGTGTTATCGCTAGGATCACTCAAAACCACCGTGATGCTTTGATGGTGTTGTGGTTCAAATGGCTTATGTGGATTGGTTTGCACAAAGATAGTGAGCGCGCCCGTGACTGACTTTTGGCTTCTGAGCTTCTCGGCACCTCTTGCAGCATGAGTAGCTACAGACTCAGCCAACTCTTCCATAGAGGTCACTGGCTTACCAAAACTTCTTGAAGAAATGATCTGTTGTTTAGCTGGAGCGACTTCTTCGAGCTGCAAGCAAGATACACCACGCAACTCGTAGCAAATACGCTCAATCACCACGCCGAACTGTTGACGCATGGCTTGTGGTGATACTTGCACCAAATCAAATACGCTATTGATCTTGAGCTCTTTGAGTTTCTTGGCAGTCTTGCTGCCAATACCCCATACCTCACCTACTGCTGTCTCTGCCATCCATTGGTAAAGCACTTCTTTGGGCATGGAGCTGATGTCACATACGCCAGCAAACTGGGGATTCTTTTTAGCCAAGTGGTTCGCGAATTTAGCAAGCGTCTTGCTAGCGCCGATACCAACACATACTGGCAAGCCTGTTGTGTCTTTAACATCTTGCTTGATGATTTGACCTAAGCTAGTTGGGTCAGCGTATTGCTTGAGCACTGTCTCAATTTGCAAAAAACTCTCATCAATACTGTAGACCTCGAGATTGGGTGTGAACTTTCTTAAGACCTCTACCACCCTGCCACTCATATCGCCATACAAGGTGTAGTTTGATGAATAGGCGGCAATGCCATGCTGCTTAGCTAGGTCTTTCATCTGAAACCAGGGCGTACCCATCTTCACCCCTAAGGCCTTGACTTCAGCACTACGTGCTACGGCGCAACCATCGTTATTCGACAGAACTACCATCGGTACACCTTCTAACTTAGGGGCAAACACCCGCTCGCAAGAGACGTAGAAGTTATTGACATCTACGAGCGCGAAGAGTTGATTGGTTTGACCGGATTGGTTCATGCGACCCTCCCGTTTCTGCTACTGGCGTGGCTGTACTTCCGTACTACTCCGACCACAACGCCCCAAATTTGGAGCTCACTACCCTCTTCAAAAGTAATCGGCTGGTATTGGGGGTTCTCGGGTTGCAATTCGGTTTTGCCCCGTAACTGATAGAGGCGCTTGATGGTGTACTCATCGTTCACTATGGCCACGACGATGTCTTTATGTTTTGGCTTCAGGGCCTTATCAACCACTACCTTATCGCCATCACAAATGCCGGCTCCCAGCATGGAATCGCCCTTGACGGTAAACATGAAAGTGGCTGGCTTGTTTTGCACCAAATAGCTATTGAGATCGAGCCCCTCCTCAGCGTAATCAGCCGCTGGACTCGGAAATCCTGCTGAAATACGATGGCTGAGCAAGGTGAACTCAAAGGCAGAACCAACCGCCAAGGCTTGTGGGGCTTGGGTCAGAGTGCTTTCTGTAGCGTTTGGTGGAAGTGCGATAAGTGCCATAGGTTCTAATATACTGTATATCCATACAGTATTTCAATACCCGGGACTTATTTGATGCAAAAACCCCTACAGGAGGGGTTTTTGTTGCTTTTTTAGCTACGCACGCACCTCAAGCGATTACGTCAATCTATCAAACAATTTGTGCAATTTCACCTTTAGAAGAAACTAGGTAGGCTTTCGCGGGTTTATCTTTCCGAATTCTGCCAAGCTCTTCTTTATAGGCGCCCAGTTGAGCTCGATACTTCTCATACGCTGGGCTACCCTCTTCTGGAATAGTGAGTTTGTAGTCGATTATGGCAAGGTGATCCTCAAACTCTACTAAACGATCCATGCGATAGCTCTTACCCTCTTTGCTGACAATATCCAACTCGTTCCAAGCTTGCACCCACTGGTTTTCAGTGAGATACGGTTTTAGATTGGAGGCATTGATCACAATCTGTACACGCTCTGTCAGTTTTTTAGCCTGCTCTTGATCAATGCCTAACCAATTCATAAGCTCTTGCTCGCTAGGCATAGGTGGCTTGGTTTGGCTAGTGGAGTCTGGGACGAGGAACTCAAGCAGTTTATGAAAGTGCGTACCCTCTTCCAAAATTTCTGGATCGGGATCTTCTTTCGCTGTCGTCACACTAGATTGAACTGTTGCACCACTCGCAATATCGAGCAACTGCTGTTGGTGACTCGTTTTTGCCTGATCCCACGCAATCTGGAAATCCTCAATACTAAAAGTATCTGAGTCCAAAGCGCTATCTGTTGACTTATGTTCATTTGCTACACCGCTTGGATTAGCAACAACTACCTCAGCAAGCTCAAGAGTGGGCAACTTTCCGACTTGGGCCCTAGCGTACCAAGATTTCTGATCCAGTCCAATGGCATTTTTTGTCGTAGGCTCCTTCGCCACACCGCTAATCCATAAGCCTTGCTTAGCACGCGTCATTGCTACATAAAGTAAGTTCCAGTTTTCATTTTGACTGATTACCTCTTCATCCTCTCGAATTTTACTGCGAGGAAAAGTGAGTCCTGCCTTGGTATACATCGACAGATGAGATGGACTTCTATCGTTAGGTGACCACTCTAATAAAACGCCAGAATGATCAGAGGCACCAACGGTGTGGTTAGCATCCAAAATAATCACAAATGGAGACTCAAGCCCCTTAGCCCCATGAATTGTCATGAGTCTTACACGCTTATGCCTATCCTCTTCTGACATCTCGCTATCCTCATCTACCTGCGCAAGCTCTACCTCAGATTCCGACTCTGCCTCACCTTCATCTGGCGTTTCATCATCATCGCTACGTCGCATAGCATTAATCTCATCAATAAAGCGGCTTAAGCTTGGATAACGACCACCATCCTGATTAAGAGAAAGCTCCAAGAAAGCATCTAGATTGGCAACTACCTGCGCACGTGCCAACGGCTGAGCACAGGCGGCATATGCAAAGCGTAAATTACTCTCTTGATAAATTTCATCTAACAAGTCATGTACCGGTAAATGCTCGGCCAATACGCGCCAATGCTCCAAAAAGTACGCAGCCTTTTTGGCTGATGCATCTAGACTATCCTGCAGCACATCCCACCAAGAGTGATAGTGCTCATGTTTTGCTTTGGCAATACTCAATGCCTGCATTTGCTGTTCAGTAAAACTAAAAATTGGACTTCTGAGTACCTGGGCTAGAGGTAGATCATGGCGTGGTGAGAGCAGCACTGTCAGCAATGCAATCAAATCATCAATCTCAAGAGTATTGAGAAGACCCCCAAGTCTAGAGCTGTCATAAGCAAGGTCTGCTTCGCGCAGCGCCCTCTCAAACTGCGGTAAAAATTTACGGCGCTTAACAAGCAATAAGAAGTCACTCTCTCTAGCGGCGCGCCAAAATTTTCGACCATCCTCTTCGTCAATTACTTGTCGCGTTGCCAATATATGATGAATCCACTTGGCAATCTGTTGACCTTCAACATAGCGCTGTGTAGTTGCAGTGGTTTGGTTTACATCCGTAATAGGAGCCCCAAAAGCGCTACCCTGACGCGGAGCTAACTCCTCCTTAACATAGGGAATAAGCGGCAATAGCGCAGCTTCACCCTCTTTTGAATACGGCGCATCTGGCAATCCCTCGGGAAATGCCTCCCATAGGGTTTCTTGCTCATGAAACTGATATGTAGGTGGTATCTGTGATGGAGCAAATGTGTCGTTTACAGCCGCGTTAATTTTGGGCGCATTGCGACGTGTTGTATCGAGATCCAGTGCCACAGCACCCATTTCCGTCTTTAAGAATGTTGTTGCGCTAATAAATAAACGGGGATCAGCTCTGCGAAAGCGATAAATCGATTGCTTAGGATCGCCCACAATAAAGACGCTCGGTCTCTCTTTTGTTTGGCCATATGCTTCAAACCATGAACGCAAAATCTGCCACTGTAAAGGATTAGTATCTTGAAACTCGTCCACTAAGATATGCTTATATTTAGCGTCCAACCTCGCCTGTAAGTAGGCAGCATTAGCGTAGTCGCCCATCAACTTGCTAACACCAATCTCTAAATCATCAAAATCACGCACTCGCATTGCTTCTTTAGCGCTCGCGACATGGTCCATCATGCGCTCACTCATTGCAAACCAGGCTTGGTTTAACTCAAAGACTTCTTTTTCGGCTTGCCAAGCTAAATAATCAACAAATGCCTGTGCCCAAGCTTGCTTATAGGCGACATGATCCGATTCAAGATCTAGCTGACCTTCCGCCTCTAAATAATCATGAACAGCACCAAGAGCCCTGTTAGTGTTATCACGTGGATCACCATCACCATTTAAAAAGACTACTTGCAGTAGAGCGGCGATTTCCATCACATCGCCACCACGCTGCATACACTCTAGCGCCCTCACTAATTGGGGTACGAACGCTAACTCTTGTTTACTACTATGAGAAAAACAGCGCACCAAAAACTCTAGATCTGCCCTTGCCTGAGGTGCATTCCACATCTGAAGCAGCGGGTTCTCTAGACTGAGTCTAGGTAAATATTGCTTGAAGTGTTCAATCGGTTGAATGCCTTTTTGCTTACAACTCTCAACAAAGAAAGTCCAGGCACCCCGTTGCTTCATGAGGCCATAGTTGCCCATCAAAAACTTTTCTGTATTGCTTGCACCTAAATTCCTTAGAAGAACGTCATAGTGCGCCTTGAGATCGGATGGAAGATCGCCCCACCAATCAGCCAGGCATTCATCTAGCAGTCTTTTTCCATCCTCGCGCAAACTAAAACCGGGCTGTACTTCCGCCGAGATTGGGGCAGCATTGAGCAATCTGCCGAACCAACCATGGAAAGTGTCAATCACTATTGACTGTGGACTAGCGAGAACCTTGATATACAGACTTTTGGCTTCGGGTAGCAATGATGTAGCTTGAGCCTCTTCAAGACCTCTTTTGCACAGCTCATCTAAAAGATCTTCGTCACTCATCGTGGAAAATTGCTCTAACAAACTATAAAGACGATCACGCATCTCTTGCGCAGCTTTACGTGTAAAGGTTAGGGCTAGAATTTCTGATGGTTTTGACCCTGATAGCAAAAGACGAATCATACGAGCAACTAATAGCCATGTTTTGCCACTCCCTGCGCAAGCAGAAACAATGACTGACTTACTAGGGTCGCAAGCTATGGCGTTATCAAACTTTTTCACCACATCCCTTTCCTGCAAACGCCTCTTGCCTCACAATATTTACAGACGCCATCTGGCGCAAAAGCAGTCATGTCTTTTCTAGACCATAAATTTTGCATGTCTTCCGTAATTTGCTGATCAAAAGCTGGCATTAACTCGGATACGTTCTCAATCTCCAACGATCTCTGGAGTTTTTTATCTCTTTTAATATCCACTTTGAGCGAAACCCATTGCGCATAATTAACTTGATAGCCCTGAAGGTGGGCGCCAGCAGGATCCTCATTTGCAGCACGGGCATAAATGAGCAATTGCGGATCATCTAAAACATGTTGAGCGCGCTTTTTTAGCTTTGTCATCGACTGATTTTTATAATCAATTACCTCCGCCTGCTTCTGGCCATGAATGTTGGTATCAAAACGATCAGCGCGCCCTTCAATCCGGATGACTCGTTCATCACCATCTAGATCAACAAAATGTAGATCAAAGCCAAGCTTGTGTTCTGCATTGTGATAACGCCATCCACTTGCCTCTCTTTGCAACTGCCAATCGACAAAGCTAGGAATTTGTTTTTGCCAATCACGTAAGGTGCCCAGTACTCTACTATCACCCTCAATCAGCCGCTTAAATTCATTTTCCGAAATGGTAGATAACTCTCGCTCCATCCAAGAGCGACGAGTCTGAGAGTTGCTAATGATTGGTGATGCCGATTTTTGCTCTTCAGTCTTTAAGGCTTGATAAAAGTTTCTAAGCAATGCATGTAGTGATTGGCCAACTAAAGACGCATCAAAGCCATCTTCAAATTCTTTTGCTTCTCGCAGCCCCAATAAACTTCGCACATAATACTTATAAGGACAGTCTCTTAAAGCCTTGTATGCGCTTGGACTCATCGATAGTGGCAAAGGGAGGGCTTGATCTAATACTGCAACGGCCTCTCGAAGAGGTGTTGCTTTTCCTTCGCAAGAATTTGGCTTAAAAGCTGCCACCTTCAAATGGGGTAATTGGGTCTGTAAACGCTGTATCCATGCGGATGGCCTAAGCGGCTCGCCATTCTTACTTTTACTTTGCCACAGTAAAGCAACGCTTGGACAGGAAATTAATAGCTGCGATAAGTCACGCGCTTGCTGAACATATTGTGCATTCAGAGTTGAATTTTTGAGTAAGCGACTGAGGGTATCCGAGAAAAATAAGGGGGGCTCTGCGAATGCTGGAAGATGTTGGTCATCACAGCCCACCAAAACTACTGCATCAAATTGACGCAACCTTGTTGAGCTTAATGGCAAGATACTTAAGTTTGCTTGCGCCCCATTGCCAGCCTCTTCGTAAGAAGCATCTTCAAGTGCCGACTTGATCAGGCTAATCCATTCAGGCAGCCGCATTGCTACATTTTGATAGTCGCTATTACGCAAATCAAATGTATCAATCACCTCTAACAATTGCTTGCCCGCAGCATCCTCCATCAAAGCCTTGCTCATCGCAGTTTCTTGCAAATTGTTCTGTAAAAGCGCATAAGCATTTGAACAGTTGAGATGCAGCTCTTGCCAAACATAATGACGCTCACGTACAAATTGCAGCAGCTTTAACATAGCCTCATTAGGAATATCGGCATGATTTACTGCATATTGATTGGCCCGCTCAATTGCCATGTAAAAGGTTTCCCAGCCAGACTTTGCTTGGCTCGCAATCAAAATATCCTCGAGTTGCGCCACTAAACCAATACAAACTTCAGGTGGCTTTTCTATACAAGCTGCAATATCCAAGTAAGGGTTTTGTAAAAACTCCAGCAAAACACTTGCCGTTGGACCCTCCTTTGGGGATCGGATCAACTCTAGCCAGCTATTGATAGCAGCTGCCGCTCTGGTGGTATCAATTTTCCAGCCAGTTTCATCTCGAATATTTAAAGTGGGGCCTAACCGTGTTAATAGTGCCCGTACTCGTCGTGCAGCAAGTCGATCTTGCGCAACCAAGGCTATATTTTTCTTACCTGCAATAAGGTGTGCCTCAATCGATTTAGTTGCGGCCCATGCCAATTCCTCAAAACGTCTTGCTGAAATCAAATGCCAATCTTGATAAGGTGCAGCCTTGATATTGGTATCAATTTGCTGTTCTTGCTCTAGATTTAACGCAACGAGATCTCCGACTGCATTAACCCCTGAAAGGGCTTCAGGCCATAAGGCAATAGACTGCCAATCTAATGTAATCTCGACAACTGGAGCATATTTGGCGTAGTCGTTTAAATACCGGCCCATAAACTCAGATTCAATCGGCTTAGGGTCTGCAGTCTGAACCCAGATAAACGGCCGAGCCTGATTTTGATTGGCTTTTGCTAATCCCAAATGGGACGCCATAGCAAATTGTTTGCGAAAAACGGCATCACCTGCACCACTCAAATAGCGCCAAAAAGTAAGTAGCACTTCGGATTCTTGGTCAACAATTTTTCGCGATAGATCTGGATACGCTTGGGCAATTGTTTCATCCAAAATAAGCTGTAACTTCTTAGCCCACTCTTCTGAATTCAGTTGGCCAGCTTCAATCAAAATATTTAATTGTTCATATACTTGCGGAGTAATCGCCTCAGACAAAATGTCACAAGCATCAATCACAGCTTGTGCTAAACCCCATGCACCCGCTTCACTCTCCGCTTTAAACCAGCTTTGCAAGGTTTTATGTTTGCGCAGGTTGATATAAACCGATAACCAACGCTCTAGATCAGTTTGTTTCTTGGGGAACTTCCAGCTCCCCGGAGCTGCTTCTAGCCAATCACTAAAACTCATCACTTGTGGCAAAAAGGCAATCTGGGGATCTAGCTCTTGTGGGCGATATTGCTCAAGGGCCGCCCTAACACCCATCAAGGGACCGGCTGTACTCAAAACCACCAAAGGCCGTTTCCCAGTTTGCTGTGCACACGCCCAAATTCCCATAGCAAGCTCTTTAAGCGCATCCGCATTAGGCGCAATCTCCCAATGAAACGCTTGGCGCTCAGAAGTCATTGTGGGAAAAGGTTGGGACATAGAACAGGGTTTAAAGGCTAGCTTTTGGCGATTTATAGGAAATTTAGGCAGAAAGTGTGGCTTATTGCTAATATAAGCGTTGTAGCGCAATAACTATATAAAACCAAATAAGACAAAAATAAGGAATTTTCATGAGTGCCGGCATTAAATATGTAACTGACGCTTCATTCGAGCAAGATGTTCTCAAGTCCGATAAACCTGTATTGCTCGACTTCTGGGCTGAGTGGTGCGGTCCTTGCAAGATGATCGGCCCTATCCTGGAAGAACTCGCTGGCGAGTATGGCGACAAGATCCAAATTGCGAAGATGAACGTGGACGAGAACCAAGGGGTTCCTGCTCAGTTCAATATTCGGGGCATTCCAACTCTGATCCTCTTTAAGAACGGCACTGTAGCTGCTCAAAAAGTAGGCGCTTTGGCTAAATCTCAGTTGACCGCATTTATTGATAGTCATCTGTAAATCATGCTTGATCACAGGTTCACTAGGTGAGCCTGTGGTTTTATCGGCACCCCATTGCCAGCATTGCTTATTGAGCGCATTTTTAGTGTAGTATCTATTCAGTCAGTATTTCAACGCACTTATCTAGTGCTCCGATTTTTCAGTAACTCATCCCCCTTCTTTTAAGCAAACTCCCAAAATTTCTGTTTTTCCTCTGATCTGTCTGATATTGATCAGGACAGCCTAAAACCAAAATACATTCATACCCTTTTTTCACATCCGAGAACCACATGCAATTATCTGAACTCAAAGTCCTCCACGTATCCGCATTGCTTGAAATGGCAGCTAGCTTGGAGATTGAAAATACCCAACGTATGCGCAAACAGGAATTAATGTTTGCCATTCTGAAAAAACGTGCCAAAGAAGGTGAATCGGTTTTCGGCGACGGCACTTTGGAAGTGCTACCAGATGGTTTTGGATTCTTGCGCTCTCCTGATGCGTCTTATATGGCCTCACCAGATGACATCTACATCTCTCCAGCGCAGATTCGTCGCTTTAATTTGCACACCGGTGATAGCGTTGAAGGTGAAGTGCGTACCCCTAAAGACGGTGAGCGTTACTTTGCCCTAGTGAAGGTAGACAAGATTAATGGTTTGCCTCCAGAGGCCCTCAAGAACCGCATCATGTTTGAGAACTTAACACCGCTCCACCCTAATCGGGTAGTGCAGCTCGAGCGCGACATCAAAGCGGAAGAAAATTTAACGGGTCGTATCATCGATATGATCTCCCCGATTGGCTATGGTCAACGTGGCTTGCTCGTGGCATCACCAAAATCGGGTAAGACAGTAATGATGCAGCACATTGCCCATGCAATTGCAGCCAATAACCCTGAAGCAATTTTGATTGTGCTGCTCGTTGATGAGCGCCCAGAAGAAGTAACTGAAATGCAGCGCTCCGTTCGTGGTGAAGTTGTGGCTTCCACTTTTGATGAGCCTGCTGTGCGTCACGTTCAAGTGGCCGAGATGGTGATTGAAAAAGCCAAGCGCTTGGTTGAGATGAAAAAAGACGTCATCATCTTGCTTGACTCCATTACTCGCTTAGCTCGCGCTTACAACACGGTAGTACCATCATCAGGCAAAGTACTCTCTGGTGGTGTGGATGCCAATGCATTGCAACGTCCAAAACGATTCTTTGGTGCAGCGCGTAACGTTGAAGAAGGTGGCTCATTAACCATCATCGCTACTGCCTTGATTGAAACAGGTAGCCGTATGGACGATTTGATCTACGAAGAGTTCAAAGGTACCGGCAATATGGAAGTCCATTTAGAGCGTCGCTTGGCTGAGCGTCGTGTCTACCCTGCGATTAACCTCAATAAGTCTGGCACCCGCCGTGAAGAATTGTTGGTTAAAGCTGAAAATCTCCAGAAAATTTGGGTTTTACGCAAATTATTGGCCGATATGGACGATATTGAGGCGATGAACTTTATCGTTGATAAGCTCAAATCCACCAAAAATAATGGTGAATTCTTCGATTTAATGCGCAAAGGCGGCTAATTTAAGCCAGGAAAGCCAGTAAAACTGCGCTTTCCTATTGATTTCATGGCATAATTTCGCCTTTACTGCTGTACTAATTTGCATTTAACTGGGTAAGTATTGAGGTCTTAAGACCATAACGGCTGCCCGCTAATAGGACTAAAAATGAAACCTGGCATTCACCCCGAATATCGTGAAATCGTCTTTGTAGACGTTTCAAACAACTTCAGCTTCAAGACTCGCTCCACGATGTCTACTAAAGAGACTATCAAGTGGGAAGATGGCAATGAATATCCATTGGCCAAGATCGAGACTTCATCTGAGTCACACCCTTTCTACACTGGTACCCAGAAGATTATGGATACTGCTGGCCGTGTTGAGAAATTCCGTCAGAAATTCGGTAGCAAAGCAGTCGCTAAAGCTACTGGTGATGGCGCTGCAAAAACTGCTGAGAAAAAAGCAGCTGCTGCAGAAGCTAAAGCTGCTGAAAAGCCAGCCAAGAAAAAGGCTTAATTTCAGGCTTACTTCGAATAGGGATTGGGCAATCACCACTTCCCTGCGAGATAATCAAGGCAGCGTTTGCTGCCTTTTTTATTGCTAGCGTTTTATGGTCAAACTCACCGCCGCCGCCACCACCTCTATTCCACGCATTATTATTTTTGCGTTAACCATCATTTATGGTTTAGCGGGCCTATTTGCGCGCGATCCCTGGAAAAATGAAGATGCTATTGGCTTTGGCGGAATGTGGACTCTATACCAAGGCAATGCGCTCGATTGGATTGTTCCGCATCTTGCAGGGCGAGACGCTTCATTGGGTGCACCCTTTCCGTTCTGGCTAGGCGCAAGCTTAATAGACTTATTTGGACCCTTCATTGGCGATACCAATGCAGCGCGTCTCTACTCTGCCATCTGCTTCTTTTCTGCAGCGCTAGCAATTTGGTACGCAACGTATTTATTAGGCCGTCGCCAAGAAGTCCAACCCATGGCATTAGCAGTTGGCGGGCAACCAGGTCGCAAGAACTATGGCATGACCCTGGCCGATGGTGCTCTCTTAATCTTTTTAGCCTGTGTTGGCCTTGCGCAGCGTGCTCATGAAACGACGCCAATGATGGCCCAACTCATGGGCATCAGCATTGTGCTCTATGGGACAGTACGCGGACTAGATAAGCCTTGGCAAGGCGGTTTATGGACAGGCTTAGGAATTGCGATTGTTGCGCTGTCCAGTAATCTAACGCTCAGTCTCATCATCGTCAGCTCAACTGTTATTGCCGTTATTGCAAGTAATGCCAAATTACGCTTTCGCTGGACCTTAACAAGCACCATATTGGGATTCATTGGCTTTGCCATTTGGCCAGTGCTTTGGTATTGGGGTGACCTTTCCCCAGAATGGCGTCATATTGCTCAAGAGGGCTGGCGCAATGTACCGCAAATGCGAAGCAACCCCTCAATCGCTTCTTTGGGATTTCTCAGCGTTAACTTTTGGGCCTATGCCTGGCCTGTTTGGCCTCTAGCCATCATATCTCTTGCACACTGGGGACGAACAAAAGAGTCTGGCGCCTGGCGTGCGCCCCACCTTTGCATTCCACTGAGCCTATTTGTAGGTTGCCTCATTTATGTTTTATTCAGACTAGAGGCAAATGAGCATGACTTAATGATCATGATTCCTAGCCTTTCTATCATCGCTGCATTTAGTTTACCCATTCTCAAGCGTGGCCTGATTAGCTTTATCGATTGGTTTGCGATGTTTAGTTTTACGATCATCGCCTTAGCAATCTGGATTATCTGGCTTGCTAAAGTTACCGGCTTTCCTGAATCTACTGCAGAAAACTTATCCCGTCTCTTACCTGGATTTCAGACGCAGTTTAGTCTCATGGCTTTTGGTATTGCGCTTCTGATTACGGGCGTTTGGCTAGCTATTGTGCGCTGGAGAACCTCACGCGCACCAAAAGAAATCTGGCGCTGTCTCATCATCTCCGCATCTGGCACCACTTTAATGTGGGTCTTGCTCATGACGCTGTGGTTACCAACGATTAATTACGCCAAGACCTATCGCGATGTTGCTGATCGCCTAGTACAAATAGTTGCCAATACACCAGGATGCATTGATACGAGTAACTTAGGCCCTGCCCAGTTGGCTTCCTTTAGCTATTTCACGAAACTGACCTTGCGAGATGACCCCAGTTGTAATTTAATGCTGACCCACAGCTCGCAAGAAGCGAAAGCGTATGCAAGTCTGAACAAAAAGAAAATTGAATTACTTTGGGAAGATCGCCGCACGTTTGACCGCGATGAGCGCCTACGCCTCTATCAAATTACCCCTGCCGGTAAAGAATAATTCGTGCTGCACTTTAAGCTATCGCGGCTGCGCGAGGATATCCCCTCTCTTCTGAAATTAGCAGGACCTCTTCTCATTGGTCAGCTTGCCGTAATTACTTTTGGTGTTTTAGATACCGCCATGACAGCGCGTTACTCTGCTGATGACTTGGCGGCATTGGCAATGGCCTCTGCAATCTTTATCAGTATCTATGTTGGCCTTACCGGGGTTATCTCTGCACTCGCTCCAATTGCCGGCCAACTCTTTGGCGCCAAGCGCCATAATGAAATTGGCGAAGAGGTGCGCCAAGCTACTTGGTTAGCATTGGGCCTAACGGTGTTGGGCTGCCTCATTTTGCTCAATGCCGACTATCTACTACAAATTTCTCAAGTGACTCCTGATATCGAGGGTAAAGCACGCCTTTATCTTGGCATTCTGGCAATTGGTTTGCCAGCGAGCATGGCAATGCGGGTCTTAATGGCGCTCCATAATGCCGTCTCAAGACCAGCAGTCATTACTGTTGTGCAATTAATTGGTCTAGGACTAAAGCTGCCGCTCAATCTCCTGTTTATTTATGGTGGGTTGGGCATTGAAGGCATGGGTGGTCCGGGATGCGCAGTTGCGACAGTGATCATCAATTGGTTTTGGCTCATCATTACGCTCGGCTTTGTATTATTTGACCGCTTTTACCGTCCTTTTCAGATTTTTGCGCGCTTTAGCTGGCCAGATTGTCATCGCATTTGGACATTATTAAAACTTGGTACGCCCATTGGATTTAGCTATCTCATTGAAGTCACATCGTTCACCTTCATGTCCTTGTTTATTGCGCGCCTCGGAACCACAGCACTAGCAGGACATCAAATTGTGGCCAATATGGGTACCGTGATTTACATGGTGCCCTTATCCCTATCGATTGCTACCATGACATTAGTCTCTCAATCCATTGGTGCTAATAAGCAAGAACGTGCTGAAGAGATTGGCTGGTCATCCGTATTCTTCACGACAATGTTGTGCATCGTCATTGGAATTACGGTCTGGATTTTTAGAATTCAGTTACTTGATCTTTATGACCCGCCTCAAGAGGTCAAAAATTTTGCCATTCCCTTATTTTTATTCATCGCGTTTTATCAAGTATTTGATGCCTTGCAAATCACGGCGGCATTTATTCTGCGCGCCTATCGAATTGCCTTTTGGCCTATGGTGATTTACGCAGGATCGTTGTGGGGTGTTGGCCTAGGCGGCGGCTATCTGATGGGCTTTAACGTCTTAGGCAATACACCAGAATTTTTGCAAGGGGCCAATGGCTTTTGGGCAGGCAATAGCTTAAGTCTTGGCTTGGCTGCGTGCTTTTTACTCTACCTCTTTAGAAGAACGGCAGAGCGCTATGAAAAGACGCATCCACCGGTCCTTGTATAAGCGGGATTCTAAAGCTCTACTTATAGACCTTTAAGGTCGAAGCATCATCATCTAGACGTCTTTTGAGATTACGCATTTGACCAGCGGATCCAGGATTATTCGTAAGGAAATTCTGATCAGCTAAGTTTTTTCGAACATCTTCAGCTAAATCCAACGAAGCCAACTTCATTAACTTTGCCATACTTGGCTTATGACTCGTATCTCGACCATCAATTTGTACATCCTTGCCCTCTCCAGAAGCCAGAAAAGAAGCCACAATCTGATTTGTCTTGGTATCAACAATATTAAAATCTACAGCCACCTCTAATGTAACTCGCTGTGAGGTAGATTTCGTACCAGGGATATCGGCAACATTATCTGTACTAGAGACTTCAGCTAAAACACCGTACAAGACATAATCAGCATCACCAAAATCGCCTGCCTTAATGCGTTTCACAATATCAAAGTATTCATCACCCTGATTTGGCATCGCTAAAGCTGCCTTAGCCTGCACCACCTTGTATCCAGACTTAATTAATAAACCCCGAATGGGGTTGGCTAAATAACGTAGTTCACCATACTCAGCATTACTTTGATAGCCAGACTTCTTCATGCTTTCGGTATTGATGCTTGAAGAACTGCTATCTGGGGGCGTCTTATCCATCATGGGAGGTGGAGGTGCACCCGTGCCAGGACTAGTAGACTTTGGATCAGATAAATCCGTAAACTTAACTGGGAATGCAGATGAATTCGGGCCACCCGTTAAAGCCGATGCATCTGCTTTATCTGCATCGATTTCAATTGTTCTTGGCGTAATCGTGGAAGAAATGCTGTTGTTAGTTTGATGGCGCGTCTCTTCAATAAAGGTAAGATTTTTACCCTCTCTTTTAAAGTAGATATCAGTCACTGCAATCGATTTAGATTCAGACTTTAAGGACTCCGCTGTAATTGCTTGGTTTTTTGGCGGATCCGCTGGTACCTGCCCAACGATTGCCGACTCTGGTTTGTCTGCCGGTGGCTTCGATGCGCAGCCTGCCAATACCAACAAACAGCAAACAACGCCGCTGAGCAATACAGTTCTGTTCAATACCATGTATTTAATTCCTTCATTCGGATTGCCATTGCTTTAGCAATTAACGTGTCTGAGTTTTACGAATTTCTTTCTCATCCGCCCATTCGAGCAATCCTGTTTTGTTGTTAATCAAGTTGAGATTAAAAACGTAATAAACATCTTTTACGTCTTTAGTATTTTTAACGATAGAGGCAATTGAACCCTCGATACGATACTGGGCGCCCTGCATATTTCCCGTTTTAGCTATCGTGCTTTCTTTATAGAGACCTGACTGATTCTGGCGCTTTAACTCATCTGTCTGATTTTGCATCTCAGTAATACTGACAGCGAAACGCACCTGCCCACTCTTTAATAACTGTGTTCGAATCTTATCCGTAATTACTCTAGTATCGATGTATTCTGAGGTCTTATTTTTAACATCCGCCAGAGTAACGATAGGCGCATCTTTACTTCCAGAAATTGCTTTAGATTGAAGCAGAGATCTTGTCATAGCCTCAGCAATCATCTGTAAGTCTGTAGAACCATAATTTACATTCACGGTTTCTACTGCTTTTGCATCCCCATAGCGGACCTGAGGTCCTGAACAAGCTATGAGAAATACGCTCGTTAGCAATATTGCAGGAAGACCAAGAGCTTTTGTTTTCATATTCATCATCATGTTTTAACTAACTGTGGGTTTATTGATATTGATTTAACTCAAAGCGAAAATCTGTGGCATCTGGCGTTGGCGCAATTCCCATAATAACGGTCGACTGCCCTTTGCCAACTGTAACGGGTTTCCATGACTCTTCATCGGTAATAGTCATACCGTTTTTCCCCAACCACTTAAAACGATATGCCACTAAATTAGACTTGCTTTCATTGAGAATGGTGACTTGAGCTGTTAAAACGCCATTTCGCATCAAACTACGCATATCCGTAACTTCAATACTATCGGTATTCCCCATCCGAATAGTCATCTCCTTCATTGATGGGGTGCTGCTACAGGCTGCCAAGGTCAAAATTACGAAAACGGCAATCAGATATTTTTTCATTCTCAGATTCCTAATTAAAAAGCTGCTGAAGACTATTTAGCAGATTGGGTGACTCTTGTGGCTTTGCATCCTCAATCTTACCGCCTGCAGCAGAGGGACTATCAGCACTTTGAGCTTCAAGCGCAAGGTTAGGGGTAGATGCGGGTGACACAGCTTGAGTCGCTACAACGGATTCTTCAGGCTTTGATTCCATAAAGCCGCCAATCAATTTCTTAAAACCCTCAAAAACACCTTCATTTGGCTTTACGGCAGTTGGCTGCGTAGGTAGAGCAAGGCTTGAAGCAGATTGATCTGGTCCAATAGCAATGTCAGCGGGCTTAATGACTTGTCCTCCATTGGGTAAGACTACAGGATCATTAGAAGTAAGAATTGTGGCCCGATTTCTGAACATACGTATGTAGATAACGTTATACCCTCCAACTAGGTTGACGGTTTGAGATAGGATAACTCCTGAAGGAGTCCTATATTTGAGTACATTTGGGCCTATTGGAAGCCCCATTCTAGCCATATAGGTTTGCGCTGGCAATGTAGACCAATGTCGCACATCCGTTACATTAATAGCTTGCAGGCCGTAGCCAGTAATCAATCCGGCAATTGCACCAATGATTACCGCGGTATTGTTTTGGCCATTCTGATTATTTCTTCTAGCGGCTTGTTGAGCTGCTTGATCAGCAGCATACTGGGCAGCCAAGGAAACTAATGCTCTTGAACTGGCTCTTAGAACATAACCCGGCATCTCATCGTGCAAATTTTTCCGCGCCATCGCCTCCAAATTGGTAACCAATTCAGGATTGGCAACCCTATCACCCACCTGGATTAGGGTAGGCGTAAAGCGCTCAGTTGACTGCTCAATCACCGGAAAAGTCAAAGTCATTAACTTAGAATTTCCACCAAAATTAAAGGTTTGACTAATTCGATGTGGCGCGATCTTTGGAAGATATCCAGTATCAATAATGATCAATGTATCAGCAAAGCTTTTCTTATTTTGGTCAGCAATATTAGAGTCCAATTTTGCAATGCTGGTCTTGAAAAAATTTACTGATGGTTTTAGTTCAATTGCCAAACGATAACCTGGTGCGGCAAGGCTTGCCTCACCTTGAGATTCATGAATAAAACCCGATAAATAATAGGCCCCAGGATTTTGATAAGAATTCTTTAAAGCGCGAGTCTCTTCATCATCTAATAAATTAATTGGGTAACCGTTAATGTCCTGAATACGGCTAGTAGCCCCTCTTGTCGTGTGATTGTTTTGCTGTATTTCCTCAGTCTTGGAGACAGCAGCCACCTTGCCCTGAATTAATTCTTCAATCACCTTCTCACGTTGAGCCATCTTTTTGGCTTCTACCATCGCATCACTCCAGCGACCTTGAGAAAGATGGTTTAGCGCCAATGTTTGACTCAGATATGTCACCTCATAAGGCTTGGGATCATAGTTGCTTGAGAACCCCTCGGATAAAACATAAGCGCCCATATTAGAAAAAGAGCGCTTTAGCTTATCGGTGGTATCAATTTCCCATTGACCAACTAACTGATCCGCGGCCAGCAGACTTTGTGTGCTATTCGCAACTTGAGCCGAACCTTGTAGCCGTTGAACTCCCCCAAGCTCCATGTAGTAAAGGGTGTTTTTATCTTTAAAGGCAGTTTGAATGGTGGCAACGGTGCTGTGCAAATCACCATTCTTAAATTGCTCCTTTGAATCATTCATTTTTAACTGCTGGTTTTGCGTAGCGCAACCAAATAACAGCAACACACTCAATACGAGTCCTACTTTATAAATAGGGCGTGAAATGGAGTACTTATTCAATGAAATGGAGGTAATTATTGGATCTGCTACTGCTCTAATTTTGCGCCAGATTTGTAAACCACTCTACCCCATTTATTACTTTCCACTTGCATGAGCTTAGAGAGCTCCTGGGGGCTACCGGGGGCGGGATCTAAGCCACTAGTAAGAAGTTTTTTCCTTACTTCGGGCGTATTGAGGGTTTCTCGTGTCAGGGCATTAAGACGCATTTGTACGGCGGCTGGCAAATTCGCGGGAGCCATCAAGGAGAACCAAGAGGTTGCCTCAAAACCCGGTAAACCCTGCTCTGCCATCGTCGGAATTTCTGGGGCAACTGGAGATCGCTTTAGGGTCGTGACACCTAGCGCCTGAATGTCGCCCGCCTTAATCAATGGCAAGGACGAAGAAAGATTATCAAATAACATGGATATGCGGCCACTAATTAAATCAGGCAAGGATTGCGCCCTTCCCTTATAAGGAATATGCCGGATTTGTACGCCAGTCATTTCTTTTAACAACTCACCCGACATGTGCAAGGAAGTGCCAACCCCAGAAGATCCAAAGGTGAGCTCATTAGGTTTTGCTTTAGCCAACTCAATCAGTTCACGCAAATTGTTGACGCCCAAACTTTTATTTACAACCAATACGTTGGGAGTACTCGCTAGAAAGCTAATGGGCGTGAAATCCTGAATCGGATGAAAGGACATTTTTTCATACAAGGCACCATTGATCGTATGAATGCCAACCGTACCTATCAATAAGGTATAGCCATCTGGCTCGCTTTTAGCAACAAGATCTGCGCCAATATTGCCGCCATATCCTGGCCGGTTATCAACCAAAATGGGCACACCTAAAGTTTGCTGCCAACTCTCAGCCAACACGCGCGCCAAAATATCGGGCGCTCCACCAGGCGTAAAAGTCACCACAATTCGAATGGCCTGCTTGGGCCACGAGATATTCTGCTTTTCTGAAGCTTGAGTTTGGGCATGCGCTGCAGTCATCAGCACTGACGACAGCAATGCGATGACCAGGCACCTTACTGCCTTAGAAAAACACATCGATATCAGAGTCAATGCTTTAGAAACCAAAACGGGCACGCAACCATAGCCAGCCATCGTACCTCACTGGATCATCGGCGCAAGGGCCGATGCCACACTCTAAAAGAGTTGACACGAGATTGGCAAAAACCAACAGGATAAAAATAATGACTAGTGCATTGGCAAACAGAGAGCGCGAACGGACCTCACGGTTTGGCAACATTAATAAAATGGCTAAGCCAGCGATAAGACCAACATAGCCGACATACGCCCAAGTATAAAAATGCAATTCTAAAAATGTCGCACCAAAACCTTTATCGCCAGGCAAAATATGCAGGAAGACTTGGCGCAAGGAAACCATCATGCCTACAAGGCCACCAATAATTCCCCAACCATAATGAGAAGAATGCGCACCACAGCGAATATTTAATACCAAAGCAAAACCAATGATGACAAAGCCAATTCGTTGCATTAAACACAATGGGCAAGGCAGCTCACCAAAATAGAGTTGATCAACGAAGGCATAGGACAACATGCCAATAATGGCTAGTAAGGCTAACTGATTGCCTAAAGCAGCTAAAGAGGAAAAAGAAAGCTTACTCACAGGCTAATATTCAGATGATCAGTCGCATGAATGCGGAACCAAAAAATCAGAATTCCAACAGTAATCGCGAGCACGACTAAACCAGCCATCCGCTTCTCAAACCAGACGAGGATCAGTCCGATGAATGCCGTCAGAAAAGGTAGAAACATATACATACTTGAATTCTATCGCAGCTAGGGTGCGGAACAGAAAACAAGTCTTTATCAGGGTCATTTGTATAGAATGAAGTCATGAATAGCACCCCACCCTGCGTTGATTTAGTCCTTGATGGCCAAATCGCCTCCATTACCTTCAATAATCCGGCAGCACGCAATGCTTTGACATGGCCAATGTATGAAGAGCTCAAGCATATATGTGATTCGCTAGCCAATAACCCAGCTATTCGAGTAGCCATTTTTAGAGGCGCTGGCGATAAAGCTTTTGTTTCTGGTAGCGATATTGAGCAGTTTGTTGCCCTTCAGGAGGATGAAGCTTATGAAGTGGCGGTTGATGCCATCTTTCATTCATTGCAACATCTCCCCATTCCAACCATTGCAGTCATTGAAGGCTTAGCGGTTGGTAGTGGATTATTAATTGCGACGGCATGTGATTTTCGAATCTCCACTGCCGATGCGAAGTTTGGAATTCCGATTGCAAGAACATTGGGGAATGGTTTATCGCCCAATAATGTCTCCTGGCTTACTGCCCATTTAGGTGTGCCGATGTTCAAACGGATGCTACTTAGCGCTGAACTGATTAAAGCGCCTGAGTTATTGGATTTGGGTTATCTCTATCAATTGGCTCTGGCAACAGAAATTACAGAACAGGCCAATGCCTTAGCTAATAAATTGGTAACACTTGCCCCCATTACTCAAAAATCTAGCAAGCTCTCCTTAGCTCGCTTACTAGAAAGCAATCTGCCAGACTGTACGGCACTGATGAGAGAAACCTATAACAGCGCTGACTTCAAGGAAGGGGTTAATGCCTTTCTAGCGGGACGGCCGCCAAAGTGGCTTGGTAAATAGCGATTTAGTAGAGATTAAATAATATTGATCTTGATTGGTGTTAAGCCCTCAACCGATCCCTCAAGAACATCGCCCTTTTTCACAGGACCAACGCCAGCTGGCGTGCCAGACATAATCAAGTCACCTGGCTCAAGAGTAAATAAGGTGGATAGGTAGGCAATCGTATCTGGGATATTCCAAATCAATTGGTTTAAGTTGCCTTCTTGACGCACTTCGCCATTCACTAATAAGGCAATTCTGCCTTGATCCAGATGACCACACTGGCTTACAGGAGTAATCGCAGCGCAAGGGGCGGATTGATCAAAAGCCTTACCCGTATCCCAAGGGCGACCCATTTTTTTTGCTTCCCCTTGGAGATCACGACGAGTCATATCCAAACCTACGCCATAACCATATACATGTTCGAGTGCTTTATCAGCGGGAATATTAGCGCCCCCTTTGCCAATCGCAACGACCATCTCCACTTCATGATGAACATCTTTTGAAAGATTGGGGTATTGCATATCCTTACCATCAGCCACAATAGAGTTAGCTGGCTTCATAAAAAAGAATGGTGGCTCGCGATCTGGATCATGCCCCATCTCACGCGCATGATCTGCGTAGTTCCGCCCAACACAATAAATTCGGTTCACAGCAAAACGGCGTGAATCGCCTACCACTGGCAAAGAAGGAATTGGTGATGGATCAATCACATATGCGGTGCTCATGAACTGCCTTTCGGGTAAGGATGTATGTATTCAAGACTGAATGCGATGGATTATGACATTACTTCTATTCAGGATTTTTAGGGGGCGTCTTGGTACTAACTTTAAGCATCAAAATACTTAGGGAAAGCAAAAAAGTGAGGGCGTTAGCCAGAATCAAAGGCCACTTTTCAATTATGAGACCGTAAATAAGCCATAGTCCAACCCCCGAAGTGAAAAGGCTGTACATGCCCAAAGAAATCCCCGATAAATCCCTAGTCTTCCAGGAACGAATCACTTGAGGCAAAAAGGCAATCGTCGTTAAGAAGGCTGCGCAATAGCCCAATAGCTCAACATAGTGCGGCTCAAGATTCATACAGAAATCTATGGCTTTTTATTCAGCTTTGCTTTGCGCGCCTCAATCTCTTTATTAATGGCTGCCAGAGTATTTGCGTCAGGCGATTTCCAGTTTCCGCCAGACTTATTGGCCATGTAAACCACAGCATCTGAGAATTTCTCAATACTGAGGTTTGGGTTTCCCCCTTTTGCTGGCATACCCCGCACGCCTACATAACCATGTGCAGTCAAGGTAACCTGCCCTTCCGCTATCAAAGGAGCCCACTTTGCTTTATCGCCAACCTTAGGTGCATTCAAAACCCCAGAGCTGTGGCAAGCAGCACACACCTGTTTATAGGTATTCTCACCGAGCTCTGCAAAAGCAATAGCAGGAATTGCCATGGAAACAGCCAAAGTCAAAGGATAGGTAATGCGTTTCATAGGAACCTCATTGAGCAGAAATGATCATTCTATTAATTTAGCCTATTTTTCATCGAGAGGTATAGAAGATGGGATGATTTAGAGCCAGCCTGCAATTTGACGTTTAAGACCCACTGATTTGTAGCCTGGAATATCGCTCGATAAGCTGCGAATTTTCCGAATCAATTTAGCCACATCCTTATTGCTCGCCAATTCCTCTCCCATTGCTAAAAAGAAGAATTCATCTTTGAGGTAAATGAAATCTAGGCCATTTTCAATTGCCACACTTTTAACCCCCATACCCACATCAGCCTTTTTAGCCAAAATCGACATGGCGATAGCCGAATGGGTGAACTCTTCATTGACATAGCCTTTAATGGATTCAGCCTGAATACCATTCTTCTTCAGTAGGGTATCTAAGAGAAGACGTGTACCCGATCCTTTTTGGCGATTGATAAAGCGAATGCGCGACCGCACCAGATCTTTCACTGAAGTAATCCCCAGGGGATTACCCTTTGCAACCATGAATCCCTGGACTCGCTTCATCACTGGGAAGATTTGCATGCCTTCTGACTTTAAGCGCTTAGCAATTACCTGCGAGCTCGATGGATCCGAAATATGAAACCCAGCAATATCTACTTCATAGTTGAGTAGACGCTCAAGAGCCTCACCGGAACCTGCTGTAATGAGTTCAAAGCCACCGATCTCCATTACTGATCTGTGAATGACGGGATCACTACTACTTGCCAGACGCCACTGTTTTTTGGCCTTGACCCTAAATTGAGAAAAACCCTCTTCTAAATGGGCAAGACTACTCTGCCCCAGTCTCATGGTCTTTTGATCAAAATCATCCGTAAATTGAATGAGATATTGAGCATACTCAGATAACTGCGAGCCATGCCCCCTGACCCGATCAATGAGCTTAAAACCCAAGGCCTGCTCGACATCATTCAGCTTTTGCCAAACATTGCGATAAGACAAGCCCATCTTTTTGCAGGCAGACATTAAGGTTTTACCGTGCTCAATATCCTTTAAGAGGCTAGTTAACCAGACCAAATCGACTACTGCGGGGTCTTTAGCGTTCTTACCGCCAAATACAAGAGTGGGTCGAATCTGAATTCTCATATGTAATTTTTTGCATATTCATGTTTTGTAATATGACAAATCTTAACCGAACCTATCCTAGGAAGCGAACCAAAATGAAAATGACATTGAATCGAATATTCACTGTAGCGCTGACAGCCTTTGCCCTCTTGAGCACCCAAGCTAGCGCCCAAGAAAAAAGTATTGTCGTCTCCTCAACAACTTCTACCGAACAATCCGGCCTCTTTGGATTTATGTTGCCAATCTTCAAGATGAAGACTGGCATCGATGTCAAAGTAGTTGCCGTTGGCACAGGGCAAGCATTAGATATTGGCCGTCGTGGTGATGCGGATGTTGTGTTCGTACACGATAAAGTTGCCGAAGATAAATTTGTTGCTCAAGGATATTCTACTAAGCGCAATGAAGTGATGTACAACGACTTTGTATTGATTGGGCCTAAATCGGATCCCGCCAAAATTGGTGGCGGTAAAGATATTCAGGCGGCCTTTCAAAAAATCGCTTCTGCTAAAGCGCCGTTTGTTTCTCGTGGAGACAAAAGTGGTACCCATGCTGCTGAGTTACGCTACTGGAAGGATGCTGGCATCCAAGTTACTCCAAGCATGACTTGGTATAAGGAAACAGGTTCAGGTATGGGTCCTGCTCTGAACACCGCCTCTGCCATGAATGGCTACATCTTGGCCGATCGCGCCACTTGGTTGAACTTTAAGAATCGTGGTGATTTGGCGATTCTGGTGGAAGGTGATCCAAAGCTATTTAATCAATACGGCATCATGTTAGTGAACCCAGCCAAGTTCCCGCACGTCAAAAAAGCAGCAGGTCAGACTTTCATCGACTGGATTACCTCTAAAGATGGTCAAGATGTGATAGCCATGTACAAAATTAATGGTGAACAACTCTTCTTCCCGAATGCAAAACCATAATTAACAAAGGAAATGTGATGGAACTCAAAGTTAAACTGAGCGCTAGAAATACCCTCAAAGGCAAGGTAGTTGAGCTCAAGATGGGTCAAACCACTTCACACGTCAAGATTGATATTGGTGGTGGCCACATTGTGACTGCCTCCATTACCAATGAAGCGGTTGATGAATTACAGCTCAAGGCCGGTGATCAAGCCTGGGCCATCATTAAGGCATCAGATGTGATGATTGCTAAAGAAGCTTAAATCTCTTGATGCAATAAGAAAAGGCCCGCATAGCGGGCCTTTTTATTACTAAATACTGCTGGCTTATTTCTTACCTGCTACAAAGCCAATGGCAGTGTCATCCACAAACTCAACCATGACATCATCACCAGACTTGAATTTCTCAAGACCAAGAACGCTTTTATCTACCTTAACCTTCTGCTTCTCACCAGATGGCAATGTAAATGTCACTACACGTGATTGCGCATCAATTGTGCTGATCTTAACGGTGGCATAAACTGTATCGGTTGTTTCTTCGAATGGCTTAGCAGAACCTTTGCCAGAAATCACAACAGAACGGACACCAGATACTCCAGGCTTAGCACCTTTAGGTGCGGCTACCAAGCCAACAGCAATCGCTTGTGCGTGCTCAACAACAAATAAATCACCTTTTTTTACTTTATCCAAGTCATTGACTTGCTTAGCAACGTTCATCTGCGCTAAGTTACCATTGGCATCACGCAAAACAACGATACGCTTTTGAACATCAACAGAGTCTACAGTTGCGCTAAGAACAATTGCTTCAGCTGCCAGTGGCAGCATCTTAGCCGGGGCTTGAGCGGCTACTGAGCCCGCAGCAAATACACCAATGGATGCAATTAATGAGGCAAGTAAAGATTTCTTCAAAATAACTCCCAAATAAAGGTTTAAAAGAAATGTTCTAAAAATGAACATCACAATTCATTGTACCCATGATAGGCATCCTTTCTAAGCCCTAGAGCTAATGCTATGGCCTAGCAGGGATTTTTGCTACATTTGAGTGCATTCCACCCTACTCACTCTCAATAAGCCCCATCATTCACATGATTTTGATTAAAAACTGGCAAGAAGCGCAGCGCGAAGCCTACTTCGTTCGTGAGTCGGTATTCATTCAAGAGCAAGGGGTCCCAGCAGCTTTAGAGCTTGATGAATTTGATTATCAGGCTCAACATGCCCTTGCCTACCAGGCATCAAAATGCATTGGCACAGGCCGCTTAGTGATTTTGAGCCCAAAGGAGGGGCGTATTGGTCGCATGGCAGTATTAAAAGCGTATCGGGGTAAAGGGTTTGGCAAGCTGCTATTACAGTCTCTCATTGGGCAAGCCGGGCAGCAAGGTCTGACACAGCTGACACTCCATGCGCAACTGACAGCCATTTCTTTTTACGAACCATTTGGATTTGAGGCTGTAGGCGAGCCCTATGATGAAGCCGGAATACCCCATCGCGATATGATTCTTCATATATTTACCTTAGATCAGAATTTATGAGTAATATTTCAAGCACCCCTTTTCTCTTTCGCGTTTGCTACTCCGATACGGATGCAGCAGGCTTTGTGTATCACGCACGCTATTTAGAGATCTTTGAGCGAAGTCGTTCCCAGTGGTTACAAGACCGCAACTTAAGTCCGACCAAACTAATTAATGAGCACGGTATATTGCTTCCGGTGCGTGAGCTCACTATGAACTTTCATCGACCTGGCCGCTTGGATGACCTATTGAGCATTGATCAAGTCATTGAGCGTCGTGGTCGCACACAAATTTCTGTCAAACAAACTGCCACACGCATCAGCGATAGCGCTGATCCCGAGCTCATTGCTAGCGGCCTACTACATATTGTGTGTGTCGATACTATTACACTCAAACCTAAAGCTTTTCCAGATTGGCTGTTTACCGCTGATCAGCCAACTTCAGAATAATGGAGATGAATATGCAAGAAGGAAAATTACTAACCTTTGTCAAAGGCATGGCACAGTTGCTAGAAGAGCAGCCCAGTGAAGCGATTATTTTTTCAAAAGGGAAGATGCTTTTGGAGGCGCTAGTTCGCGAAGATGATTGGCTGCCCGCAGATTTTTGCAAAACACATCCTGATTACTATCAGCAGTACTTACTGTACGCAGACCCACTTGATCGCTTTTCTGTTGTGAGCTTTGTTTGGGGGCCAAACCAAAAAACGCCAGTACATAACCATACTGTGTGGGGCATGGTCGGCCAGCTTCGCGGCCAAGAGCGCAGTGCCAATTACTATCGCCAGGCCGATGGTAGCTTGAAACCTGGTGAATCTAGCGTCTGCAAACCTGGTGAGGTGGCAACGGTATCTCCCAATACCCATGACATTCATGTAGTAGCCAATGATTTAGATGATCAAGCCTCGATTAGTATTCATGTGTACGGTGGCAATATTGGACGTATTCAACGTGCAGTATTTGAACCGACTACTGGGGCTGAAAAATTATTTGTCTCTGGATATGCCAACAGCGTGAGTCCTAACCTTTGGAATATGAGCACCAAGAGCGCTTGATAGCTTAAAATAAGCGCTCTTACTGCAATCACTTGAAGTGTGGCAGCTCACCCCGTTGGCCGGGATAGTCGTTTAATTGAATACGGGCCAATTTTCTATTGGCTCCTATGTTATTTACAGATCTTGGTTTATCCGAATCCATTCTTCGCGCTATTAATGAGGAAGGCTATACCAGCCCTACCCCCATTCAAGCAAAGTCCATTCCTGCAGTATTAAAAGGCGGCGACCTTCTTGCAGCAGCGCAAACGGGTACAGGCAAAACCGCTGGCTTTACCCTCCCAATTTTGCAACGCTTATCCACTAGCCCTAAGGCTAGTTCAGGCAAGCGTCAATTACGGGTTTTAATCCTGACCCCGACTCGCGAATTAGCCGCTCAAGTACAAGAGTCTGTAACAACGTATGGAAAATATACTGGCCTAAAGTCTGCGGTGATTTTCGGTGGAGTTGGTGCCAATCCCCAGATCAAAGCCATTGCGGCTGGCCTAGATATTCTGGTTGCTACCCCGGGGCGCTTGCTCGATCTCATGTCTCAAAATTGTGTGTCATTAAGTGCCATTGAAATCCTCGTCTTAGATGAAGCTGATCGTATGCTAGACATGGGGTTTTTGCGCGATATTAAAAAGATTTTGGCTGCCCTGCCAAAGCAACGTCAAAACCTTTTATTCTCAGCGACGTTTTCTGCAGAGATTAAAGCCTTAGCGGATGGTTTACTGAATTCGCCTGAGTTGATTGAGGTAGCCCGTAGCAATAGTGCTAATGAAGCAATTGCACAGCTCATTCATCCAGTAGATAGAACTAAAAAACATCCTCTATTGGCTCATCTCATCAGCACCAATCAGTGGAAGCAAGTACTTGTCTTTACTCGTACTAAACATGGCGCCAATAAATTGGTCACCCAATTAGAAAAAGATGGCATTACCAGTATGGCCATCCACGGCAATAAGAGTCAAAGCGCCCGCACGAAAGCCTTGGCCGATTTTAAGGATGGAAAAATTACGGTTTTAGTCGCGACGGATATTGCGGCTCGTGGGATTGACATTGACCAACTACCCCATGTAGTCAACTATGATCTGCCAAATGTCTCTGAGGACTATGTACATCGAATTGGTAGAACCGGTAGGGCCGGCTCAAATGGCGTGGCCGTTTCTTTAGTCTGCGTCGATGAACATCAAATGCTCAGGGATATTGAAACATTAATTAAGCAAAAGCTTCCTCAAGAAGTCATTGCTGGCTTTGAACCTGATCCTAATGCAGTAGCGCAACCAATTCAATTGCGAAGCCAACAGCACCAACAGTCCAGAAAACCTCGCCCCGCTGGCGCTGGCAATAGTGGCAATCGTGCGAGCAAGCCTGCAAGTAAAAATGGTAACGCGCCCAAAAGGAGTTTTAACCGTTAATTTTGATAAGCTAACAAGAGGCAAAATGACAGCCCAGTCAGAGAGCTAATTCCTTTTAGCCCTCAAGAGAAGTCTATTCGCAGCAATATGCCATTGGGGATACAAGATGATTAAAGTAATTGGCCTCATCCAACTTAATGACCTTCATGCCTTTGAAGAGTATCGCAGTCAAGTGGGTCAAACAGTTGAGCAATACGGGGGTGTAGTAGCCTATCGTGGCAAAGCCAATCTGCCACTATGGAACGAACTGGCATGCGCGCCGTTTGACGCTGTTGTTGAACTAGAATTCCCAAACCTGGCAAGTGCAACTGCTTGGTCTACTAGCACCCAATATCAAAACTTAGTACCGGTGAGAAGTAAAGCGATGAAGCTCACCTTATTTACAGTCTCCGAATAAAACAAAGCCCAGCTCCTTTTGAGGGCTAGGCTTTGTTTTGCAACTAAAAACTGTCAGGAACTGCCAAGCAGAATTACTTCTTGGCTTCCATCGCCTCTTTAGCTGCAGTAATTTCTTTACGACGCTCTTTGCATGCGCCAGCAATTTCTTGAAGGGCCTTACGAGCACGTGCAGCCGAAGCCTTAATACCCTTTTCAATAAACTTTTCGTTCTCTGCTTTGTAAGTTTCAAAAGCAGCTAACAATGTATCGTGTTGTGACATCTTGTCTCCTATCAATCAAATAAATGTTCAATACCAACAGCGTAATCAGTATATCCCCAGAAAAAGTAATGAAAATATGGGGTGAAATAAGGGATAACGCTTAGATGGCAAATATCCTCCAAAATATGAAAAATACTAAAAAACACTGGAGACACACATGAAAATCACAAATACCCTTATTTTTTGACGCTAAACCCCTACATTGGGGGTTTTAGTTCACTATTAAAACAGCCGGCGCACTGACCGATTGATGAGAGCCCATTACGAAAAACAATTATGTCCATCCAAAATAAAGATTACGCATTTGTACGCAATAAATTACTCAACAAGGAAGATCTGGCATTTTTAGATGTTCGCGAAGAAGGGCCTCATGCAGAAGAGCATCCCTTATTTGCTGCCAATTTTCCACTTTCTCGCCTAGAAATAGATGCCTATAGCAAGCTCCCTAGGAAAGATGTTGATATTGTTACTTTAGATGATGGTGAGGGTTTTGCACAACTTGCTGCGGAGCGACTCCAAGCACTTGGGTACGCAAATGTTTCAGTCTTTGGTGGTGGCGTTAGTGCCTGGAAAGCAGCTGGCGGAGAAGTATTTAGGGATGTAAACGTCCCTAGCAAATCTTTTGGTGAGCTCGTCGAATCTAAAAGACACACCCCATCACTGTCAGCGCAAGAGGTAAAGCAGTTGCTCGACAATAATGAAGATGTGGTTGTAGTGGATGTGCGTCGTTTTGATGAATACCAAACTATGAGTATTCCAACGGGCATCAGCGTACCAGGTGCCGAGTTGGTGTTACGTCTTCCAGAAATTGCCCCTAATCCTAAAACGAAAGTAATCGTCAACTGTGCTGGAAGAACCCGCAGCATTATCGGCACACAATCTCTCATAAACGCTGGCATCCCCAATGAGGTTAATGCTTTACGTAATGGCACTATTGGTTGGACTTTGGCGGGTCAAGAGTTAGATAAAGGTGCGAGTCGTCGCTTTTCTGAAGTGAGCGAATCTACCGCACATACAGCGGCGCAGCGTGCACGAAGTGTTGCTGATCAGGCTGGCGTGAAGCGAGCAACAATTTCTGACCTTGCGCAATGGCAGTCACAGACCGGTCGCACCACCTACTTCTTTGACCCAAGAACGCCTGAGGAATACGAAGCTGGTCATTTACCAGGCTTTAGGTCTACCCCAGGCGGACAATTGGTCCAGGAAACTGAAATGGTTGCTCCTGTTAGGGGTGCGCGGATTGTATTAGCCGATCCAGGTGGTGTTCGCGCCAATATGCCTGCCTCCTGGTTGGCGCAGATGGGCTGGGATGTATATGTGCTTGACGGCATCACAGAGGCGCAATTAACCGAAAAAGGTGCATGGAAACCTTCCCTACCAACACACCCTAAGAGCAATGCTGTTGATCTAAAGACATTAGAGACTTGGCTTAAAACAGATCAACTAACCGTCGTAGTCGACTTGAGCACTCATGCTAACTATGTGAAGGGCCACATCCCAGGTAGCTGGTTCATTTTGCGCTCACAACTAGCACAGGATATTGGCAATCTACCCCCTGCAAAGCGCTATGTCCTGTCCAGTGGACCTGCTGAGTTAAGCCTCTTTGCTGCGCAAGAATTTTCCTCATTCTGCAATGCAGAAGTATTCGTTCTCAGTGGTGGGAATGCGGCATGGACAAACGCAGGACTAGAGCTTGAAAAAGGCCCTAGCAATCTAGCGTCACCTGCACTCGATAGATATAAGCGCCCTTATGAAGGTACTAATGTTGATCCAGCTGCCATGCAAGCGTATTTAGATTGGGAGTTTGGACTCGTAGCACAGTTGGGCAAAGATGGGACACATCACTTTTGGGTCCTATAAGAATGTCTCGCTCACTAACATTAATCATCCCCGCATTAATATTGGTGACGAGCATTAGCGCTTGCGGTCGAGAAGACTACACCACATGGTCTTGCAAAGATGCTAGCGGGAGCAAGCACACCATGATTCTGAAGCAAGCACAAATGTCTTTTGAGAATCAACAATTTGATTTTTGTGGCAGTCTTGGCCCCAAAAGCTATTTTGATTTAAAGTGCCCTGCTCAGCCTCAGGACTCCAGCAAGGTATTTATTCCTAGCAGTGGTGACCTTATTAGTAATGGCGCAAGCTTTCAATGCAATGCCCTTTAAAGATAAAAACCCACTTAGTCCGAAAAAATTACTGCTTAGTAAGTGGACTGCCGTTCACCCGATCAAGAAGCGGAAGCACTTTTTAGTGAGCAAGCTCATCACGCCAGAATTGCCTGATGCTCCCATTGAGCATGTCGAGATTGAGGCTGTATTTGACCAGTCGGTAAAGATTATTCCATGGCGCGAATTGCAAGATGGAGCAATTTGGCGCCAAGGATGGCTATAAAAAAACCGCCTACAACAAGTAGGCGGTTTGCATTTGCTCATAGAAGACCAAAAGATTACTTCGGTTTTTTCTTAGCAGCAGTCTTATGAAGATGCTCTTCAATATTTTTCTCTGCAGCATCAGCTACTTGATTCACAATCTTTCTACCTTCCTTAAACATCTTTTGCCCAGCGGTAGACATTTCATGCACAACCTTAGAGAGCTTATCAGCTTGACCTGGAATTTTGCTTTCAGCATCTTCCAGCCAAGTGACTAAAGAATTGCGCACCTTCTCCAAATGCTTCTCGGTTTCATCAGCGGCATCATCACCAAGATCCTTTAGTACAGACTTTACTTTCTTCTGATAAACAGAAACACGCTTTGCTGTCTCTTTTGCCGCTTCTTCTTGCAAGTCTTTTAACTTATTAAGGTCATTTTTAGCCGCAGACTTTGCGCTCTCCAAGGCATTTTTCATGCCCCATTGAATTTCTGCCAAATGGGATTCACTTAACTCCTTAGCGGCATCTAGCAATTTATGAGAATACGTAAAAAGCTCTTTTGCCTTCTCTTGTTGCCATGCCTGAATTTCTTTGTGGTCCATGCTTTTCTCCTTTGTTCAAAATAAGGTTGTCACTTGGTAAATCTCTACTTCCACTCTATACCGAAATCATGACAATTCCAATTACCAAGCAATTTAGTCATAAAATTACCGTATGGACACCCAAAAAAGCCCTTATGAACTGATTGGCGGCTCTCAAAAAGTCGATGAATTGGTAGATCGTTTTTATGATTTGATGGCCCTTGAAGAGTCTTTTGCAGAGTTACGCGCCATGCATTCTCAAGACCTCTCAAATTCGCGGGAAAAGCTCAAACTCTTTTTATCTGGCTGGCTAGGTGGTCCTGATATTTACTCGCCTCAGTATGGACATCCCAGATTAAGAGCGCGCCACCTTCCCTTTAAGATTGGACTCAAGGAGCGTAATCAATGGCTAGCCTGTATGTTCCAAGCAATGGAAGAGTGTGGGATTACCGGTGAATTAGGCGCAAAACTCGAAGAGTCTTTTTTCAATACTGCGGACTGGATGAGAAATCAGCCGAACTGATTTTTAATTAAATCACTTGTTTTATATTGCCTGAGCACAGGCAAAGCCACTCGCCCATGCCCACTGAAAGTTATGACCTCCAAGATGGCCAGTCACATCTACGCATTCCCCGATAAAGTAAAGTCCAGGATGCTTGCGAGACATCATAGTTTGACCATCAAGCTCCTTCGTATCAACACCACCTAACATCACTTCTGCTTTTTTCCAACCCAAAGTACCTGCGGGTTTTACTGACCAGTTGGTAATGAGCTCTTTGAGTGCTTGACGATCCTTTTTGGAGACCTCTGCCCATTTACGACCAAGCAAATTCTTTTGCTCAGCAAATGCCTTAGCTAATCGCAGCGGCATCACCGATGCGAGAATATTTTCAGTGAGCTTTAAGCGATTGTCTTCATGATTAAAAAGATCATCGCAGTTAAATTGGCCATTTGCCTCTACGGCGCCTAGCCAATCAATATGAATCGCCTCTCCTTCTGCCCAATAACTACTCGCTTGTAGTACTGCAGGGCCTGATAAGCCTTTGTGGGTCAATAGCAAGTCTTCATGAAACCGGCATGCCCCATAACGATCCCCTTTTGAGCCTGCAGCAATACGTACTGGCAGACTCAGGCCCGCTAGCGCATTGAGATTCTCAAATTCACCTGAGGTGAAAGACAAAGGTACTAAAGCTGGACGCGGATCAATGACCCGAAGCCCGTATTGCTTAGCGATATCTAAAGAAAAAGCTGTCGCACCAATGGCGGGAACAGGTAAGCCCCCCGTAGCCATCACCACAGACCGGCTATGCTCAACACCGCCATCCGTTTGAATAAGCCACTCACCAGCCTCATGAGAGATGGCATTAATCACAACTGGATGACGAATCTGCACTTTTCCCTTAGCGCACTCACCCATCAACATGTCGATAATTTGCTTTGCTGAATCATCACAAAATAACTGGCCTTGGTGTTTCTCGTGATAAGCAATGCGGTAGGTCTGAACGAGCTTAATAAAATCTTGAGAGGAGTAGCGCGCTAAAGCACTTTTTACAAAGTGTGGATTAAGGGATAAGAAATTAGCTGGGCTACTATGTAGGTTAGTGAAGTTACATCGCCCACCACCACTAATCCGAATCTTTTCTCCTAAAACCTCAGCATGGTCTAAGACCAGCACTTTTTTTCCTAGCTGCCCCGCTACTCCGGCACAAAACAAACCAGCTGCCCCGCCACCGATAATGACGGCATCCCATGTTTTACTCATGCTTTACTTAAAGCGCTCAATAACTTCCGCAGGCAGCTTAAGCTTTTCCATATGCCGACGCGTATAAGCCTGACGAAAGTTTTTGGTCATGGAGATCATGACGGATGCAGTCCATGCAAAAGCAAACATGCCGGAAAAGGCAATGATGACAGCGAGCATCTTCCAACCATTGGGCAGCAAATCATCCATAAATCCCATAGCCGTATAAGTACTGCCGCTAAATAAAATACTTTCACCTAAATTTGGCAGAAGCTTAAAGAGCCAAAGCGATACGCCCCACAAAATAATTTCAAAGATATGCATTAAAAACAAACACAGCACGCTGAGGTAAAAAACAAAAGCTACCGCTGAGTAGCGATGCTCAGCTAAATATAAAAATGACTTTACCTCGTAGCGCTTAGCAATCTGTACTAGCGCAATTCCGTGAATCAACATCACCACAAGAAGCATGGCGATGCCGAATAGATAGGCCGGCAGGTCTAATTCGGTAGTGAGTGGGATGGCGCTGGAAATGCTCATATTGCGCTTATTTTACAGACCCTCATCCCAATTGGTAGCGATTGCGAATGACTTCCCACGCTTCTGGCGCAGTTTCCACAAAATGAATGAGATCTAAATCCGCTTGGTCAATCACACCTTGATTGAGCATATTCTGAAAGTTAATCGTCTCACACCAAAAATCTCGTCCGACCAAAATAATCGGAAATCGATCAACCTTCTTTGTTTGCATCAAAGTCAAAGCCTCAAAGAGCTCATCAAAAGATCCAAAACCGCCGGGATAAGCCAAAATTGCCCGTGCTCTGAGCATAAAGTGCATCTTACGAATGGCGAAATAGTGAAAGCGGAAACTTAATCCAGGCGTGAGATAGGGATTGGGGCACTGTTCACGGGGCAGACTAATATTGAATCCAATGGTTTTATCCCCAGCCTCGAATGCCCCTCGATTGGCTGCCTCCATAATGCCTGGCCCTCCCCCAGTTGCAATGTAGAGTTTATTGCGGTCCTCTGCCTGCGTGGCGTTATATCGCGCCACTAGCGCTCCAAACTCTCTCGCCGAATCATAGTATTTACTATGTAATAAGGCTTTTTTAGCTATGGCAAGAGCCTCGGGTGTCTTAGCCTCCCTTTCCATTTGCAGGGCAGTTTCTGAACTTATAAAGCGTGTAGAACCAAAAACAGTGATCGTATGGTCAATGCCGCGTTCATGGAGCAAAATTTCAGGCTTTAATAACTCTAGTTGGAAACGCAATCCTAGGGTTTCTCGTCGCGCTAAAAAGGCTTCATCATCAAAGGCGAATTTATACGAATCTTCAGAACTTTCTTCAGCCAATTGGCTTTTTTGTAAATTCAAAAAATCAGTAATGGTTTGAGAATTATTAATCGGCAGCTTTGAACTCATCTCACAATCCTTAACAAGAATAGGTATGCAAACGCTCAGGAACAACTACATTATTCCATTCAAGATCATCACGAATTGCTTGGGCTAGAACAGCAGAAGCTTCAGGCTCTCCATGAACGACAAATACCGCTTTGGGTTCAGACTGGAAACCTCGCAACCAATCTAATAGGCCAGCTTGATCAGCGTGGGCTGATAAACCGCCAATAGTATGGACAGATGCCCTAACAGGGACTTCTTCGCCAAAGAGTCGCACTTTGGCTGCTTTATCTACCAAACGCCTACCTAAGCTGCCATAAGCCTGAAAGCCGGTAATGACGATGGCATTTTGTGAACGGGGTAAATTATTTTGCAAATGGTGAACAATCCTGCCGGCATCGCACATGCCACTAGCAGAGATAATAATTGCGCCGCCTTTGATCTTATTGAGCGCCTTAGACTCTTCTACATCAGCAATAAAACGTAAATCCACTGCGCTCGGATTTTTCTGGTACCACTGAAAGGTCGTCTGAGATTCTGTATCGAGCTGCTCAAAGAAGCGCTGAGTTAAGTGGGTAGCTGCAGTTGCCATAGGTGAATCCACCCAAATACTGAGGTGAGGTAATAAACCTCTTTTCACAAGATCAATCAGTAAGAACAGAATCTCTTGCGTACGACCAACAGCAAATGCCGGAATGACAATGTTGCCACGCGCATTTAAGGTGTTGGTAATGACATCAATTAACTCAGCCTCCGTATTTTCTAAATTTTTATGCAGACGATCACCGTACGTAGACTCAACCACTACGACATCTGCCTGAGAAATCAATGTAGGGTCTGGCATGAGTAACTTACCCTTCATACCAATATCGCCCGAGAAAACACAGCGTTTTTTCTGCGCATGATCTTCGGTGATATCGAGGACGGCAATCGCTGATCCCAAGATATGCCCCGCATTCTGAAACTCAAGATCTATACCATCGAACAGGCTCAGCAATTTTCCATACGGGAGAGCTTCACACTGATCTAGCGCAAGCTGAGCTTCTTCCATTGAATAGAGTGCTACTGGTAACTCACCGCGCCACTTTCCTGCCTTTTGTCTGCGCACGGCACGCTCTACATCAGCGCGCTGTAAGTGGGCGCTGTCTGGCAACAATATCTTTAATAGCTCTAAGCTAGCATCAGTGCAGTAAATAGGGCCGGTAAATCCTTGTGCGCACAGCCTTGGCAATAAACCACTGTGATCAATGTGTGCATGGGTAAGCACAATAAAGTCGATCTCTTTGGGAGAAAATGGCAATGGCTCCAAATTTTTACTGCTGGCCTCTCGGCCACCTTGGAACATCCCATAATCGACTATGAAGCGAACAGTTCGCCCTTTAATCAAGGCTTCTACTGAATGTCTTGATCCAGTAACCTCTCCAGCTGCACCGAGAAATTGTATTTGCATAGTCACAGAATACTACCGATAAAATGGCTTGATAGAACAATCATGAAAGCGATACTAGTAGCATGGATAAGTTAGCCAATGAATTGCAGTCGCTAGATCTCATTAGTCGCCTTAAAAGAGCTCCATCCGAACATAAGGGGCATGCTGGTAAGGTGCTCCTCATTGGCGGTGCACCCGGTATGGCAGGCGCCCTATTGCTTTCTGGTAATGCATCACTTCATTTGGGTGCTGGCTGGACCATTCTAGAAATGCTCGATCCCGCCTCAGCGCATGCTATCTCAGAGCAAGCTGAACTCATGATTCGTTTAGCTAGCTTTGATGCGCAAACGCAACTAGCTGATACGAACCCCGACCTCATTGCCATAGGACCCGGGCTTGGTTATTCTGCCCTTGCCAAGGGCTGGCTTGAAGCAGCTCTCAAATATCCATCGGTACCACTTGTGATTGATGCCGATGCCCTCAATGTAATAGCGGATACACCGGCATTTTTAGCGCTCTTATTAAAACGCAACCAACTCAATCCTGGTCTTTGCGTCATTACCCCTCACCCGGGAGAGGCGGCGCATTTGCTCGGCAAGAGTCCTAAAGACATTCAAGCAGATCGCATGCACGCTTTGTCTCAGCTAGTTACCCTAACCCAATCGATTGTTGTCCTTAAAGGTCAACATACTTTAATTGCTTCGCCCACATACAGTGCAGTGCGCTGTATGCAGGGCAATCCCGGAATGGCAATTGGCGGCATGGGAGATGTCCTGACAGGTAGTATTGCTGCCATTGCCGCCCAGGGACTTCGTCACAATTTGACACTATGGGAGGCGACTTGCGTAGCCGTGCAACTCCACGCTAGTGCAGCAGATAGCTTGGTTGCAAAACAAGTGGGGCCGATTGGACTTACCCCATCTGAGGTCATTATGGAGATGCGGAGCATTCTCAACAAGCTGTTATAAAGCAGCATGCATTCACAAGATCATTCGCATCAGCATCGTCGCTATCTCTATGGCATTTTGATGGCCGGACTGGGATCGGTATTATTTTCTGGCAAAGCGATCTTGGTCAAACTCGCATTTACCTATAACGCTAATGCTGAAACCATCATTGCCTTACGCATGTTGATGGCACTTCCACTCTTTTGGGCAATCTACTGGTGGCAAGCACGTCGACAAACGATGAGTCGTCTCTCCCTAGCGGACCAAGTGAAGATATTCATCTTAGGATTTTTGGGTTATTTCTTTTCTAGTTATCTAGACTTTTTGGGCTTGCAATATATCTCAGTTGGCTTAGAGCGAATCGTTTTATATCTGACGCCTACGATTGTTTTGTTAATCTCTTACTTTGTTTTAAATAAGCGCATTACTCGCCTGCAATGGTATGCCCTCATTGTGGGCTACCTTGGCGTGATCATCGTATTCATTCAAGATGCAAGCTCTACTGGATCTACCGCCTTACTAGGCATGGGCTTAGTCTTTGCGAGCGCCTGCTCTTATGCAATCTATATGATCGGATCCGGTGAAATGGTCAAGCGGGTTGGCAGCGTCAGAATGGTCGTCTATGCCAGCTCAGCATCGGCCTTGCTGAGCGTCATTCAAATTTTATTCTATGACCCAATGGCAGTTTTTACTCAAGCCCCACAAATTTATTGGCTTAGCCTACTCAATGCTGCGCTATGTACCGTTATTCCAATGTTGCTCATCATGATTGCGATTAATCGCATTGGCTCCCCTTTGGTTGCGCAAGCTGGAATACTCGGTCCAGTATCAACGCTCTTTATGGGATGGGCGGTCTTATCAGAACCGATTACGCTCTTGCAAATTGGGGGGATGATTTTGGTGATAGGCGCCATGTGGCTTCTCGTGCGCAATGATTCCTCCAAAACCAACCCATCTAAGGTGGCCAGCGTCGATAGCGCTGACCCCTTAAATTAAATCGACGAAGGTTTACTGCGTTACTGCTGATGCTGGAGCCGATGCTGGTGCAGCCGCAGGTGCTGGTGCTGGCTTGGATTTTTTCTTAGCCTTTTTCTTGGCCTTCTTATCGGCCTTTTTATCTTTCTTCGCCCTTTTCTTTGCTTTCTTCTGGGCGGCTGGCTCAGTTGGCTGAGCAGCGGGAGCCGGCATCTCTGGAGAGGCAGCTGGAGGGGTAGCAGGAGTAGTTTGAGCAATCGCTCCCGATAAGGGCGCAAAACCTATCGTCGCAGCAATAAAAGCAGAGAGAATTAGTTTGGGGGAAGGCAAATTCATGAGGGGCTCCAATAGGTTTGTGGATAATTTGATCATACTCAATAATGCATCCTATACCCGTCATTTATTAAAGCCTTTATATGAATCCCATTGCCAATCCCTTTCCCACAGATATCTATACAGAGCCACAAAATTACTCTATCAATACTTTGGAAAATTTAGGCCCCCTCACTAAGTTAGCGGGTATCTGGGAGGGACAACGTGGTTTGGATATCAAGCCCAAAGCGGAAGGCCCGAAGAAACAGGTCTATACAGAGCGTATTGAAATGCAACCTATTGACCCCCAAACTAATGGCCCGCAATTATTTTATGGTTTGCGCTATCACCTACACATCACCAAACCCGATCAAGTCAAGACCTATCATGATCAAGTGGGTTATTGGTTATGGGAACCTGCAACCAATTTAATCGTGCATACCCTCTCCATTCCCCGCGGCATGATCACCATGGCAACTGGCAAAGCATCCGCCAAGGCAACACAGTTTGAGTGCATTGCCAAAATTGATGATCCTACTGCTGGGATTTCTTCCAGTCCTTTTCTGAACTACGCTTTTAAGACAATCGAATATCGCATCATGGTGAGCTTTTTGGATGATGGCACTTGGTCTTATGAGCAAGATACCGTCATGATGATTGCGGGTCAATCTGAACCCTTTCACCATTTAGATAACAATGTACTTACTAAAGTGGGAGAAGCGACTCCCAATCCGCTAGCCTTAGAGGCAATGAAAAAGCCGTCCTAAGACGGCTTTAAATTCACTAAGCGATGCCCTTCATTACGCTGGCTGAGCTTCAGTTTCAGTAATTTTTTCTAAGGCAGCCTCTAAGAGGGCAACCGTACGGTCTACATGAGCTAATTTTTCCAAGCCAAATAAACCAATGCGGAAAGTACGGAAATCAGGACGCTCATCACACTGCAATGGCACGCCTGCAGCAGTTTGTAAACCTAGGGCAATGAACTTCTTACCAGACTGAATATCCGGATCCTTGGTGTAACTGACTACCACGCCAGGGGACTGATAGCCTTTAGCCGAAACTGAATGATAGCCCTTAGAAACTAACAAAGCGCGGACTTTCTCGCCCAACTCTTGTTGTTTTTGTTTCAGGTTAGCGAAACCTAAAGATTGGGTTTCCTGCATGACATTGCGCAAAATTTTGAGGGCATCTGTAGGCATCGTGGTGTGATAAACATGACCGCCCTTTTCATAAGCTTCCATGATTTGCAACCACTTCTTTAAATCCATTGAAAAACTGCTGCTTTGTGTAGCATCAATCTTTTCGCGAGCGCGATCGCCAAGAGCAATCAATGCGCAGCAAGGTGAGCTACTCCAACCCTTTTGAGGCGCAGTAATCAAGACGTCCACATTACATGCCTTCATATCCACCCACATTGCACCAGAAGCGATGCAATCAAGTACAAACAAACCATTAACAGAACGCACTGCCTCACCAACCGCCTTGAGATAGTCATCCGGCAAAATAATTCCAGCGGATGTTTCAACATGAGGAGCAAAAACTACAGCAGGCTTTTCCTTTTTAATGAAAGCCACCACCTCTTCAAGCGGAGCTGGCGCAAAAACACCCTGTGTCGAATCTTCTAACTGCTTGCCTTTGATAACAGTAATGTCCTGGGTAATATTGGCAAGATCAAAAATCTGCGTCCAGCGATAACTAAACCAGCCGTTACGTATTACGAGGCATTTCTGATTGTTTGCAAATTGGCGGGCAACGGCTTCCATACCAAAAGTTCCGCTACCAGGAACAATGACAGCCGAGCTAGCGTTATAAGCATCCTTCAAGACGCTAGAAATATCCACCATGACTTTTTTGAACTGCTCAGACATGTGGTTTAAGGAGCGATCGGTATAAACCACCGAGAACTCTAATAAACCATCTGGATCAACATTGGGGAGTAAGCCTGGCATAGTAATTTCCTAGTAAATCATGTGATTAGCCCTAAATGATACTGATTTAGGAGCTTTTTAGTGCCCCCTGATTAAAAACAGCCTAAATCAGGGGTTTTTAGGGGGTACAGAAGCTTGGGAGCCTGATTTCTTAGTGGAGGAGACCAGAATTCCAAGGACAATCAAGGCAAATGCCAAGGCATGGAAAAGCTGAGGAGGATCCCCCAAAATCAGACCGGAAAGCAAGGCAGTGAATAAGGGAATTAAATTGGCAAAAAAGGCAGCGACAGTAGGGCCCGCTCCATTTACACCCAATCCCCAAAATCGATAAGAAATTAATGATGGGCCAATCGCTATAAAAATGATTAAGGAGATGGTCCAAGGATTGAGCTCAATAAAGGCAAATCCAGTGGCGACTTCAAAACCCTCAAAAAGCATAGTCCATAAAAAACCAATCATGACTTGTGCCATCAAAAATTCAGCCCAAGGCCATTGCTTTTCAGTACTAGACCCAGGACGACTAATCATCCAACTATAAAAAGCCCATAAGATGGTGGCGAGCATAATGAATAAGTCACCAGCGACCATCTCCATACTTAATAAGCTCGATAATTCACCTCGAGTCAGGACAATCGTCACACCAACCAGAGAGACAATAGCCCCAGTCAATTGCAGAATGCCGGGCTTCGTTTCATAAAAAGCAGCGCCAATAAAAAGCATCCAAATTGGCATGCTTGCGCCAATTAAGGTGACATTAATGGCTGTCGAAGTTTGCAGGGCCAAATATAAAAGAACGTTATAACTCCCTACGCCCAATAGACCCAACATTAGAAAACGTTTTTTGTTTTGCCAAAGAGGGCTACTAGGCATAAAAATCCGCCAACCCAAGGGAAGCAAGATCAATGCAGCAAGACCCCAGCGAACTGCACTTAAGGTGATCGGGGAGACACTCCCCACTAGCATCCTACCTACGACCGCATTTCCAGCCCATAAGACAGTAGCTACCAAAAGATAGAAAACGGTGGGGAGCGCTAATTGAGGCATAAAGTCACTATTGGAGGATAAATCACTGTTTAGAGCTCTAAATAGGCGCTCACTTGGCATTGTAGAAACAAATGCCTGGTATTGCTAAGATAGAGCTTAAATGAAGAACTGACAGCCATGTCGGAATGGCCATAAAGCAAAGAATTAAAGGATTTTCGTGACGATCATTACCAATATTGAAGACCTACGGGTGTTGCACCAAAAACGCACGCCCAAAATGTTTTATGACTATGCAGATTCCGGTTCATGGACGGAATCCACGTATCGCGCGAATGAATCTGATTTTCAGAAAATCAAATTGCGTCAGCGAGTGGCTGTTGATATGACCAATCGCACCACGAAGACAACCATGGTGGGACAGGAAGTTGCAATGCCAGTGGCATTAGCACCAACTGGATTAACAGGAATGCAATGTGCCGATGGCGAAATTTTAGCGGCCCGTGCTGCCGAAAAATTCGGGGTACCGTTTTGTTTATCCACGATGAGTATTTGCTCAATTGAAGATGTAGCAGAGCACACCACTAAGCCTTTTTGGTTTCAGCTATACGTCATGAAAGATCGTGGATTTATTGAACGATTAATTGAGCGTGCTAAGGCAGCAAAATGCTCAGCCTTAGTTCTTACCCTGGACCTTCAAATTTTGGGGCAGCGCCATAAAGATCTCAAGAATGGTCTATCAGCACCTCCAAAGCTGACCATTCCCAATATCCTCAACATGATGACTAAGCCGCGCTGGTGTATGGGCATGGCAATGACCCCACGTAGAACTTTCCGCAATATCGTGGGTCATGCCACCGGGGTGGGCAATATGTCATCACTCTCCTCCTGGACAGCCGAACAATTTGATCCGGGCTTGAGTTGGGATGATGTTGAGTGGATTAAGAAACTGTGGGGTGGCAAGCTCATCATTAAAGGCATCTTAGATGAAGAAGATGCGCGTATGGCAGTTAACACTGGAGCAGACGCGCTGATCGTATCGAACCATGGCGGCCGTCAATTAGATGGCGCGATCTCGAGCATTAAAGCACTCCCCGGCATTGTGAATGCCGTTGGTAAAGATATCGAAGTATGGATGGATGGCGGCATTCGCTCTGGTCAGGATGTTCTTAAAGCCTGGGCTCTTGGGGCTCGTGGCACCATGATCGGCCGCCCTTTCCTCTATGGATTGGGTGCAATGGGAGAGGCCGGCGTTACCAAGTGCCTTGAAATTATTCATCGAGAACTTGATCTCACCATGGCCTTTACTGGACATCGCGATATTCAAAACGTTAACAAAGACATCTTGTATCCAGGAACTTTCTAAAATTCCGTATCTCGCCGACTCCCCGCTACTCGTTTTTATTCTCTCAGCCATTGCCCTGACCACTTCAGTGTGGTTTGGCAATGCTGTACTGAGTAAATATCGCACTAAAGATACTGAGACCTCTACTGATCTTGGAATTATTGAGACAGCGACTTTAACTTTGCTGGCCCTCATCATTGGATTTACTTTCTCCATGGCAATTGCGCGCTATGACTTGAGGCAAAACTATGAAGAGGCGGAAGCAAATGCAATTGGTACAGAATTTTTAAGAGCAGATCTTCTACCTAGCAAGTATGCTGAGCAAGTAAAGGACCTCTTAAATCAATACGTAGACCAGCGAATACTGTTTTACATCAAGCAAGATCAAGAAACTGCTCGGCAAATTAACCGCAAGACTCTCGAGCTTGAAAACGCCCTATGGAACGCAGTGGTCATTCCTGCCAATGCTCAGCCTAGCCCTACCCTCACCTTGGCGGTTTCTGGAATGAATGAAGTAATTAATTCACAAAGCTATACACAGGCAGCATGGTGGAATCGGATCCCACGCGCAGCTTGGTGGCTCATGGCTGCGATTGCTGTTGGGGCCAATATTCTCATTGGCTTTGGCGCCAGAAACTTCAAACCCAATTTTGGGTTATTCATGATTTTTCCCGTCATGATTTCAATCGCCTTCTTCTTGATTGCAGATATTGATAGCCCGAGAGGCGGAGTTATCAAAATTGAACCACGTAATCTGATTGATTTGAAGCGCAACATTGAGCCCAAAAATCAGGCGATACCATTAATAGGCGACAAGCAATGAAACGTGTAGTAGATGTGTATAAAAATCGGGGTCGTGATTTAGTCTGGACTTATGTCATTCATTTAGGAAATATTGAATTCCATCCCGCGCAAATTGATTTTGAAGTGGAGGCTCTCAGACTATCGCAACTCGATAAGCGCGGTCCCATTAACGAACTCAGCGCCAAAGCAAGGCATTTGAACAAATAATTTATTTACTGCATCAATATTTATGAAACCTCTAAGCAAAAAAGCCAAGATGGCTGTAGGTTGGACAATTCTGATGACGGTGATTGGCACTGCCATGCTGCATCAATGGGAGTTTTTTGCCATGGGGTGCGCTTCCATAGTCCTTCTGGTAGTTGCCAACCAATATGATCTTTTAAAAGATCCAGAAGATAAAAAATAAGGCTTCTTTCTTGAGAGAGAAGCCTCTGTTTGTGAAAGTGAGAGCACTCTAGAGTGTGGGGTAATCGGTATAACCTGCCTCACCACCACCGTAGAATGTTGCACGGTTGTAGGGATTGAGTTTTGCGCCCTGTTTAAAACGTTCAGCCAAATCCGGATTGGCAATATACAAACGCCCATAGGCGACTGCATCTGCTAAGCCAGCCTCTAATACGGCCTCACCCATAGCCTGATCGTAGCCACCTGCACTAATAAATTTTCCTTGATAAGCTGCCCGGAACATCTCTGAGGTGATCGGCGCTTGAGCATCAAGCTGATCATTGCCGCCTGCAGTAGTTGAGCGTGGCTCAATCATGTGTACATAAGCCAGGTGATAAGTATTGAGTTTTTCAATGACAGCATTGAATAATGAAATTGGATCGCTATCACCAATATCATTAAAGCTGCCGTAAGGCGATAGACGCACACCGATGCGATCACTTGAAAACACCTGAGAAACGGATTCAATCACCTCACTCAGTAATCGCAGGCGATTTTCAATAGAGCCACCATATTGGTCATTGCGCTGATTGGTTTTATCTTGCAAAAACTGATCCAATAGATATCCATTGGCTGAGTGAATTTCAACACCATCAAATCCAGCTGCTTTTGCATTTTGTGCAGCAAGCTTAAACTCATTCAGTAGTCTCGCAATATCCTGTGCAGACATTGCTTTAGGGATTTCATAATCATGCAGCTTCCAGTCAGCGCCATAAGTTTGACCCGCTGGCGCTACCGCAGATGGCGCTTCAGGCAAACCTTGCTCAGGATGCAGTGAGGAATGGGAAATACGACCTACATGCCACAGTTGCGCCACCATTTTGCCGCCCTGAGCATGAACAGCATCCACAATCTCTTTCCAAGCTGCAGTTTGTTCAGCAGAATAAATTCCAGGGGTTGCGGGGTATCCTTTGCCTAAGGAAGATATTTGGGTTGCCTCGCTAATAATGAGGCCCGCTCCCGCTCTTTGTGAATAATACGTTTTAGCCAAGGGGTTTGGAACGTCACCATCAATAGCACGCATCCTGGTTAAAGGCGCCATCACTAGACGATTCTTTAGTTCGATTGCGCCAAGCTTGACAGGCGTGAACATCATCTCTTTACCAGACATATAACTCTTTCTTTAATGACAAATCCAATTGTTTGTGAGGCAACTGTAGCAGGGATAGTTCAATCTTGCAGGGTGACTCATGCCCTCGGAAAACTTTTTCGCGCACCGCGACTAATTCGGGGGGCAGATTTAAAGCGCCCCTCAATACTTTCGGCTAGCGCCTGAAATTCTTCTAGATGGGTGGTTGATGCTCGTGCTACCAGTGCAATAATTCTTTTTGGCGCTGGAGGGGCTAGTGGCCGAGCCACCAGTGAAGAGCCATTTAAGAGACCGCCTTTAACCGCCATCTCTGGAAGCAACGCAATTCCCATGCCTGACTCCACCATTTGGAGGAGCGTCAGTAGACTCGTGGCTTCCATGCCGTCAGCATTTTTTATATCAGAGCGTTTGCATGATTGCAGCGTATGCTCCCTTAAGCAATGTCCCTCTTCTAGCAAAAGCAAGCGGTCGGCCATTTTGGCCGGCAGATGAATTTCCTTACCCTTAAGCGCCGGATCATCTTCGCGAGCAACCAACCAAAATTCATCGTTAAATAATTCTTTAACTAATAGACCCGAGGTCTCGTAGGGCAAGGCAATCAGAATGAAATCCAATTGATGCTCGGCAAGCCTTGCTAAAAGATTACCGGTAAGGTCTTCACGCAATGCAATCTTTAGATTGGGAAAACGCTCCCGAATATCAGGCAGAACGTTGGGCAGCAAAAATGGTGCGATGGTTGGGATAACTCCAAGACGTACCGTCCCCGACATGGGTTTACCAGCATCAACCGCATACTCCACCAAATCTTCGGAGGCTGCCAAAATGGCTTTGGCCCTTCCTAGGATCTCAAGACCAACCGGAGTGATAGCAACATTTTGTCGATCTCGCTCTACTAGGCGAACACCCAGGCCATCTTCAAGCTCTTTAAGGCCAGCGCTTAAGGTTGACTGCCCTACAAAGCAGGCTTCTGCAGCCCGTGTAAAGTTCAACTCATGGGCAATGGCAACAAAGTAGCGTAATTGGCGAAGTGAAGGCAGTGCGGCCATAGTTTGGATTCATCCCTATAATCTAATTATTAGATAAATAATAGCATTCCTAATGAAGCAAATGATTACCTAAATTTGTCGCTGCACCCACAGCAAATCTGACTTTATTCTCAATAAAATTGACACTTCTCTAACTATTTACAGGAAACCGGATGAATACTTGGCAATGTATTGTGTGTGGCTTTATTTATGACGAGGCCAAAGGAATGCCAGATGATGGCATTGCTCCTGGAACAGCTTGGGCAGACGTACCTGAAAGCTGGGAATGCCCAGATTGTGGCGCCAGTAAATCCGACTTTGAAATGGTCAGAATCTCTTAATCAAAACTGCAATAGCAGCTTCATTTATTCATACCACCTTCTTTAGGAGCCCAGCTTGACCCAAGCACAACTATCTTCACCTGCCATTGTCATTATTGGTAGCGGTATGGCTGGCTTTACGACGATTCGTGAAATCCGCAAGCTAGATAAGGAAGTACCGATCACCTTGATTACCCGTGAACCAGGCTACTCTTACTCAAAGCCTATGCTATCAACTGCTCTGGCTAGCAATAAAAATGCGGAGCAGCTCATTTCTATGAGCGCAGAGGGCATGGCAGATCAGTTAGCCGTCCATATTTTAGGCAACACAGAAGTGCATGAAATTGATAGCAAGCAGCAGCTCATCATCACTTCTCAAGGTTCAGTTCCCTACTCTAAATTGGTGCTTTGCTTGGGCTCAGATCAGATTCGCGTGCCCTTACAGGGCAATGCGGTCGATAGCGTCATTAGCGTAAATGATTTGGAGGACTACGCTCAGTTTCGTCAAGCCATTGCTGGCAAAAAAAGGGTTGCCATATTGGGAGCTGGTCTGATTGGCTGTGAATTTGCAAACGATCTCGCCATCGGCTCTTATGAGGTGGATGTGATTGACCTGGCGCCACAGATACTCGGTCGCCTACTACCCCCAGAGGCATCACAAGCACTACAAGATAAATTAAGTGAGGTTGGTATACGCTGGCATCTGGGCACCACCGTACAATCCCTTGATAAAACAGATGAGGGTCTTGCAATTACCCTAGCTAATGGCAAAGTAGTTATCAGTGATGTTTTTCTTTCTGCAGTAGGCCTTAAACCTCGTCTAGCGTTGGCTCAAAAAGCAGGCATTCAAACGGGTCTCGGAATTCAAGTGGGGCGAACTCTAGAGACGAATATTCAGAATATTTTTTCAATTGGAGATTGCGCCGAAGTGGAGGGGCTGGTTCTTCCCTACATCATGCCAATCATGCAAGCTGCCAGAGCACTAGCACCTAAGCTCTTAGGTCAAGAGACCATGCTTACTTATCCAGCTATGCCAGTAATGGTCAAGACCCCTGCGTTACCTACAATCGTTTCACCACCACCGGCCAGCGCCATTGGGCAGTGGAAGATAAACTCGATCGATGGTGGTATTGAGGCTCGCTTCGAATCACCTGATGGCAAACTACTTGGCTTTGCTCTTTTGGGAAGTGCTACGGCTCAGCGTGCAGCGCTTACTAAAGAGTTACCTCCCCTGCTCTAGATTAATCAGCATCGCTCAGCGGTGAAAGTAGAAAAGATATAAAAAGCCCGCTATTGCGGGCTTTTTAGTTAGTTACTGCAGTAGTTCGGCCAGTCTAGTGATTAAACAATAGCAAACCAGGTAACGTTATGCGATTGTGCAACCATTAAGAAGAGCATTGGGATTGACAGCATCGTATTGAAGCGAGATACCAACATGGCCAATCGAGCTGACTTTGCTTTTACTTCTGGCTCAGCGGGAACAATACCGAGGGCCCGCTTTTGGTTTGGCCAAATAATGAACCAAACATTAAAAGCCATATATAAAGCAATCCACATCCCCAATCCAATAGCACGAAATGGCGGCTGCAAAGTAAATGCTTGATGAGCATAGCCATTAAGTACCGCCAGGATCAAACCACTCACCACAGTGAATAGTGCAGACCATCGAAACCAAAATAAAGCCGTTGGGGCAATTACCTTAGCGATAGCTGGCTTTTGCTCATCCGGTATTTTGGCCATGGATGGAATCTGGACAAAATTGAAGTACCAGAGCAAACCCACCCACATGATGCCAACCATCACATGAATCCAGCGGAACAAAAACGGCAACTCAACCGAGGTCAAATTTGCGCCTAAGGCCAGCAGAATCAGAATCAGAAGCACAAAGCCCGCTAAGACTGTGCGCCCTAATGAAGTGAAGATGGATGACATGAAGTGGGTTATCTCAAAAAAGGAATGGAAGCTTAAGCAAAGTTCTGATTTGCAAAATCCCAGTTCACTAAATTCCAGAAGTTCTCGAGATATTTAGGACGTGCATTGCGAGTATCGATGTAATACGCATGCTCCCAAACGTCACAAGTCATTAATGGCTTTGCGTCGGTTGTTAATGGTGTCGCCGCATTGCTTGTAGAAACCAAATCCAATGAGCCATCAGCCTTCTTAACCAACCATGCCCAACCAGAACCAAATGTACCCACAGCACATTTAGTGAACTCTTCTTTAAATTTATCTAATGAACCCCACTTAGCATTAATGGCATCAGCCAAAGCACCGGTTGGAGCACCGCCACCATTTGGCTTCATGCTATTCCAATAAAAAGTGTGGTTCCATACTTGAGCAGCATTATTGAAAACACCACCGGCAGACTTTTTAACAATCTCTTCTAAATTGGCGTTTTCAAACTCAGTGCCTTTAATCAAATTATTGAGATTGGTAACGTAAGTTTGATGATGTTTGCCATAGTGATACTCAAGAGTCTCTTTTGAGATAAATGGGGCAAGCGCATCGAGGGCATATGGCAGCGGAGGTAGTGTGTGTTCCATCGTTATTTTCCTTATAAGGTACATTAAAAACCAGGCTTATAAGCCTTATCCGCATCCACTATAGTCGATTCTGGCATTTTTGTTTGGTCACGAAAAAAAGGGCTAGCATAGCCAGCCCCCGGGGCTATTTATTGAGCTGTCCAGCCGCCATCCATATTCCAGGCTACCCCACGAACCTCAGATGCATCTGGTCCGCACAAGAAAACTGCCAGAGCGGCTAGCTGCTCAGGCGCCACAAATTCGCCTGATGGCTGCTTTTCTGAGACGAGGGCCTTTTTCGCCTCCTCATTGGAAACTCCATCCCGCTCAGCACGAGCATCCACCTGTTTTTGAACCAAGGGAGTAAGAACCCAACCCGGGCAAATAGCATTACATGTAATACCTGTTTTAGCATTCTCTAAAGCAGTCACTTTGGTTAAACCTACAATCCCGTGCTTAGCGGCAACATAAGCTGCTTTTTGTGTGGAGGCAACTAAGCCATGGACTGAGGCAATATTGATAATGCGCCCCCAGTTACGCTTCTGCATTCCGGGCAAAGCATGGTGAGAGGTATAAAAGGCTGAACTCAAATTAATGGCAATAATGGATTCCCATTTATCGGCAGGAAACTCCTCAATATTGGCGGTGTATTGAATGCCTGCATTGTTTACCAAGATATCTAAAGTACCAAAGCGTTTTTCTGTTTGCTTGATGAGATCCTCAATTTCCGCAGGCTTGCTCATGTCAGCACCGTGATAGTCAACCTCCACACCACAAGCTTTTACAGATGCTATTGCTGCATCTTTCTCGCCAAAACCATTCATCATGATATTGGCGCCCTGCTTTGCTAATGCAACAGCCATAGCAAGACCAATACCGCTAGTTGAACCAGTGACGAGGGCTGTTTTACCTTTTAAATGAGACATGCGAGCAATCCTTTAAAGATCCAATAAATGACCTATAGGATACAACGGAAGCTTTTAAATCAAGCCTAGCGAATGTCCTATCTGGTGCCAAAAGCTCTCGGGGACTAAAGTTAAAAGCCAAGTCATAGTCAGATAGCGAAAGAACTTCCCAACGGCCATATAGGCCAAACAGGGTCTCCAGGGGAGTCTTAACCACCCCGCAGCCAGACAGAGGGGATCACCAAAGCCAGGCAGCCAAGAAAGCAACAACATCTTTGGCCCTCGCTCCTCTAGCCAACGTTGCATTCTGCCATTCGATGGGCCTTTTAAAGACTCAAAACTATTTCTACTGAGCAGGCCCAACCACCAATCGAGCATACCCCCTAAGGTATTACCCACCGTGGCAAGCCCGATGGCAATCCAGTAGTAATGGGGATTAAGACTTATATAGCCAAATAGCACGGGCTCTGAACCAACCGGCAATAAAGTCGCAGAAATAAAGGCACTAATGAAAACCGCAGATAAGCCCACTGATGGCATACCAAAAAAGTCAAAAAATTGACTCAACATATGGTCCATCAGACAGCCACTTTGCAGTTAGTTTGGGGTAAAAATATCGCCATTCATATAGTATGCCCCACACCGGGACTGCTCTGACGATCTCTAGAACTCCTCACGGATAGTTTCACGAAATGATGAAATCTTGCTTAAACTATATGGGTTGAACCTAAGCAAAATAACTATTAATAGAGACAATATGAATCACCCCATTCCAAAACCAGACCAGTACCAAGACATGCGCGAAGCATTGCGTGACCTCTGCAAAAGCTTTGACTCAGCTTATTGGCAAAAGGTTGATCACGACCGTGATTACCCGGAAGCCTTTGTCGATGCAATGGCTCAGGCCGGTTGGCTAGCCGCATTGATTCCAGAAGAATATGGTGGCTCCGGTCTTGGTCTTGCTGAGGCTTCGGTCATCATGGAGGAGATCAATTTCTCCGGTGGCAATGCCGGATCCTGTCACGGACAGATGTACAACATGGGCACTCTTCTGCGACATGGCTCTGATGCACAAAAAAAACTCTATCTTCCAAAAATTGCTACCGGTGAATTACGTCTACAAAGCATGGCAGTCACTGAGCCAAGCACTGGAACTGACACTACCAAACTGAAAACGACTGCAGTGAAAAAAGGTGATAAGTATGTCGTCAATGGTCAAAAAGTATGGATCTCCAGAATTCAGCACTCCGATCTCATGATTCTGTTGGCGCGCACCACCCCCCTTGCAGAGGTTAAGAAAAAATCAGAAGGGATGTCGATCTTTATTGTCGACCTCAAGGAAGCGATTGGCAAAGGTATGGATATCCAGCCAATTGCCAACATGGTCAATCATGAGACCAATGAAGTTTTCTTTGACAACCTAGAAATCCCTGCAGAAAATCTCATTGGCGAAGAGGGTCAAGGATTCAAATACATCTTGGATGGCCTTAATGCCGAACGTACCCTCATTGCCGCCGAGTGCATTGGGGATGCTTATTGGTTTGTAGATAAGGCCCGTCGTTACGCTAATGAGCGCGTGGTATTTGATCGCCCCATTGGCAAGAACCAAGGCATTCAATTTCCAATTGCCGATGCCTTCATTGAAACTGAAGCGGCCAATCTCATGCGCTTTAAGGCATGTGAACTGTTTGATACTCAGCAGCCCTGCGGCGCAGAATCCAATATGGCTAAATACTTAGCAGCTAAAGCATCATGGGAAGCAGCCAATGTTTGCTTACAGACCCATGGTGGTTTTGGTTTTGCCAATGAATACGATGTGGAGCGTAAGTTCCGTGAAACTCGTCTTTATCAAGTGGCTCCTATTTCAACTAACTTGATTTATTCCTACGTCGCCGAGCATATTCTCGGCCTGCCACGTTCCTTCTAATCAGAGTTAAGATGAGCATTCGCCCCTTAGATGGCATTACAGTAATCTCGCTTGAGCATGCCATTGCAGCACCCTTTTGTACTAGGCAGCTTGCTGATCTTGGTGCACGCGTTATTAAGGTAGAGCGCCCTGGCGCAGGTGATTTTGCACGCGCTTATGACGAACGCGTAAATGGAATGTCTTCCCACTTCACCTGGGTCAATCGCTCAAAAGAAAGTCTTACGCTAGATCTCAAGCAAGCCCCCGCCCTCAATGCACTCAAGACCCTCCTGAAAACGGCAGATGTCTTGGTGCAAAATCTGGCCCCTGGTGCTGCCGCGCGAATGGGCTTGACTGCAGAACTCTTGCATCTTGAAAATCCCAAGCTTATTTTGTGCGATATCTCAGGCTACGGTAATGATGGGCCCTATCGAGACAAAAAAGCCTATGACTTGCTCATTCAAAGTGAAGCCGGCTTTCTGTCTGTCACAGGGACTCCAGAGGCGCCGAGTAAAGCAGGAAACTCGATTGCAGATATTGCCGCCGGCATGTATGCCTATACCAATATATTGGCTGCTTTACTACAAAGAGCTAAGACCGGCAAAGGCTCGACAATTGATGTATCGATGTTGGAGTCTTTGGGTGAATGGATGAGTTACCCGCTTTACTATGCCTACGATGGCGCTTCTCCACCACCTCGCAATGGTGCTTCACATGCCACGATTTATCCCTATGGACCATTTAAAGCTGGAGACGGAGGCACCGTGATGCTGGGCTTACAAAATGAGCGTGAGTGGGTTTTATTCTGCGAGATCGTTCTTGATAATCCCCTGCTTGCCAAAGATGAGCGCTTTGATAAAAACTTTAAGCGCAATGAAAGTCGCGCTGATTTACTGGCGATTATTGATGCCTGCTTTAGCAAACTTACTACTGACCAAGTGATCGCTAAACTTGATCAAGCGCAGATTGCTAATGCTCGCCTGAATGACATGCAAGGACTATGGAGCCATGAACAGCTTAAGGCCAGAAATCGCTGGATAGATGTGGGCTCACCTGCAGGACCTATACCGGCAATGCTTCCACCCGGCTTAAATGATAGTTATCAATACCGGATGGATCCTATACCAGCAGTAGGTCAACATACTGACTCTATTCTTACCGAAATCGGTATTGCGCAGAGTGAGATTGAAAAAATGCGCTCTACAGGTGCAATTTAAAGCAATGGGGAAGAAAGATGTGCAGCATTTTCCAAAAGGACACGCCAGCGCGCTCTCTTACTCCAACGCATTGGATCAACTAAATCGGATTGTGCTAAATAAGAGTTAATTAACTTTTGCAATGTGGCACAAAATGGCTCGTTGTATACGATCAGGCTGATTTCAAAATTGAGTCTTAAGCTACGCTGATCAAAATTGACTGATCCAAATATGGCAGCTCGTCCATCAATCATCAGACTCTTAGTATGCAAGAGGCCCCCATGGAACTCGGCAATATTGACACCAGAGCTCATCAAATCAGAATAGTAGCTTCGACTACTCCAAGCCACTAAGGTTGAGTCATTTAATTTTGGAACGATTAAAGTAACCTTTACACCTCGACCAGCAGCAGCCATCAAAGCCTGAATCAAGCCATCATCTGGACCAAAGTAAGGTGTAGTAATGGTGAGCTCTTCGCGCGCATCCATGATTGCCGAAAGCATCACTTGATACAAAATATCATCGCGATACACTGGGCCTGACGAAAACTCTTGAGCCAGCACATTACCTACTAACAAATCTTCTTTTGGAACAATATCTTTAAAGTGAGTAATCTTGGGGTTATCTACACTCCAGTCAAAGGAGAAGGTCAATTCAAATTGAGCGGCTACAGGACCCTCTATTCGGACCATGGCATCAACCCACTCACCTACCCCTGAATCCTGCTTGAAAGTTCGAGGATCGACCATATTCATACTACCGGTCCAAACAATACGACTGTCGATGACAAAGATTTTCCGATGAAGGCGCAGATCCGCACGCCTAAACTGAAAGCGACCAATCTGAATAGGTAATGCCTCCGTTACCTGAATTCCAGACCTTCTAAAACGCGCGGGCCAATTAGACTTAAACCAGTCTTTACTACCTAATGAATCTAATAAAACTTTACACTTTACCCCGCGCTTAGCTGCGGCAATCAAGGCCTCTCCCACTCGGTCAGCATCACCGCCAAGAGCCCAGATATAGAACTCGAGATAGAGCGTATGTTGCGCTTGATTAATTTCGTCAATAAAGTCTTGCAAAATATCGAGCGAGTTGGTGAATAGTTCGATCTGATTGCCAGCAGTGACTGGAGATCCATTTTTAGATTCTGCCAATAAACTCAGCGCTCTTCCTTCAGGCGGCAATTGAGCTCTATCAGCAAGGTGGCGTTGCCGCATCGTTTCAGTGATAGCGGCGTACTCTCGATCCATGCGAATAATTTTTCGAGTCAACTTTCTACCTACAGGGCGCTCGCCAATCAGAATATATAAGCTGATACCAATCAAGGGAAATAACACCACAATCAAAAACCAAGCAAGCACCACGCCAACTGGTCTTCTGACAGAAATTAATCGATAGCCAAATAGCAGGACGATGATGATGTGGAGAATAGGAACCCAAATAAAGGATTCACCAAAAATCGAGCCCAATAAAAAATTAATAATGTTCATAAAATTTCAAGTTCCGCTGCAATTCCAAGATGATCAGACAGTTTTAGCCATTCATGTAGTATCTCTGCCGAATGAATTTTTAAGCCCCGCACATAAATTCGGTCCATTGGCAAGATCGGCTTAATGCTAGGGAAAGTTTTAGCAGGTGAACCCGTTAACCCCTCAAATACCTCTATGAATCCAGCAGCCTGCATTGGTGCGCTAGCACGATTTCGCCAATCATTAAAGTCTCCCGCCACAATAGCAGGTCCAGATTCAGTCAGGGAATCAATGTACTGGATGATCTCTGTTAACTGACGCTCACGCCCTTTTTCAAACAGAGCAAGATGCACACAAAAGCAATGAATCGGAATTCCCGCAAGCTCTGTAATACTGTGCAGTAAACCGCGCTTCTCAAATCGATAAGCGGAGATATCATAATTTCTCCCCTTGTGTAATGGCTTTTTGGAAAGAATCGCATTGCCATGATGGCCATCTGAATATTCAACATTTTTACCGTAATGCCAATCATGCCAAAAGTCTTCCGATAAAAAATGGGTTAACTCATTGGCAGGCCAATCCCCGAAACGTCGTATTCGACCACGATGCTCTTGCTGCAACTCTTGTAAAAATAGAAGGTCAGGATGATGGTGGCGCATCCGTTGGCGCAACTCATAAATGGTTGCATGCCGATGCAAAGGTGATAAACCCTTATGCATATTGATCGTCATAATGCGTATGCGACTAGATATATTTTGCGTCATTAAAACTGACCTGCCGCTCTTTGACGCCGAACTCTAGCTAGGTAAATCTCGCTCTCAACCAAATCCTGGCATTGCATGCACTTATTGCAAATAGATGCCTGTTCACGCAAGTCCTCAATCGATTCAATAGAATGAGAATCTAGATATTCGCGCAGATCGACATCAAGCACCTCATTACAGAGGCAAATGACTTCAGCCATGGGTCAAAAATAGGGAAATTATTTGCATTTACTCCATTTTGCCATCCCCTTGCTAGAATCAAGCCCATGTTAATCACCTTTCAGGATGCCTTTGCACTGCTAGCCCACTTAGATGCGGCAGTGATGGGGATTGTCTTGGTATCTTTACAGGTAAGCTTCACTGCACTCCTTTTTGGCACACTTATAGGCCTGCCCATTGGAGCACTCCTTGCTACCGAGGAATTTAGGGGTAAAAAGGCTATTACGGTCACCTTAAATACGCTGATGGGCGTTCCAACGGTGATTGTAGGCGTCGTGGTTTACCTTCTACTCTCCAGAAGCGGCCCTCTGGGGGTCTGGGGCTGGCTCTTTACGATCAAGGGCATGGTTATTGCTCAGACTCTACTGACAACACCCTTAATTGCCGCCTTGAGCCGCCAAATTCTGGAAGATTCCTGGAGAATTCATCGGGATTCTTTTATGGCCCTGCGACTCCCCCGCTTATCGTCGCTGAAATGGTTGATGTGGGACTGTCGCTTCTCCCTCACTATTGCGGTATTGGCTGGTTTGGCTAGGGCTATCTCCGAGGTTGGTGCAGTGATGATTGTCGGTGGCAATATTGAAAATGCTACCCGCACGATGACCACGGCAATTGCCCTAGAAACTAGCAAGGGCGACCTACCCCTTGCTCTAGCATTGGGAATCGTACTGCTAGGTATTGTTCTCCTGGCTAATCTATTTACTTTTGTTGTTAGACAAATTGCAGAGCGTCGTTATGGATAGCACCCAAAACCCCTTCTCCAAGTTCATCGAACTGAAAGATGTCATTGTCAACAGCAATGGTCGCACTATTCTCAATATTCCCCATGCGATTATTCCAGCTGACCGCATTTGTGCCTGCATTGGCCCCAACGGAGCTGGAAAAACAACTTTGTTAAAGCTATTAGATGGCTTGATTAAACCCGATAGCGGCTCCGTAACCCATTCCTCAAATACGCACTCATCATCTCTGGTGCTGCATCATACCCCCATGATTAAGGCATCTGCCAGAACCAATATCGCCATGGTGAGAGACGTTGACCCCAGCATTTCTCTTGAGGACATTGATGCGGTAATGCTGCAAATTGGTCTTAGTAACTTAGCCAACAGTCCGGCACTTAAACTTTCTGCTGGCGAGAGACAAAAACTCTGCCTAGGTCGCGCTATTTTGCAAAAGCCCCACTTGGTTTTGCTCGACGAACCAACCGCCAATCTTGACCCCAACACTACCGATCAGGTGGAGCAAATTATTCGCCACTTTAAGCTTATGGGCTCAGAGGTGATCTTTACCTCCCACCAGCTTGCCCAAGTTCAGAGATTGGCGGAATACATCATATTCATTGATCATGGCGAGATAAAAGAAAAAGGACCCGTAGGTCCTTTCTTTGCCAATCCCCAAACGCAAGCAGCTAAACGCTACCTGCATCAAGAGTTAATAGCTGACTAATTACTTTGCTGCTGGCGCAGCTGCAACCGGTGGCACAAAAGGTGGTGGCGCAACGCATGCACCTGGCGCTGGAGTGCCTGAGACTTTATATTGGTCTGCAATCTTATTTTGCACCTGGCAAAGCTTGAATGCACCAACCTTACCAGCATAAGCTGTTTTAGCCTTTTTTAAGTCAGCAGCAGCCTGAGCTTCTGGAGACAGTGGCGGAAAAAAAGCAAAGGCAGAACTTGCTACCAGAGCGCCAATTGTGAAGGCAATGATTTTTTTCATGGCTTCGTCCTTATTTAACTTTGTTGTACCAAACTTCATGATGCTCTTTGGCCCAAGTAGCATCAACATAACCCGTTTTCATACCATCGATTGAGCCTTGCATGCCAATGGTACCGATATAGATATGCCCCATTGCCATAGCTGTCATCAATAAGGCAGCCGAAGCATGAATAATATCCGCCACCTGCATAGTGCCACGCCAGTACTCAATTCCAGGGACAGGGACAATCATATCCAGCACCCATCCAGAGGCTGAGATGATGAGTCCTAAAAAGACCATACCAAACCAGAACCAAAATTTCTCGCCAAAATTAAAGAATCCTGATGGAACATGTTTACCAGATAGCAGACCACCAAACGACTTAATCCAAGCCATATCATCAGGTTCAAGCATGTTCTTACGCACAAACAGGAAGAAAAAGACGATGATGCTCAGGGTAAATAGTGGACCTACAAAATTATGGATGTTCTTGCAAATAAACAAGAAGATTCCAAACAGGGTTCCACCCATCACAGGCAATGCGAAAAACTTACCGTACAGAATGAGTAATCCGGTAAATGCCAAAGCCACAAAGCTAAAAGCCATAGTCCAGTGGGTATAACGCTCTAGATCTGTAAAACGCTTGATCTTAGTTCCAGAAAGTGGCTCGTGTAATTTGATTGGGCCACGCAAGGTATACATTGCCAAGACACCAAAGAAAGCAAATGCTAGTATCCAAGCCCCAAACACGGTAATCACACCATTGCGGATAAGGCGCCACTGTTGACCAGACTTCTGAATAAGCACTCCACGCTCAGTAACGGGCCCATTCACAAAGTTTGGCGTATCGCTATTGACTGTGCGCCATACAGGTGAGTTATTGCCTGGCTGATTTTTAGCGGCCTCAATTTGCGCTTGCGGACTTGCATCTGCCGCACGCCCTATATCCATAATATTGGCTGATTCAACCTTAGGAAGTGCCGCAGCATTTGGTTGTTGCGCAAAGCTGGCACCACTCATCATTGAGAGTGAAATACCCGCTGCCAACACCCAAAGGCGTATGTCGCTGGTTGTAAATGATTTCATGCGAGTGTCCTCAAACGGCTAACTGTAGATAATCTCAACTGATTACTTAATACGGGTGTATTCAGTTTGCTGTTGGTTGCGCTTATTAATCGCCTCTTTCCAGCTCAGCTCATTACCAGGAGTCCAACCTTTTGTCATAAACCCATCATTTGCACCCATATATGGCGCAACATCTGGGCGCTTAGCTGCGCTCATGCCAGCCTGTGGAGGCTCAGAGCAGCCAGCCAAGATTCCGACAGCAGTAGCGCACAGGGCGAGGATCTTAAAATTGAATTTCATTATTTAGCTCCCGGAATTTTTGCAGCAGGCGTTGGTGTCGGCGTCTTCGCTCCAGGCTGACCATAGGCAGTTGTCCAGCCAAATACATCAGCGCCAACATTTTTGCCATGCTTTTGACGAGCTACAACACGAGCACGGAAAATATCTGCAATGACATCACCGTCACCACCGATTAAGGCCTTGGTTGAACACATCTCAGCGCATAGAGGCAACTTACCCTCAGCTAAGCGATTGCGACCATACTTCTCAAACTCCGCAACACTACCATTAGCCTCTGGACCACCACTACAGAATGTGCACTTATCCATTTTGCCGCGCATACCGAAGGTTCCTTGACTTGGGAACTGAGGTGCACCAAATGGGCAGGCATAAGAGCAATAGCCACAACCAATGCAAATATCTTTATCGTGCAAAACAACACCTTCATCCGTACGATAAAAACAATCTACTGGACAAACCGCCATACAAGGCGCATCAGAACAATGCATACAGGCCACTGAAATTGATTTTTCAGCGCCAATAATTCCATCATTAATCGTCACAACACGGCGACGCTGAATTCCCCAAGGAACTTCATTCTCATTTTTACACGCTGTTACACAGCCGTTACATTCAATGCAACGCTCTGCATCACAGATAAATTTCATTCTTGCCATAGCTTATTCTCCTGACTTTATCTTTAGTTAGACTTAGGCAAATTTTTCGATTTGACACATCGTAGTTTTGGTCTCTTGCATCATGGTCACTTGATCGTAACCATAGGTGGTTGCAGTATTTACTGCCTCACCCTGCACAACAGGAGCCGCTCCAACTGGATAGTACTTACGAATGTCTGCGCCCTGCCACCAGCCCGCAAAGTGGAATGGGACGAATGCAGTCTTCGCATCCACACGCTCAGTCACCAAGGCTCTTACCTTAATTTTTGCGCCAGTTGGAGATTTAACCCAAACATAATCCCAGTTTTGAATACCGCGAACTGCCGCAGCCTTAGGATTAATCTCTACGAAGTTCTCTTGTTGTAACTCTGCCAACCAAGGGTTGGATCGAGTCTCGTCTCCTCCACCTTCATACTCAACCAAACGGCCAGAAGTGAGGGTAATTGGGAACTTCTCATAGAGCTTGTCAGCAATATTCTTTTGCTGAACTGTCTTAAACAACGTTGGTAAGCGCCAGAAGTTCTTCAAATCGTCCGATGTAGGATATTTTTCCATCATTGCAAGGTCTGTACTGTAAAGAGCCTCACGATGGACTGGGATTGGATCAGGGAAGTTCCAAACTACCGCACGCGCCTTAGCGTTTCCAAATGGATGACAACCATTCTTCATCACAACGCGCTGAATACCACCTGACAAGTCTGTCTTCCAATTCTTTCCTTCAGCAAGCTTCTTCTCGGCATCTGTTAGCTGATCCCACCAGCCAAGTTTCTTCATAAAGACAGAATCAAACTCAGGGTAGCCAGTTTTGATCGCAGAGCCTTTAGAGTAAGAACCATCAGCAGCCAATAAACTCTCGCCATCTTTCTCTACACCAAAGTTCGCGCGGAAGTTACCACCGCCTTCCATGACTGACTTGCTTGTATCGTAAAGATTTGGTGAGCCTGGGTGCTTGATCGCAGCTGTGCCATAGCATGGCCATGGCAAGCCGAAGTAGTCTCCAGCTGTATCGTAGCCAGTCACCTTATCTACACCACCACGAGAGCGCAATGTCTTCGGATCAAAGACGCTCATCATGCGCATGTGCGCTTTCAAGCGCTCTGGTGTCTGGCCTGTGTATCCAATAGTCCAAACGCTGCGGTTAATTTCACGCAAGATAGACTCAATTTCTGGCTCTGGCCAATCTTGACCAGCATACTTGCCAGTAACCATTTTGAAGTTTTTGGAGAGCTCCTTACCAAAACCTAAACGATCAGCAAATGCTTGCATGATGGTGTGATCTGGTACAGATTCGAACAACGGATCAATAACCTTCTCGCGCCACTGAATCGAGCGATTTGAAGCAGTGACAGATCCCTGAGTTTCAAACTGGGTGCAAGCTGGCAACAAATAAACGTTGCGATTCTTATTAACTTTTTGACCTTCTGCAGGAGGCATAGCAGCCATTGCAGCAGTTGCACTTGGATATGGATCAACCACAACCAGAAGATCCAACTTATCCATTGCGCGCTTCATATCTAAACCGCGTGTCTGAGAGTTAGGTGCATGGCCCCAGAAGAACAAACCTTTAACGTTGGTTTTTTGGTCGATCATGTCATCATTTTCAAGCACTGCATCAACCCAACGGGAAACAGTGGTGCCTGATTTTTCCATCATGCCAGGTGCATAACGACCCTTAATCCACTCATAATCTACGCCCCAAACAGTCGCAAAATGCTTCCAAGATCCAGCAGCTAGGCCATAGTAACCAGGCAGTGAGTTTGGATTAGGGCCAACGTCAGTTGCACCCTGCACGTTGTCGTGACCGCGGAAAATGTTTGCGCCGCCGCCGGACTTACCGATATTACCTAATGCCAACTGCAATAAACAGGAGGCGCGAACCATCGCATTACCAATGGTGTGCTGAGTTTGTCCCATACACCAAACAATGGTGCTTGGACGATTTTTTGCCATAGTCTCGGCAACTTTATAAACCTGAGCTTCTGGAACACCACAAGCTTCTTCTACATTGGCTGGAGTCCATTTTTCCATTACTTCTTTGCGAACCTTGTCCATGCCATAGACGCGATCGTTGATGTATTTCTTATCTTCCCAGCCGTTATTAAAGATGTGATAGAGGACACCAAACAAGAAAGGAATATCAGTACCAGAACGAATGCGAACATACTGATCAGACTTCGCTGCAGTTCTGGTGTAACGTGGGTCAACCACAATTAATTTGCAACCATTTTCTTTAGCGTGCAACATGCTCAGCATGGATACTGGATGCGCCTCAGCGGCATTAGAACCAATATACAAAGCTGCTTTCGAATTCATCATGTCGTTGTAGCTATTTGTCATGGCGCCGTAGCCCCAAGTATTAGCTACACCTGCAACTGTAGTTGAGTGACAGATACGAGCTTGGTGGTCTGTGTTGTTGGTTCCAAAGAAAGATACCCACTTACGCAACAAATACGCTTGTTCATTATTTTGTTTTGATGAGCCAATGAAATACATTGCATCTGGAGAGTACTTAGTGCGAATGTCTTTCATCTGCGCTGTGATCTCAGTTAATGCTTGATCCCAGGAAATCTTTTGATACTTACCATCAACCAACTTCATTGGTGTGCGTAAGCGGAAGTCACCATGACCATGCTCACGAAGTGCTGCGCCTTTTGCGCAATGAGCACCTAAATTGATTGGAGAATCAAAGACGGGGTCTTGACGAACCCAAACACCATTCTCCACAGTTGCATCAACTGCGCAACCTACTGAACAGTGGGTGCATACAGTTCGCTTGACTTCAATTTTTCCAGCTTTGCCATCTAGCATTGCTTTGCTTTGCTCAGCCACTGCCTTTTGAACCATAGTCAGTTGGCTTGCAGCAATTCCAGCGCCAACGCCGACGCCTGAACGCTTGAGGAACTGGCGGCGATCCATTGTTGGAACGGCTGCTTTGAGTCCGCGTGAAAGGCTGCCGATTAGGCGTGATGCTGGGACTGAACGACTACTTTGAGGTGTATTAGATTTGCGAGTCAGGCTCATTTATTGCCCCTGAAAAAATTTTGGTTTTATAAAAGGAGTAGCTAAAAAATTAGAACGGATTACAACAAAGTGGTTTCGTAGTACTTACGAATGTGAGCGGAGAGTTGATAGCCTTCTTTGTCTCCTGAAACAGTGCTGCCGATTTCTTGAATAACCGCATTACCAATTGTGGTTTGTGAAGCAACTGCGACAGCGCCAACAGTAGCGCCTGCTCCAATGAAAAATTTCCTACGAGAAGGTTTATTTTCTTCAGTAACTGTGCTGGTGGACTTAGTGCTCATCGCAAACTCCTTTGTAGTGCAAATTGATCTATGTCAAAGTGTAATTGGTAAATGTATTTTTTGCATATATAACAATAAATATATTTTTCGGTGAATTGATCATAGAAAAATGATGCGATGCAACATCAAATCATATCGAAGCCCTGGGCTTCGATTGCCATGAATTCACGGGTCAAGGCAGCAACTGAATGATATAAACGCATGTCCGGAATTATTTCTATTGCATCGCACAATTCGTCATACCACGGACGAATATGGGCATTAAAAAAGATCCTTTGATTTGTCAGGTTGGAAATCTCCACATCGTCGCCAGCGATGAGATAACGCATAACCTCACACAAGGCAGCAATGTGATCTTCAGTTTCAGTAATATTCTCGGCAGCTTCCAGACCGAATGTGTCTAAAGAGCGCCTAATCTCCACCAAAGGCTTTTCGTTGAGATGTCCTGCCAAGTAAAAAGATGCATTGAGAACAACATTTGGCTTACCAACGCTAATGAAGTTCGCATCAAATTCATCTCTCCATGCTTGAGCAGGATTATTTTTAGCTAATTCCACCAGGTTATCCCATAGTCGAGCGAGTGGCGCTTCATCAGCACTGCCCTGCCCCTCTGGGATAGATGCCGCTATCTGGTCAAGCAGCTCCTGATCAGGGGGTAATAAAAAGAAGCGGGCTATCAAACCATATAAGTCAGCCCTGGCTAAATCTTCAGGCAAGCCAACATCACCCACTTCTGCAATCTTCTGATCTTTTTCTAATTCACTCATGTTTCATTCTTCATCATATCTACTACGCGACAATCACTACACATCTTTAAGCGCTCCATTGCTGGTCCAGAGAAGGCGGCATGTGCACCAAGCTTGGTCAACATCAGGTCAACCATTTTGAGAGTCCCAAAGGGCTTGCCACAACTAATGCAGTGAAAAGGCTTGGTCTCATTTAAATTAACTCGTTGCTTTCTTTGATCAACGCTCAATAAGCGTGGCATCAAGCTCAAAGCGTGCTCAGGGCAAGCGGTTACACAGATGCCGCACTGAACACATTGCTTCTCTATAAAGGACAACTTAGGCTCGTCCGGATTGTCTAATAGCGCACCTTCTGGACAACTGCCAACACATGACATACAAAGCGTACATGCATCCTTGTTGATATTTAAGCCGCCTAGTAATGAGGAGGCCGGCAAAGGAGCACCTGCCTCAGGCAAAGCTGTTTTTGCCTGTTTTTCCAAATGACCTAAAACTGCTTCTATCGTCTCTCTCTTCTGATTATTTAAACCAAAAGTAGCGGGAGTGCACACTGCTGCGAGTGGACCACGTTGACGCAACTGACCCATCGCCAATGAAACTGGGGCTATGTCATCTGATGCAGCTGCATGGATCAAACTGATACGCGCTTCAAAGCCATATGCCGCCAAGATTGCATTGCAGAGCTCAGCCTGTGTTTGCAAAGCAGCTTGATAAGCAGGATCTTGCTCACCTGACAACAATAAGTAAACCTCACTAAAGCCATAACTCAATGCGCCTAACCATAGGTCCATTCCTGTTGAGGCAATATGCTCAACGCCATAGGGGATTAAGTAGGAAGGTAATCCTTCATATCGACTTGGATTTAAATGGGCAGCGCGACCAAGCGCATCGATTAGGTTTGTGCCAGCTTTCAGGGTGTGTATCAGGAGCGCGGGACTAACAGATTTATTTTCTTTAGCGCACTCTTGAGAAAAAACATTTGCCAAAGTTTTGATTTCTTTGCCCTGGTGTGAAACACTTGGATAGTTATACCGCATCGCACCCGATGGGCATACAGTGGAGCAAGCACCGCATCCCATACATAAGTTTGGATTAACTTCAACAGTACCTTGCCCATTTTTGAAAAGCGAAGTAATGGCTGCTGTTGAACAAACCTCTATACAAGCATTACAACCGACCTTACCGTTTCGACCATGGGCGCAAACTTTTTCGTTATAAGCAAAGTACTTGGGCTTCTCAAACTCCCCTACTAGACTCAAAAGCTTATTAGCAGCAAATGATTGTTCCAGCGGATCAGTACCCGGAGCAAAATATCCCTGAGGAGTTTGACTCATACGCATATGAGTCTTTGAACGTAAATCTAAAATTAAATCGAATTGAGCAGTGCGATTACGCTCAACCCGATCAAAGTTGATCGCACCAATACTGGCGCAGGCCGTAATACATTTGCGATGAGATTTGCACTTATCTAAATCAATCTGAAATGAATCATTAATCGCGCCAGATGGACAAACCTCAACACAAGCACCGCAGCGAGTGCACATCTCAGGATCAATGGGGTTTTCTAACTCCCACTGCACTGTGAAATTCCCAAGATATCCTTCTATCGACTTTGTTGAGCCAGAATAAATAGGAAAGTCTCTTGATAATGGCAGCGGACTTGGTTCAGTACAGAGAACAGAGACTTCCAATACATCGCCCAACTGTTCGGCCCAAGGAATGGCTTGCTCACCAGCACCAATAATCAATGTGCGACCTTGACTCTCGTAATTAATGACCGGAACAGGGTCAGCCTCAGGCATATCAGCCAAGGCAAGCAACGCAGCAATTTTTGGAGAAGATGACAGAGCTTCCTGTGTCCACCCAGCAACCTCACGAATATTTACAAAACGCAATGGTGCAATTAAGGGTTTTTCCGATTGCGCTGCCAACTCATTAAACAAGGCGCCTTCCTGCGTGCAGGCAATGATAAGAGAATCATCGCCGTTAAATGCATCCACGACCGAATTGAGTTCTTGCCTACATAAGGCAGTGTGTATCTTGACACCCAATTTACTTGAATCAAGAGGCATCGTTCCATTGCAGTTACAAATTAATTTTTGGCTCATTAATAATCTTCTTAACTCGATTTCTTATCCACAGGCATGGGCACAGGGTTCAATTGCACATCATCAGGAGTTGCAGCGGTCGATGTTATACGACTCTCTGGAGAATTAGGTAAAGCGGTGGAATGGGTATCTTGATCATTTAATTGGGCATGAGACGAATCGGTAGTAGTAATTTCAGTAACAGTTTGATCGTCAGCTTTACTAAAGATACTCAGCATATCGGATTGGGCCATACGCTTTAGCATGGCCAATGGAATAGGATTGGGCTTTGAATAATCATCAATATATTCATCAAGACCGTCCATGATGTTGAAGTGGGGATCAGAGAACATTTTTTTTAATGCCGCCTGCTGAACCCCTGGGTCAACGCCTGGCTGCATAAACGCAGAGAAATCAGGAGCCAACTCATCAATCTTCTCAACATCATCAAGCGAAGGCAATTTGACTTCTTCAGATGAAATGGGGTCTTGAACATCAGTGGAAATTTTTGGTTCAACCGTCTGAGACGATGGTGCAAGCTCTTCCTCAGATTGAACTGCTTTACCCGATTTAAGGCGGGACCATCGACTTAAAAATCGGCTTTCCATCAATCCTCCGAAGAACGATTGGCACCTTTAAAGGATGCGGGTTTATGCCTCTTTTTTGGCTCAGGCCGGAAATGCTGATTCACAAAACCCTGCAACCAAGAAGCATGCTCATCATTCATGGGAATGTTATCCACTGTTTCACCACTATCAATTAAGTGGGCGGCTTCGTTATAACTCACATCTACACGATGCGGAATTGGAAAGCTAGATTCTGAACTAATGAGCGTTTTGGATTGATCATCTACATATTGATCAAAATCCTCTTCCATGCGCCACATAACAAACCAGCATGGAAAAGTTGCAGAAACATTGAGGTAGTAACCCTCAGCATCATCAGGATACAAATCGAGCTCGTATCCGGTAAACAACCAAGACTCTCCTTGCTCATCCCTGCCTAGAAACTGCCCCATGATTTTTTCAGGGGGGTGAGAAGAAGAAAATTGGCCATAATCTGGAAGCACCTCTGTTGCCGCCCAACGGAAATCAATCCAAGGGTTATCGACTTTTTGCTTACGCATGACGACGGCGAACTTCATCAGTAATTAGGTGTTTTGAACAACAATGCTAGGAAACTTGCTACTCATATCTTTCGAAAGAGCAGCCACTTTAATTGCAACTTGTCTTGCAATGGTTTTATAGATATTGCTTATGGGGCTATCAGGATCGGCAACTACCGTTGGCAAACCAGCATCCGCTTGCTCACGAATTGATAAATTGAGCGGTAAAGCGCCCAAGAAATCTGTGCCGTACTCTTGACACATTTTCTCGCCACCGCCAGTGCCAAAAATATGCTCTTCATGACCACAGCTAGGGCAAACATAAGTGCTCATATTTTCAATGATGCCAATAATAGGAACGCTCACCTTCTCAAACATCTTGAGTCCTTTGCGGGCATCCAACAAGGCGATATCCTGCGGAGTGGTTACGATTACCGCCCCGGTGACGGGTACTTTTTGTGCCAGCGTGAGCTGAATATCACCTGTACCGGGAGGCATATCCACAATAAGATAATCCAAATCGCGCCAACGGGTTTGTCTGAGTAATTGCTCTAAGGCAGAGGTCACCATGGGACCGCGCCAAACCATTGGCGCATCAGCATCGATTAAGAAACCAATAGAGCTTGCCTGAAGCCCATGACCTTCCATCGGTTCAATCGTATTTTCTTCAATAGACTCTGGTCTACCAGTAATACCAAGCATCATTGGTTGGCTAGGGCCATAGATATCGGCGTCCAACATGCCAACTTGCGCGCCCTCAGCTGCCAACGCCAAAGCGAGATTAACAGCAGTAGTGGATTTACCAACCCCACCCTTACCACTTGCAACAGCAATAATATTCTTGACGCCAGGCAGTAATTTAACTCCGCGTTGCACGGCATGGGCAACAATCTGACTGCTGACGGTGACACTCACGTTTTTAACATCTGGAATTTCTCGTAGGACAGCAATAACTGCTTTACGAATAGCGTCAAACTGACTTTTGGCTGGGTAAGCCAACACGATTTCTAGGCTAATGTCCCCGCCTTCTACACGCAAATTCTTAACGCACTTTGCCGTTACATAGTCAATCTGGGTATTGGGATCAATCAAACCTTTTAAGGCTGCTTGAACTGCTTCTACAGTAACCGCCACAACTCTCTCCTATAGTAAATATCACCCAAAAGGCAATATCCGTTCGCATTTGTGCAAATCGTTGAATAGTGGGTAGATTAACCGCACCTGCAAAAAAATGCTTAAAACGTCAATATTTCTAAGCCACTACTGGAAAACCAGCATCCTCAATGAGTTGAGCTGCCACTTCTGCCGATAGGGTTGTTTCAAGTGTTACCACCTGTGTCGCCAAATCAGCCTGAACCTGGGCTTGTGAGTCTTGAGCCTGAATAGCTCGTGTTATGGCGTTAATACAACCGCCGCATGTCATGCCTGAGACTTTAAAAGTTTGCATATTTGATCCTTTCGGAGCTGTCAAAATAGTGTTTTAAATGGCTTTTTTGCCCCGTAAGGTGGATTATCTTCTACATGAGCATTGACCAACCGACCTCGCCCGAGTTTTTCACCCTCGATATTGGGGGAATGACCTGCGCCTCCTGCGTCGCGCGAGTGGAAAAGGCTCTGAACAAGGATCCTCGGATCGAAGCTGCTTCTGTCAACCTTGCCACTGAACAGGCGCGCATTCGGATTAAACCGGGCTCTCAAGCCACCCTAAACGAGCTCATTGGACTTGTGCAAAAGACTGGCTATGAAGCAACAGAAAGTAGCTTAAGAGGTCATTTAGACAGAAATTCCGATAAATCGTTCTGGGCAACTGATGGCTTTGGGCGAGTCCTCATCAGTTTTGCGCTGTCCGCCCCACTGGTTCTGCCAATGCTACTCATGCCCTTTGGTATTCATTGGTCTCTTTCGGGCTGGTGGCAACTTGCCTTAGCGACACCAGTGCAATTCATTCTAGGTTGGCGCTTTTATAAAGCTGGGTTTAAATCGCTGCTGGCTGGGGCTGGCAATATGGATTTATTGGTCGCGCTTGGCACTAGCGCTGCTTATGGTCTGAGTTTGTACCTACTTATCAGCTCTAGCCATACCCATGAACTCTACTTCGAAGGCTCAGCCATCATTATTTGCATGGTGCTACTGGGTAAATGGCTTGAATCGCGAGCAAAGCAACAAACTAGCGAAGCTATCCGCGCTCTACAAAAACTCTGGCCAGAGCAAGCGAAGGTGCTCAATCTGCAATGGACTGTTGGTAATGACATCAGTCCAGAGCAATATCGCAATTTATCTCTTGAGCAAGTGATGCCAGGCGATCGAGTGGTTGTTCTTCCAGGAGAGCGCATTTCGGTTGATGGCGAAATCATTTCAGGAAGCAGCCATGTAGATGAATCTTTGCTCACTGGTGAGAGTGCCCCTATCAAAAAAGCCGTGGGCTCTAAAGTCATTGGCGGTGCTGTTAATGGTGAGGGTATGCTGGTAATCAAGGCTCAAGCCGTTGGCATTGAAAGTGTTCTGTCGAAAATTATCAGCCTAGTAGAACAAGCACAAACTCAAAAAGCGCCAATTCAGAAACTAGTAGATCAAGTAAGTGCGATTTTTGTGCCTGCTGTCATTCTGATTGCGGTATGCACAGGCTTAGCTAACTGGTTTTATTTAGATTCAGCTTCAATCGCCATCTTAAGGGCAGTCTCCGTTTTAGTCATTGCATGCCCCTGCGCATTGGGTCTAGCAACTCCTGCCGCCATCATGGCCGGCACCGGAGTTGCAGCTCGCTTTGGCATCCTCATTAAAGATGCTCAAGTTCTTGAGTTAGCGCATCGACTGCACATTGTCGCGTTTGATAAAACGGGAACACTGACGATTGGTAAGCCTCGTTTACTCCATTTCGCTCCACTGAATTTTGTTCAATACGATGCCAATCAAATATTAGCCACTGCCGTAGGTCTTCAGCTCGGTAGCGAGCATCCCCTAGCAAAGGCGCTGCTTGAGGCTGCCCATCAACAAACAATTGCTCCTATAGCGGCAACTAATAGTCGAGCCTTACCTGGCATTGGCATCGAAGGCATTCCGAGTAACGGTAGTTTTGCTGGCAAATCCATTCGCCTGCAAAGTCTTGCCTCTCTGGAAGGTAGCCCGCATCATCAAGCCGTATCGGATCTCTCAAAAGAGTACTTTAATCAGGGTCTGACGGTTTCCGTTTTAACCATGGATATCGAAGCCCCTCAGAATTTAGCAGTACCACTTGCCATCTTCGCGTTCGGTGATGAACTAAAACCCAATGCAAAAGAGGCCATTTCTTCATTGCATCAGATGGGTATTCGTACTGTGATGATTTCAGGAGATAACCTCGCAGCGGCAAAGCGCGTTGGTGCAGTCATTGGTATGGATGAGGTATTTGCACAAGTTATGCCAGGAGATAAGTCAGAAATCATTCGCACACTCCAGCAGTCCAATGTAGCCACTAAAGAATATGTCGCCATGGTTGGGGATGGCATCAATGATGCCCCAGCTCTTGCCATGGCGGATGTGGGCATGGCGATGTCTACGGGAACAGATGTAGCAATGCAAGCAGCGGGCATTACCTTAATGCGCGGTGACCCCACCCTAGTTGCTGATGCCATTGCAATCTCAAAAAATACTTGGAATAAGATTCGTCAAAACTTATTCTGGGCCTTTGCTTTCAATACTATTGGCATCCCTTTGGCCGCACTCGGATATTTATCACCCATGCTAGCAGGCAGTGCGATGGCACTATCTAGTTTTTGCGTTTTAAGTAATGCCCTCTTTCTCAAACGTTGGCGACCAATACATGTCTGAACTAATGGAGCTTGATTTATTTCGCTAGTTTGCGAATCAATTCAATATCGCCATATAAAGCACGTGTTTCGGATTTAGTGTTGTCAGTATCAGTCAATAAGGCAATGCCAACAATATTGCCAGGGTTCTCACCATAAGCCAGTTTGTAATCTGCAGCGAGATTACGTTCGTGTTTGCGCCACTGACCAATATCATCCCAACCCGAATCGACCACAATCATTTTCACGCGAGAAGTATGGGCATTATTTAAAACAGTATTGACTGGATTTTTACCTGACCAGATATACATCACTGTTGCATAAGGCATCTCTTGCCCACTAATTAAACTAGCCATCTCAAAAGTCAGCTTTTCTTTTAAGGGTAACTTAGATTTATTGCCGTCATAGGCAACCAAAATACGCAGAGGCGCATCATCACTCTGACTTTGCTCATTGTCAGCTTGTGGAATTTCTCTAACGGCCTTCCACTCCCATTGCAGCCATAAATTTTGCGCTGAGCGGGGATTTAGTTTGACAGCAAGACCAGATGCCGAAGTTTTAGAATTTGCCGCCAATACAGTGCGGCCTTGATAATTTTCTAAACGGTAAACGGTATTTTTCTTATACGGTGCAATACGATAAAAATGCCAGCCTTCTGGCATCCCACTGCGAGGCTTTTCAGCAGAAAACTTTGGTAACTCTTCTCGAGCAGGTAATTGATCCGCATTAAATGCTTGGCCTGACTCGTTTTCGAGAGAATTCCCTGTAAAGCCAGCACACCCTAGCAATACGCTAGTGCCAATACATAGCAGCATGGTGGTTTTGGTGAACATATTTTCGATTGTCCCAAAGAATCGAAAAAAATGAAGGGAGTAAGTCTAAAATCATCAAATGCGCCATCAATCCCCATCTAGCTGGGCCATCATTGCCGTTAGCATTGCTGCTCTCGTTCACCTTGCTCTGGGCTTCTCTATCGAGTTTTCTGTTGATGAGGCGCACTACGCCCTGTACGCCAAGTATTTAGCATGGAGTTATTTTGATCACCCACCACTGGTTGGCTGGGTGCAATGGCCACTAGTGAGCCTGAGTTCATCCGAAGGCATTATTCGACTCATTCCAGAGTTGCTCTGGATTATTTCCGCCTACTTGGTATATCAACTCACACTGGAAGTGCATCACCTGATTCAAGGGCGTAATGCAGGCTACTTAACTACCACGTTACCCTCAGCAAATCTGTGCGGCTTACTCGCAGTGCTGACGATCATTGCTGCACCGCTCCCCCATGTTTTAGCCATTGGGCTAGTACCAGATACCCTACTGACGCCATTCAGTCTGGGCATCATGCTCATGACCATCCGCTGGCTCACCAAAGATTCCCTCTCAATGCTTGATTGGGCAATCCTTGGAATACTCTTGGGTTTGTCAGGGCTGAGCAAGTACACCGCTGCTTTTACAGTACTTGCCCTCTTACTTGTTTTTTTGGTAAATCCCAAGAAATCCTGGATTGGGCAGATGGGTTTTTGGCTTGCCGCACTGATTGCCTTGCTACTCATCACACCAGTGCTGTACTGGAACTGGATCAATGATTGGATGTCATTTAAATATCAAATTGCCCATGGTAGTGGTGGCGCCTGGGTATGGCGTAAGGTGGGCGCCTTCATCGGACTGCAAATTGCCTGCTTTGGACCGCTTTTCATAGTTGGTCTTTATGCCTTTCTCAAGCATTGCTTGCACTCCCCAAAAGTCACCCTCATTGCTTTGCTGGGCTTCTTTTTCATTCCCTTTCTGATTTTTGCCGCCCTTTCAGGAGGCGGTAGCTTGCCTCATTGGACTACCCCCGCCTGGTTCTGTCTTGCGCCATTTGTCGGCATCGGATTAGCAAAGACTTGGGTAATGCATCATCGACTCGCAATCCGTCTCTTGTTTATCGGACAAGTGCTCATTTGCATTCTGGGATTTGGCTTTGTTTTGTCTGGCGGGATCAATAGCGCCGCAGTTAGGTCCAATCCAATTGCAGATTTATACGGCTGGAAGATGGCTGGACAAAAGGCGGCTCAACTAGCGCAAAGTAAGTCGGTCGCTGGTATTGCCGTACAAAATTGGACCCTAGGAAGTCGTGCAGCTTGGTATGCGCAACCACTACCTGTTTTTGTCCTAGATCAGCGCAAAGACCAGTTTGATCTGTGGTTTGGAGAGTTACCCCCAGGATCTGATGCCCTACTGATTAACTGGTCAGGAATGGCATTTACCCCGCCAATTGAGGGCTCCTTAGCCTTTGAGAAATGTGAACCTCTAGATAGTCTTGAAATTACCCGATTTGGGCAAGTTTTAACCAAATTTGACTATAGCCTTTGCCGCAATTGGCAAAAGGCAGGTACAGGGCGCTAATTCCCTAGATTTCAAGACCTTAGATGCTCAAGGCATTATCCTTACGCCTATGAGTTCACCATCTAATACCACCTCAAAACCGACATCCGGTTGGAAAGTGGCCCTCAAACGTGCATGGCCAACAATTCGTATCCTGTTATCTATTGCCCTGCTTTGGAAGGCTACCAGTGGAATTGATTGGGATGCATTACTCAATTCAGATCTTCAGATGCAGCCTTGGTGGTTTTTAGCGGCCATCTTTTGCATGTTTAGCGCTTTTATTGGTGGCGGTCTACGCTGGGGCTATTTAATGCGCAAGGTGGGGTTTCAGGGTAGCCTGAAGAATTACATCTCCCTATATTTAGCTGGGGGATTAATCAATCAAGGTCTTCCTAGCACTCTGGGTGGTGATAGCTATCGTGCCATTACTGCCACTCACCTCAATGACAGCGGAAAACTGACTCAAGAAAAAGAGCTCAATGAAGAATTGCACCACTCGGTTGATTTGGAGCACGCAACACCAAAACTGCGTTTGAGCTTTTCAATGGTCTTGGTTGATAGATTGCTGGGCTTGGCCGGCAATAATTTACTGGGTGGTATTGGTTTGATTCTGGGCGGAGCTACCCTCGCCTCTTGGGGTACAGACCTTGGTTATTTAGTGACCGGTGTCATGATATTGGCGGGTATTGTTGCTGCCATCATTTTGGCTTGGGGACCAAGCTGCAATCTGCTGCAAAAATTTCTCGGAAAGATGCAAATGCAACAGGCCTTACCCGGCATCAAGCTGGCTTTTTCTTGGCCTATGAATGTTGCTCAAGGAGTCTTTGCGATTGGGATTCATTCTTTGACTATTTTGACCCTCCTCTTTTGCCTTAAGGCATATGGAGTAAATGCTCCAATTGAAAGCCTCATGATTGGCCTTCCTGCATTAAGCCTTTTACTCATGCTACCCATCAGTATTTCTGGTTGGGGTTTAAGAGAAGCCACCCTTTCATCAGTATTAGCTTTGTGGGGAGTAGACCCCTCCTTGACAGTGCTGGCATCAATTAGTTACGGCGCCATTACCGTCATTTCAGTGCTGCCTGGCGCCTTTATTTTATTAAAACGGAAGTAATTTTTAGAGCCCTATTATGAGTATTAGCGTCAACACCATGCGTGCCATCGATCATTGGGTTGGAGTTCCACTCTGCGCAATTGTTAGTCCCTTGGTAGCCCTCATTGATAGCATCAAAAATATATTTGCTCGCCCATTAGATGCCCCTCGCAAACTCTTGTTCATTGAGCTCTCCGAAATGGGTAGCGCAATTTTGGTTGACCCCGCAATGCGTAATGCACAGGCTCGTGGCGCCGAATTATTTTTTCTCATCTTCAAAAGTAATCGCGCCAGCTTAACTTTATTAAATACCGTTAAACCTGAAAATATTTTCACTATTGACTCATCAAGCTTGGGCGGTCTCATTAAAGATACGCTGCAGTTTTTAGTAGTGGCACGCAAGCACCGTATTGATACCGTAATTGATTTGGAATTATTTTCTCGCTTCACCGCCCTGTTGACTGGGCTTTGTGGAGCACGTCGCCGCGTTGGGTACCATATTTTTCATGGCGAAGGCTTATGGCGTGGATTTATGTTGACCCGCAAAGTTCATTACAACCCACATATTCACATCACCAAGAACTTTCTATCTTTGATTCATGCAGCATTTGCCAAAGACATTGAAGTGCCATTTAGCAAAATTCATATTACAGATTCTGAAGTCAAACTAGAGCAAGCTGTGATTGACCCAGTCGCTTTAAAAAAAGTTCGCGAGCAAATTGAACAGCTTGCTGCAAGCGCTGGTATCAATTACGCCCATGGTAAACAACGTCTTATCTTGGTTAATCCCAATGCAAGTGATCTTTTGCCGCAACGACGCTGGGCCCAGCAACGCTTCTCTGAATTGATTCAAGGGCTGCACCAGCGCTATCCCGAGGATTTAATCTTAATTACGGGTTCTCCAGCTGAATTTGATTATGTTGAAAAAGTGCGCACAGTAGCCAATGTAAAACATGCCCTGAATTTTGCTGGGCAAGTCACCTTTGCTCAATTACCACCGCTTTACACACTTTCAGATGTGATGGTGACCAATGATTCTGGTCCAGGACACTTTTCTGCAGTGACGCCACTACGGACAGTAGTTTTATTTGGGCCTGAGACTCCAGCCTTATATGGCTCTGTAGGCAAATCAATTGCGATTACTGCCAATCTGGCATGCTCACCCTGCGTCAGTGCAGCCAACCATCGTAAGACGCCCTGTCATGACAATGTCTGTATGCAAGCTATTACTGTTGCACAAGTGCTAGAAAAAATGACTTTGCAGCTCTCTGAAGCAGATCAAGCAAAAGCGCACTAAGAAGAGATGGTTCAGCGCAAACCTTTTTTAAGTATTGCACCATCTTGGGTTTGGCTCCTACCCCTGCTTCCCTTAGGCTTTGCGATCGCTCTTTACTTTGGCGAACTACAAACCCCTACTTTTTTACTCATTAATCGCTATACCCAACTTTTGCCAGACACCCTGTGGACTTGGTTTACATTTTTAGGTAATGGCTGGGGCATTTTTGCGCTGTGCTTTCCTCTCTTACTACTTGCTCCGAGATTACTCTGTGCTGGACTAATAGCTTCTACGATTGGCGGCATCATCAGTCAAATCTTAAAACGCCTCTTGGATCTTCCAAGACCCTCTAGCATTTTGGCCCTGGAAGATTTTTATCGCGTCGGTGAACCACTCCTGCATCGCGCGATGCCCTCGGGTCATACGCTCACAGCTTTTTCCGTTGCAGCCGGCATCTACTTTGCTGCTAACCAGACTAAACGTGGTTCTATCTGGTGGATATTTATATTGGCCAGTCTCTCAGGCATCTCTCGCAATGCCTTGGGGGCTCATTGGTTTACAGATGTACTCGCGGGCTGTGCAATTGGCCTGTGGTCAGGCTTGCTTGGCGCTGCCATAGCCCAATACATTCCAGAAGGCCAACTGAGTCCCAATAAATTACTTCCACGGCTATTAGCCTTAGGTGGCCTAGCAAGCATCTATGTACTACTAAACCAAACCTTGGACTCAGAACTTAACGAGCCCTTGCAATATGCTTGCGCCCTCTTGGTGGGTATTACCTTTGCCTTCTTTATTAAGGCGCAATTAACTACTAAGGCTCCTTAAGCATGTTCAGTTATCGTCACGCCTTTCATGCGGGTAGTCATGCCGATATTCTCAAGCACCTCACCCTAGTGCATCTAGTTGAGTACCTGCAAGAAAAGCCGGGGGCATTGACGATTGTCGATACCCATGCTGGCGCTGGAATTTACAGTCTGATTGATGGTTTTGCTAGCGTTAGTAAAGAGGCCGATGGGGGTATTTATCGCTTAATGGAATATGCCGCTAGCAATCCAATCAGCGAAGGTATACAAAATTACCTCTCCTTGATTCAAGCAGAAAATACTGCTGATGAGATGAGCATCTACCCTGGCTCACCATTTATTTTGGCACGCCTACTGAGACCCCAGGATCGTTTAAAGCTATTTGAACTCCACCCCAAAGAAATTGACATCTTGCGCCACAATATCAGCGAGCTTAAACAAGCAAAGCAAATAGATGTTTATGCAGCAGATAGTTTTTCTAGGCTCAAGGGCTTGCTGCCACCCCCTAGTAGACGCGGATTAGTCCTGATTGACCCATCTTATGAAGATAAGCAAGACTATCGCTATCTTGAGGCAGCCATGGAAGAGGCTTTGCAACGCTTTGCTACTGGTTGCTATGCAATCTGGTATCCGGTTCTCTCTAGAAGGGAGTCGGCAGACTTACCGGGACGCATGAAAAAGATCGCAGCCCTTCATAAACGCTCTTGGCTGCATACTGAACTGCGAGTCGAGAATGCCCCCAAAGAGCGCCGCCTTCAAGCTAGCGGGATGTTCATCATCAATCCGCCATGGACCTTAGAAAAACACCTTGCTGAAAGTTTGCCTATTCTAGTAAAAGCCCTAGGCCAAGATGTTGGCGCTCAATACCTATTGAATAGCTTTGAGGCTTAAGTCAGATCGATGTCAAGCAAATGAGTGCCAGTCAGTCACGCACCTGAATCAAGATTTCATTACGGCGCATAAACGGTAAAGTCCAAGGCGGGTTGTAACGAGCAAACTGGGGCACGCCAACAGTTTTCCAGTTTTTAGCCTTAACCCACTCCTCTAGGGATTTGGTTTTCTCTGCCACTTTCTCCTCATCATAAAATCCCGAGAAAATAATGACGGCCTTTTTTTCTGCTGGGATAGGCCTGATTTTTACTTGAGAATTTAAAGGCTTTGGCAATGTATCAATGGTGTATTCAGAAGGCATCACAAATGAAACAGTCCAGCGCTGATCCGCCCCTTTATCAGTCTGATCTGCTTGAATACCAACAGGGGTAGTCATAGCAATCTTTGCGCTTTTTGACTCACTACTAGATTCAATACCTACAGGTGTGGTCATGGCAATTTTTTCGCTCACTTGGTTCTGCCCAAAGATATAGGCGGCAATAAGCCGAAAGCCTTGACTAGATGCTGAATCTAAATCGCCAGTGACGGTGACTTCAGCCACAATTTGTGGCGCATACTCACGCAATTCAAAAGGTTCTGATTTTTCAAGCAGGGTAAATTTTGGTTCTTCGGTGGCCATTACAGTACTCGCGATCAAAAGGCTGGTGAGAAAGACTAGTACTTTCATAAAGAGGTCTTTCGAGATAAGTGGGTTACCACGAGGACTGAATGCTAAAGCCTGATATATCAAATTGAATGTGCGCTTGCGCACCTACGGGTAAAGTTAATTTATCTGCTTGATGCCCAAAAGGCAGGCCCGTTAAGATAGGAATATGGCTAGGCAAACGCTTACGAATGACCTCAATGGCGCTATCCAAGTCATAACCCCGATCGTTATCGTATAAACGATAAGCAGAAAAACCGCCCAACATAATCGCAGCCTGGTTCGTCAATACACCGGCATCTAATAACTGCATCAACATACGCTCAATGCGATAGGGATGCTCATTCACATCTTCTAGAAACAAAATTCCGCCTTGTGTTTGTTGTTGGCTTGGTAGGTACGGAGTGCCTACTAAACCAGCAATCACTGTGAGATTACCGCCCCACAACATTCCAGAGACTGGCCCTTCTTTTTGTAATACATATTTCTGCGGCACTTGAACGTCGCAATGCAGCTGTCGATCATTCACTGCTGCTTGAAAATGTTGCCACATAAATGCATTGGGAGAGATGCCATCGCCATGCTCGCCCTGACAGGCAAAATCAAAATTGAGCATGGGTCCTGCCAAAGTAATTGCACCAGTCTTGGCGAGCATTCCCAGCTCAAATACAGTGAAATCACTATGGCCGCATATCTGCAAGCCATTACGAATGGCCCTTGCAATTGCATCCCAATCGATACCTGGCAGCAAGCGATGTAAACCATAACCACCGCGCATCGCAAGCACTATCGTTTCTGGGGGAAGATTGGCAAGTTGATTGATTTCAGATAAACGTTGCTCGTCAGAGCCAGAAAAACGCTGCTCTACGCGCGTTGTGCAATCCCTATTGGCAACTTCAAAGCCTTGATGCTGTAACCACTCAATACCAAGCGAGGGGCTGCGCTGATCTAAGCTCGCTCCAGAAGGAGCAATTAAATGAATCCGTTTCAACGCCGCTCCTTAAAAAAATCACGCAATAATTGCCCGCACTCTTGTCCCATAACACCACCCTCAACTTGAGTTTGGTGATTAATTCTCTTTTCTGAGAATACATCAAGGACGCTACCAGCTGCGCCAGTTTTAGGGTCAATAGCACCAAATACGACACGGTCAATCCGCGCATGTAATATCGCTCCAGCGCACATCGCGCAAGGCTCCAAGGTGACGTACAGCGTACTTCCCGGCAAACGATAATTAGAGAGTGCTTGTGCAGCAGATCGAATGGCCATCATCTCGGCATGGGCGCTAGGATCGCTATTGCTAATCGGCTGATTAAATCCGGTGGAAATCACTTGGGCATCTTGAACCAACACCGCTCCTACTGGGACCTCACCAGCAGCAGCAGCCAACTTCGCTTGCTCAATAGCCTGCTGCATAAATTGGCGGTCAAGCTCAGCTTGCATGATCAATAAAATTATGGGTGGGAGATATCGGCCCAGCAATTGGGTGTTTCGTATAAGCGGATCGATGATAGCTTCAAGCGACCGTCAAAGGCTTTCTCAAAAACCGGCTGTAGTATTTTGAATGCAGCGCTGGCTAAATTTTCGACAGTCGGAACATGGTCCATTACTACCGTCTTATGATTTGGGATGGAGTTTAAATACTGCACTAAGCCCGAATCCTCCTTGGCGACCAAGAAAGCGTGATCCCAGGGCTCCACTACAAATTGATTTGTAAGGCGCTTAATATCCCCAAAATCCAAGACCATCCCATCATCCGCTTTACCAGGATGATCAGCAATCACACCAGTGAGCGTAACCTCAATAGCATAGCGATGTCCATGCAAATGGCGGCACTGGCCATCATGATTGGGAATACGATGACCTGAATCAAACTCCAGTCGACGTGTAATAGAAATAGCTTCGGAATTAGTGGTCATATAGGTTTTTCTAGATACAAATAAATGGCTCAGCAATAGGACTAGCGAATGCCGACTATTTTATGAGTCTGCACACTCAAGCGCCACAGTGGCCTTTTTTGGCATAAACGAATAGCCAAAGCGAGATTTTCTTGCTGTAAGGGGCCATCCATTGCTTGCAGGAAACGATTGCGGTAATCCATCTTCTCAAATCGTGCTAATAGGGTCTCAATAGCGGTATGACCTTGCTGTGGAATCACTAACTTAATTTCATCGGCCTGCAGTACAACTAGATCGGAGCCCGCTTTAGGACTTACACAAACCCAATCCACTCCTTTGGGCACTTTGAGAGTGCCATTCGTTTCAATGGCAATCAAAAATCCTTTGGCATGCAAAGCATCAATTAATGGTGCGTCCAACTGTAGTAGTGGCTCACCACCGGTAAATACAACATAACGTTGTTGAGGTCCGGCAGATGTACTGGTCCACGCATTCTCAATGGCATCCGCTAACTCTGGTGCGGTTGCAAATTTACCGCCACCATCGCCATCGCTTCCAACAAAATCGGTATCGCAAAACTGGCAGACTGCAGTAGCACGATCTTCCTCGCGTCCACTCCACAAATTGCAACCAGCAAATCGGCAAAACACTGCGGCACGACCTGCGTGGGCGCCCTCACCCTGCAGGGTTGGAAAGAGTTCTTTGACGGTATACATAGCTAAGTGCTTATTTTAAGCGCTTTGCCTACTTCCAGGATACCAATTCCCACTCCAAATAGTCTTCCATGAGGGCCTCTCCCCAACCAGACATGCCAGCCCATAAGTACTGACCCATACTTCGCCTAATGACCCAACGGCCAATTTCTGGAGAAAACCACACATCCTCATTACGAATATTGGCAACCCGTGAAAAATCATTACTGGTAAAAAATGGCATCTCATTACGGTACAACAGCGTATTGAACTCACCGGCAGGCACTTTTACTCGCTCCCAGCGCAACGCATTGATATTTACACCCCAGTAATAATCGTTATCGGGGTAGCCTACTACTTGGTAGCGATTGCGATAAAAACCAGACCAGCCACTGATGAGTTGCTCGGGCCATAGAGGCATGGGTTGTAAAAACTTTTGCGGCGGGTTCCAATGAGGATCTTGCAGAATATATCCCCAGGGCTGTTGAATCTCGTCAGGCAAACGTCCGGTCTTGACACCCTGACGCGCTATAACTATTTGCGGTCCTACAGAAACTACTGTTTCAGTAACAACGTCCACAATTTCCTGATTAAATACATTGCGAACGTTATATACCCACTGTTGACCCACTTTGGGAGCCCTCACCTGGGGTGGGTTCAATGGCTGGTTGAGCAATACTCCAGTTGGATAAGGTTGCGCAGGAATACATGCCGCCAAAGCCAGAGGCAAAAAGAGTAAAAAAAGCTTTTTTAACAATCTCATTTATATGAGGTCAACTGCCACTGATAACTGCCTTCCAAAATTACTACGCCAATCTGCCCTTGAATTTGATATGAACCAGAGGTTTCTCTAGCAACCCAACGACCAATCTGCGGCACAAACCAAATTGTTTCCTTGCGAATACAGTCGACTTTATTGGGATCATCACTCTCATAATTAATCAGATTCTGAAATCTCAAAGCCACAAACTCACCCGCTGGTACGGTAATCTTTTCCCAACCATGAACACTCATATATTCTTGCCAGTTCATTCTGGAATCAGAATAGCCGCCGATACTGTACTTTGTAGTGAACTGCTTTGCCCAGGTAGCAGAGAGTTTTTCAGGCCATAGCGGCAGTGCAGGACTAAAACTCAACAAACGAGGCCACTGTGGATCCAAGGTCACCATTCCCCAGGAGGATTGGATTTCATCAGGCAGCCTATAACCATCGGTTGTATTGCGCTCAATCACAATAGAGGAGCCAACACTCTTGACGCGCTCATTGACGACTTCCAGAGTCTTACCACTAAATACGTCTTTTTTGACATAGGTCCACTCTTGACCTACCTGAGGCGAACGAATCGCTGGCAGGGGATTCGGCTGAGTTACAGGAGTGCCATGCTCATATGACAGGCCGCCACAGGCGACTGGAGCCAAAGCGGCAGAAGCAATAAAGGTTCTGCGAGATAGTTTCATATCAATTGATTTAACTTTTTAATAATAGGGCTGGTATTCAGAGTTTATACATAGCCTAAAAATTTAGCTATGGCATTACGCGAAACGGAAGCTTTGGGGATATTCGGTAGATCAAACCATGTGTGAGATTTAGCTTCAAAACCCACCCCATGCATAAAGTTGTAAATAGCCTTCTTTAACCCAACCCCAAGGGCATCATGATCTACCCCAGTAGGGTCGATAAACGCTACATCATTTTTTGCAAAACTAATGGGGGGAAGTGGCATCAACTCCACCCCATATGCTTTTGGATCAAGCCCTACTGGAGAATGGACGGTGCAAGTAAAGCGGTGAAAAAAACCACTTTGAATGCAGCCGTTTTCAAACAACTGGCGTACATACTCTAGGGCATCGACTGTTTCTTGTACGGTTTGGGTTGGAAAGCCATACATCAAATACGCATGTACCAAAATACCTGCGTCTGAGAATCCCTTGGTGACCTGGGCAACTTGCTCAACAGAAACACCCTTCTTCATCAGCGCTAGAAGGCGGTCTGAAGCAACCTCTAAACCACCTGACATTGCAATACAACCACTCTTGGCCAATAACTCACATAACTCTGGAGTGAATGTTTTCTCAAAACGAATATTTCCCCACCAAGAAATATTCACCTTGCGACGAATAAGTTCCTTGGCCAAAGCTTTTAATGCTTTTGGAGGGGCAGCTTCATCTACAAAATGAAAGCCGGTCTGCCCTGTCTCAGCCACAATTGCCTCAATACGATCAACCAAGATGCTGGCGGAGGCGGTTTCATAACGAGAGATGTAATCCAGGCTGACATCGCAAAAGCTACATTTTTTCCAATAGCATCCATGCGCTACCGTGAGCTTATTCCATCGGCCATCACTCCATAGACGATGCATGGGGTTGAGCATATCTAAGAGCGACAAATACGAATTTAATGGCAAGCCATCCCATGTGGCCGTACCCACTTCTTCAAAGGGGATGTCTGGCTCCTGCCAATGGATGTAACGTACTTCATTATCAAGATTGCGAATGAATGTTCTCACCAGGCGTTCTGCTGAGCGCTTGCCTTTGAGATGCTCTATCAAAGCCAATAAAGGTCTCTCACCAGAATCTAAGGTGATGAAATCCACAAAATCAAATATGCGTGGATCACTTAACTCACGCAATTCAGTATTGACATATCCACCACCTAAACCAATATGAATTTGTGGATAGTCTGCTTTGATCGTTTGTGCAATGCGAAGCGCTGCGTACATCGCCCCTGGAAATGGCACCGACAATAAAACCAACTGGGGCTGATGTTTATTAATAGCCGCCTTGGTAAGTTCCTTTAAATGCTGATCCATCAGTGTGGGAGCAGCTGCCAGAGCGGATGCTAAGGGTGTGAAGGTAGGCTGACTACTGGCCAATGATTCTCCGTAACGCACAAACTCAAAACGTTCATCTACAGCATCTTTCAATACATCCGATAAATCATTGAGATAAAGCGTCGCCAAATGTCTTGCGCGATCTTGAGAGCCCAGCGCCCCAAATGCCCAAGCCAAAGAATCACCACCCTCCTCTTCGTCATACGCATCCATAGAGGCAAAACGGGGGCCTTCTGGCAAGAAGGCACGACTATTAATGCGATGAGCAAGAGTACTATCTCGCCCTTGTAAAAAAGCAATCACTAAAGAAATCGTGCTTTGGTATTCATCAAAATAATCTAGAAAAAAATTGACACTAGCACTGCGATTTTCTTCGGCAAGCCCCAATGCTTCTTGCTCAATTTCAAGCAACCCCTCTGGCGTGAAGAATCCCAACACTAAAGCCAAGGCAAGATCCTCTTGAACCGCATCAAAGCCACACGACCTCAAGAAGCCGGTGAGATAGGCCGTAGAGGGATACGGCGTATTGAGCTGCGTCATCGGTGGAATGAGGCTCAGAACTTTCATATTAGCCACAAGTGGTCGATTGAGGTTCGCTCATCACCCCTAAGATTTTCAACTCTTCTTGGGTAAATCCAGCCTGCTGACGCGCCTCTACATTAAAAGGGCCTCTAAGTGTTGGGGCTCGATATTGCCGCGCCAAATCTCGATAGGTAGTAATCGGGGATAGATTGTCTTTGGCACATAAGAAATTGAACCAGCGATTACCAATAAATACATGGCCAATCTCATCATGCAGAATAATTTCTAAAATCTCAACTGCTTTAGCATCTTTGATTTGCTTAAATCGATCTCGTATTCCTGGCACCGCATCCAAACCTCTTGCTTCCATGGTTCTAGGTACTAGCGCCATTCTGGCAATGACCGCATCAGTCGTTCTCTCCACCATCTCCCACAAGCTGTTGTGGGCAAGAAAATCGCCATAAGAAAAACCATATGACTGCATATGCTCATTGACCAAGCTAAAGTGATACGCCTCTTCCTTGGCGACCTTAAGCCAATCCTCATAGTATTGCGTTGGCATATTGGGGAAACGCCAGATTGCATCTAAAGCAAGATTCATGGCATTAAATTCAATATGGGCCAATGAATGCAATAAGCTTGCCCTGCCCTCAATCGTGTCCATTCTTCTTTTAGGAACCTCTAAAGGAGGAACCAGTTCGGGTTTTTGGGGTCTTCCTGGAAGGCTGAGATGATCTGCCAAATACTCTTTGGAGACATCTAAATGAATACGCTGCTGCTGATACTCATCAAACAAATGCTGGAGTCGCTCTACCTTGAGCTGGACATCTGTATTTGCCAGTATTGCGAGGGCAGTTTCTCGTAACTCAAGCATGAGGGGTCACAGACTAAATTCGTCTATTCCCACTCAATAGTTGCTGGCGGTTTTCCGCTAATGTCGTAGACGACGCGATTAATACCACGCACTTCATTAATGATGCGATTCGATACTTTGCCGAGCAAATCATGGGGCAAATGCGCCCAATGTGCTGTCATGAAGTCCTGCGTCTGCACCGCTCGAAGCGCAACAACATACTCATAGGTTCTACCATCACCCATCACGCCCACTGATTTCACTGGCAAGAAGACTGCGAAGGCTTGGCTAGTTAAGTCATACCAAGACTTTTGACTGACCTCGTCAATCGTATTGCGTAGTTCTTCAATGAAGATCGCATCAGCACGTTGTAACAAGCTTGCAAACTCAGCTTTCACTTCACCTAAGATGCGCACACCAAGACCAGGTCCCGGGAAAGGATGGCGATAGACCATCTCACGCGGCAAGCCTAAGGCAACGCCGAGTTCACGCACTTCATCTTTAAATAGCTCACGCAGTGGCTCAAGTAGCTTGAGGTGCATATCTTCAGGCAGACCACCCACATTGTGGTGGCTCTTAATCGTATGCGCGCCCTTCTTACCTTTACCAGCAGACTCAATCACATCTGGATAAATAGTTCCCTGAGCAAGCCACTTGGCATTTTGAATCTTGCCAGATTCAGTTTGGAAAATTTCAACGAATTCTTTACCAATAATTTTGCGCTTAGCTTCTGGGTCTGAAACCCCAGCAAGCTCAGACATAAATTTGTCTTTAGCATCTACTCGAATCACTTTGACACCGAGGTTGCGCGCAAACATCTCCATCACCATATCGCCTTCGTTGAGACGAAGCAGACCATGATCAACAAAGACACAGGTGAGCTGCTCACCAATTGCACGATGAATTAATGCGGCCGCGACACTGGAATCAACGCCACCCGATAAACCAAGAATGACCTCTTCATCACCTACTTGCCTACGAATATGGTCGACTGCTTCAGCAATATAGTCACCCATCACCCAGTCTGGTTTACAACCGCAGATCTGATGAACAAAGCGACCAAGGATTTCTTCGCCTTGTAATGTATGGGTTACTTCAGGATGAAACTGAAATGCATAAAAACGCCGCGCCTCATCAGCCATTCCTGCAATCGGACAAGACTCGGTAGAGGCCATTAACTTAAATGCTGGTGGCAAGCTTGTTACAGAGTCTCCGTGACTCATCCATACTTTGAGAATGCCATGACCTTCGCTAGTAGAAAAGTCTTGAATACCTTTTAGTAAATCAGTATGGCCATGGGCACGAACTTCAGAGTAACCAAACTCACGTGCCTTGCCAAGAGACTCAGCAGAAGCAACTGCTCCACCCAATTGGGTTGCCATAGTTTGCATGCCGTAGCAAATACCTAAAACAGGAACACCTAATTCAAAAACGATTTGGGGTGCGCGTGGGCTTCCCTCCTCGGTTACGGAGCTGGGACCGCCAGAAAGAATAATTCCCTTACCGCCCTGCTCTTGAATGAATTTGCGAATAAATTCTGGATCACAATCATAGGGATGGATCTCAGAATAGACGTGTGCATCACGCACACGCCTTGCAATCAGTTGAGTAACTTGTGAACCAAAGTCCAGAATCAGTATTTTGTCGTGCACGAAAGAAGCTGCCTTAATTTAAGTCTTAATCAATGTGGTAATTCGGCGCTTCCTTAGTGATCTTCACATCATGAACATGTGACTCTCGTACACCTGCTGAAGTGATTTCCACAAAATTCGCTTTCTCATGCAACTCGTCAATAGTCTTACAGCCACAATAGCCCATTGAAGAACGAATACCGCCAGTCAATTGATGCAAGATGGCCAGAACACTGCCTTTGTATGGCACTTGACCTTCGATGCCCTCAGGAACAAGCTTCTCTGCATTGGCAGCACTAATATCGCTCTGGAAATAACGATCAGCAGAACCATCGGCCATCGCGCCCAAAGAACCCATGCCACGATAGCTCTTATAGGAACGGCCCTGATACAAGAACACTTCGCCTGGCGCCTCTTCGGTTCCGGCAAACATGCCACCCATCATCACTGAACTAGCACCAGCGGCTAAGGCTTTAGCAACATCACCGGAATAACGTACACCACCGTCAGCAATCAATGGAATGCCTGTACCTTTGAGCGCAGTAGCGACATTCACAATCGCCGTAATCTGCGGAACGCCAACGCCTGCAACAATTCGGGTGGTACAAATGGAGCCCGGGCCGATACCAACCTTCACGCCATCAGCACCATGATCAGCTAAAGCTTTAGCTGCATCACCTGTAGCAATATTGCCGCCAATCACTTGCACGTGAGGATAATTTTTCTTCACCCACTTCACGCGATCCAAAACACCTTGGCTATGGCCATGGGCTGTGTCCACAACGATAACGTCAACACCAGCACGCACTAACAACTCAATACGCTCATCATTGTCTGGGCCTACGCCAACCGCCGCACCCACTCGCAACTTACCTTCACTGTCTTTACAAGCATTTGGGTGCTCTGTGGCTTTGAGAATATCTTTAACGGTAATTAAACCGCGCAACTCGAACTTGTCATTTACCACCAATACGCGCTCAAGGCGGTGCTGACTCATTAAACGCTTTGCTTCGTCTAATGAGCAACCTTCTTTAACGGTAATCAAGCGCTCACGCGGAGTCATCTTGGATTTCACTGGCGCATCTAAGTCTTCTTCAAAGCGTAAGTCGCGGTTAGTAATAATGCCAACCACTTCCTTGCCAGTCAGAACTGGGAATCCCGAGAAGCCATGCTCACGAGAAAGCTGAATCACTTGGCGCAATGTGGCATCTGGACCGATGGTAATCGGGTCACGGAGTACACCGGATTCATAGCGCTTGACCTTAGCCACTTCACGGGCTTGCTCAGCTGGCTTGAGGTTTTTATGAATAATGCCAATGCCACCCTCGCTGGCCATGGCAATTGCCAATCGACCTTCGGTCACGGTATCCATGGCAGCGGACACCAGCGGTGTATTGAGTGAAATATCTCGAGTTAACTTACTTGCCAAACTGGCATCCCGAGGAAGTACCGAAGAATAGGCCGGTACGAGGAGCACATCGTCAAAAGTGAGTGCTTTTTGAATGAGTCGCATGCAAAACCCCTAGTCGCAAAAACCGATTATAGCCTCCTGGCCTTTCTTTTAGCTGCGGCAGCCTGGAATTTGGCATCTTGGTTCTGATTTGCCTTCTTGCGACGCACTGCTTTGGGGTCGACCAGCAGCGGCGAGTAGAGCTCCAAACGATCCCCGTCGTAAATGGGGCTATCCCAATCCTTGCGCTTTCCAAAGACCCCAAAACAGCCCTTTCTGGCCAAGGCAGGATCATCGGGGCTATTGGCAATTCCCGCTCTAAGCAGAGCCAAACCAACCGTGGCTTGCTCTTTAGACTCAAGCTCAAGACTGAAAGGGCTTAATGTAGGCTCACCTTGCCTGGCATCGCAAAGCAAAATTTTAATGGTTTTACTGCTCATAAAGGTCTTCAGCACGCTTTACAAAACAGTCCACAAAAGTACCAGCAATGTGGCCAAAAACCGGACCGATGATCTTATCCAAAATGGCGCTCTTGAACTCCCAGTGGAGCTTGAATTCCACCTTACAGGCATCTTCCTTGAGGGGAATAAAGTTCCATTGACCTGAAAAATGCTTAAATGGACCATCCACAAAGACCATATCAATGGTTTCTGGGCGGTGATTGATGTTGCGGGTATGAAAGTACTGAGTAATGCCCTTGAACTGAATATTGATTTTTGCGTCTAAAACGGTATCCGTTTGCTCAAATATTTCCACGCCGCCGCACCAGGGAAGGAACTCTGGGTAGCGGGCAACATCTGTCACTAAGCCATACATCCGGTCGGCTGATTGGCCAATTAAAACGGTCTTGTAGACGTCTGCCATAATCGATCTTGAGAAGCTAAATAAATATGAGTATCGTCGATAACAAAAAAGCCTTCTTCGATTATTTTATCGAGGAACGGTTTGAAGCAGGACTTGTTCTGGAGGGCTGGGAAGTCAAAGCCATTCGCGCAGGTCGCGTGCACATCAAAGAAGCGTATGTTGTCATCCGTAAGGCGGAGCTATTCCTGATTGGCTGCCATATCACCCCCCTACTCTCTGCCTCCACCCATATCGTTCCCGATAGCACGCGTACTCGCAAACTGCTCTTAAATGCCATTGAGATCCGCAAGCTAATTGGCAAAGTGGAGCAAAAAGGCTACACCTTGGTCCCTTTGAATTTGCATTTCTCCAAAGGCAATGTGAAATGTGAAATTGGACTAGCCCGAGGCAAAAAACAGCACGATAAGCGCGCTGCTACCAAAGAGCGTGAATGGGAAGTGCAAAAGGGACGCATTGCTAGAGGCGACCTCAACGCCTAAACCGCTGGAGAGTGTAGACTCTCAAAAGTGCGATGCACTAAATTAGTGCATTAAAGCACCAAGCTGCTCCATTTTCTTTGTAGTTAACCCCTCCGAAGGCATTAGTTTGTAACTATGAAATTGCCTTTTGACGAAATGCTCGACGCCAACGGAAAAGCGCGTCCCCATTACCAAGTTTTTCATAGCTGGCTCAAACAACAGAGCGATGCCCTGATGGGCTTAAAGCGTGCTGAAGCTGATCTGATCTTCCGTAGGGTGGGCATCACTTTCGCCGTCTACGGAGATGATCTCGGGGCTGAACGCACCATTCCTTTTGATCAAGTTCCCAGAATCTTCACGGCGAAGGAATGGGAGCAACTGGAAGCGGGCTTGCGCCAGCGAGTTAAAGCATTAAACCGCTTTATTTACGACATCTATCACGAAGAAGACATTATCAAAGCAGGCATTATTCCTGCGGAACAAATCTTCAATAACGCGCAGTATCGTCCAGAGATGCGCAACGTGAATGTCCCGCGTGATATCTATGCCCAAATTGCCGGGATCGATATTGTGCGTGCTGGCGAAGGTGAGTTTTATGTCCTAGAAGATAACTTGCGCGTGCCCTCTGGTGTGTCCTATATGGTTGAAGACCGTAAGATGATGATGCGTCTCTTCCCGGATCTTTTCCAAAAATATCGTGTTGCCCCAGTGGAGCACTACCCAGACTTCTTATTGGAGTGTTTAAAGTCCGTAAAGCCAGATGACGTTAAAAAACCTAACGTTGTCGTTCTGACCCCTGGCATGTATAACTCAGCCTATTTTGAACACAGCTATCTAGCTCAACAAATGGGTGTAGAGCTGGTTGAAGGAAAGGATCTGTTTGTAAAAAATGAACAGGTCTATATGCGAACCACGCAAGGGCCTGAACGGGTCGATGTGATCTATCGTCGGGTGGATGATGACTTTTTAGATCCACTGGCTTTTCGCTCAGACTCCACTTTAGGAGTGGCCGGATTACTGTCGGCTTATCGTGCTGGTAACGTTACCTTAGCTAACGCAATTGGAACCGGTATCGCAGATGACAAATCAATCTACCCTTATGTGCCTGACATGATTGAGTTCTATCTGGGAGAAAAGCCAATTCTCAATAACGTCCCGACCTTTCAGTGTCGCAAACCTGATGATCTAGCCTATACCTTGGCAAATCTAGAGAAACTGGTGGTGAAGTTAACCCATGGGGCTGGAGGTTATGGCATGTTGGTTGGACCCGCCTCTACCAAAGCAGAAATCGAAGAGTTTAGAGGTCATCTGATTGCCAATCCAGATAAATACATTGCACAACCTACACTCGCACTCTCTACCTGCCCCACTTTTGTCGAGTCTGGCGTAGCTCCAAGACATATCGACTTAAGACCTTTTGTACTATCAGGAAAAACGATCAAGATGGTTCCTGGCGGCCTCACTAGAGTTGCCCTTAAGGAAGGTTCTTTAGTGGTGAACTCCTCTCAAGGTGGTGGCACTAAAGACACTTGGGTTTTAGAAGGATAAGGGAATCAAAATATGTTGAGCCGCACCGCCGATTGCTTGTACTGGATGGCCCGCTATACCGAGCGTGCAGAAAATACTGCTCGCATGTTAGATGTTAATCATCAAACTTCTTTGCTGCCTCAGCCTGCTGAGTTTTTGGAGCAGAGTTGGAAGAAACTCCTCACCATCTCTAAGCTTGAAGATGCATTCTTAAAGCAATACAAAGTGATTAATCGGGAGAATGTGCTCGATTTCATGATCTATGAAACCAGTAATCCCTCGAGCATTGTCTCTTGTCTATTTGCGGCCAGAGAAAATGCACGCGTCATTCGCGGCAAGATTACCTCCGAAGTATGGGAAACCCAAAATACAACCTGGCTTGAGCTGCAACAGATTTTAGAGGCTAGAAATCAAGCCGATCCCAGCAGACTACTGGAGTGGGTCAAGCATCGCTGTCACTTATTTAGAGGGGTGATGCATGGCACGATGCTCAAGAATGAAGCCTTCTACTTCATGAATATTGGCACCTTACTCGAACGCGCCGATAACACCGCCCGTATCCTTGAGACTAAGTATGAAGATCCTGCAGCGCTCAAAGTACTTCGCAGCGATAAGCCATCTGAACTAGACGGCACCGATGGAAACTTCTTTGATTTTTACCATTGGGCTGCCCTGCTGCGCTCGGTTTCTGCATTTGAGATTTACCGGCAGATTTACTCTGACCAAGTCACTCCCAAGCAGGTAGCTGAACTCCTGATATTCAATAAACAAATGCCGCGCTCCTTGGTTTGCTGCGTAAACGAACTCATCCCCTTGGTGTCGGAAGTAAAAAATCAGCGATCTAAGGAAATTGAACGTCTTCTTGGAAAACTCAAGGCAAGTCTAGATTATTCCGATATTGATGAGGTTTTCTCGCAAGGGTTGGATGAGTTCATCGAAGAATTCTTGGAGCGCATTAATCACATTGCCGACGAATTTAGCAATGCCTATCTCATTCCTTTAGCTGTCGCATAAAGAGCCCCATGCACCTCAAGATTCGTCACCGCACAGAATACCGCTACGAAACGCCGGTTCGCTATTCCATTCAAGAGTTGCGCCTCACACCCCCTTCAGTTGCCGGTCAGACAATTGATAAGTGGAAAGTCAGCACTCCGATTAAAGCTAGCAGCTCTTATGATGCCTTTGGCAATCTGTGCAATATCTTTGTTCAAGAAAGCTCCTACACCTCAATGATGATTGAAGCTGAAGGTGAAGTGCATACCCATGATGCTTATGAATTTATCGATGAGCCAAAGGCGGTATCACCCTATCATCTACTTCAGCAAACCCATCTCACCGAGCCAACTCCGGAAATGTTGGAGTATTTCTCAGCCTCTTTGCCAAAGAACAACTCCATCGAAGAGGTCCTTGAATTAGCAGCCGCAGTACAAGGGACTATTTTGTACTTTCCCGGCCAAACCAATTTCGCCACGACCGCAGCGCAATCCTTTGCGATGAAATCCGGTGTTTGTCAGGATCATGCTCATATCATGCTTGGTCTTTGCAGGGCATCCGGCATTCCTGCACGCTATGTCAGCGGGTATTTTTTTGCGGAAGAATCCCCTAACCTAGCTAGCCATGCTTGGATCGATTTTTGTAGTGATATTGACAAAGGCATTTGGATTAGCGTGGATATCACCCATGCCTGCTTGATTGATTCACGTCACATTCGTCTGGCCATTGGTAGGGATTATTATTCCGCTGCCCCCGTTAAAGGGGTAAGGTCTGGCGGGGATGGAGAAGAACTCAGTGCCAGCATCTCCATCTCTCAAATCAAATAGACTTAGCCCCAATACTAATAAGTAAGAGATAATTTCAAGAATTCATTTAAGGGGTTGCAGGATGACGTATTGCGTTGGGCTTTGCCTGAAAGACGGTTTAGTATTTTTATCAGACACTCGCACGAATGCTGGTGTTGATCAAATCGGCACCTTTCGAAAAATGTCTCTGTTTCAAAAAGACAAAGATCGTTTCTTCACCTTAATGAGTGCAGGCAATCTGGCGATTACCCAAGCGGTAAAAGAAATTCTTCTCCAAGGACAATTGCTCAATGGTAAAAATCTTTGGAACGTGGAAAGCTCACATGATGCTGCAGTGGTCATTGGTGATGCCATTAAGCAGGTATATGACAGAGACCACAAGGCTCTTGAGAAAGCTGGAATTGACTTTAATTGCAATCTGATTTTTGGTGGGCAAATTAAAGATGAACGACCTAGGCTTTTTAACATCTATTCCGCTGGTAACTTTATTGAAGCTACGCCTGAAACCTGCTACTTCCAGATTGGTGAATCCAAGTACGGCAAACCGATTCTGGATCGCGTCATTACCTTTGATACACCACTCAATTTAGCTACCAAGTGCGCGCTCATCTCAATGGACTCCACTCTCAATAGCAACATCTCAGTAGGTTTGCCATTAGACCTCTTAGTCTATGAGAAGAATTCATTGCAGGCTAGCAAGCTAGTTACCATGGATGAATCTAACCCATATTTCCAAATGATTCATCAACTCTGGGGTGAGAAGTTACGCGCTGCCTTTAACTCCATTGCTGAACCAAGCTGGTCTGGCGCCACCCCCTCACGCTCTATTACGGCTCCCGCCAAGAAAATGGGTGCGGTGCCAATTCATCGCGTGAAGAAAAGCCCATTACCTAAGACACCCAAGAAAGTAGCAAGTAAATCTGTCGCAAAGAAAAAAGTTGGCAGTAAGGTAAAAGCTTAAATCCAGCTTGCACCAAAGAAAAGGGCCTAGAAAAATCTAGGCCTTTTTTAAATGATGCTGTACTTACTTAAGCTTCTTTCTTGCCCAACATTTCCCAAGTGGCAACTACGCTATCTGGGTTGAGTGAGATTGAAGTAATACCTTTGGCGACCAGCCAGCGAGCAAAGTCAGGGTGGTCTGAAGGGCCTTGACCGCAAATACCAACATATTTGTTTTGCTTACGGCAAGCCTCAATGGAACGTGCAATCATGAACTCAACCGCAGGATCGCGCTCATCAAAGTCAATGGCCAACAACTCCATTCCAGAGTCACGATCTAGACCAAGGGTAAGCTGGGTCATATCGTTAGAGCCGATTGAGAATCCATCGAAATGCTCGAGGAATTGATCTGCCAAGATGGCGTTAGAAGGAATCTCGCACATCATGATTAAACGTAAGCCATTCTCACCACGTTTGAGACCAAACTTTGCCATCATATCGATGACGCGCTCAGCTTGCTTAATGGTTCTAACGAATGGCACCATGATCTCGACGTTATCTAGACCCATGTCCTCACGAACCCGCTTCATTGCAGCGCACTCTAAGGCAAAAGCTTCGCCAAAATCTGCCGATACGTAACGGGATGCACCACGGAAACCCAGCATTGGATTTTCTTCATCCGGCTCGTAACGCGAACCACCAATCAGTTTCTTGTACTCGTTTGACTTGAAATCAGATAAACGAACGATAACCGGCTTTGGATAGAAAGCGGCGGCAATAGTTGCCACACCCTCTACCAATTTATCTTCATAGAACTGACGTGGGCTTGCATAGCCACGGGCAACACTCTCAACAGCACGCTTGAGATCAGGATCGATATTTGGGTACTCCAACACAGCGCGTGGGTGCACACCAATGTAGTTATTGATGATGAACTCAAGACGTGCCAAACCAACACCGGCATTCGGAATTTGGCAGAAATCAAATGCCAACTGCGGATTACCAATATTCATGGTGATCTTCACTGGAATCTCAGGTAATACACCGCGAGACACTTCAGTTACTTCAGTTTCGATTAAGCCGTCATAAATGTGACCTTCATCACCTTCTGCGCAAGAAACCGTCACCATCATGCCATCTTGCAAATGCTCAGTCGCATCGCCACAACCCACTACTGCAGGCACACCCAACTCACGCGCAATAATCGCCGCGTGGCAAGTACGACCACCACGATTGGTAATAATCGCGGAAGCGCGCTTCATAACGGGCTCCCAGTTCGGGTCTGTCATATCAGCAACTAATACATCACCCGGTTGAACACGATCCATTTCGCTTGGGTCACGAATGACACGTACTGGACCAGCACCAATCTTTTGACCAATAGCACGGCCCTTGGCGAGAACCTTAGAGGTGCCCTTGAGCTTGTAGCGCATTTCTACTTGACCAGCAGCTTGACTCTTTACAGTCTCTGGGCGTGCTTGCAAAATATAGATACGACCATCTTGACCATCTTTACCCCACTCGATATCCATTGGACGACCGTAGTGTTTTTCGATGATCACAGCGTACTTGGCCAACTCGGTAATATCGGCATCCTCTAATGAGAAGCGATTACGCTTTTCTGGAGTCACATCCACTGTCACCACCTTTTCAGCAGAGCCTGCTGGGGCGAATTGCATCTGAATTAACTTTGAACCTAATGAGCGGCGAATAATCGCCTTCTTATCTTGCGCCAAAGTAGTTTTGAATACATAGAACTCATCTGGATTCACTGCACCCTGCACTACTGTCTCGCCCAAGCCATAGCTTGAGGTAATAAACACGACATCTTCAAAGCCAGACTCTGTATCTAGAGTAAACATCACACCAGCTGCACCCAGGTCAGAGCGGACCATGCGCTGGATACCAGCAGATAAGGCTACTTCAGCATGAGCAAAACCCTTGTGAACGCGGTAAGAAATCGCACGGTCGTTGTACAAAGAGGCAAATACTTCGCGGATCTTCTTCAAAACGTCATCAATACCCTCAACGTTCAAGAAAGTTTCTTGCTGGCCAGCAAATGAAGCATCAGGCAAATCTTCTGCAGTTGCAGAGGAGCGCACTGCAAAAGAGCCTTTGCCAGAATCATCTAATTTTTTAAATGCTGAACGAATCTCTTCATCCAAACGCGGTTGAAATGGAGCCGTTTCAATCCAGCCACGAATTTCTTTACCAGCTTCAGCCAAAGCACGTACATCATCAATATTGAGATTTTCCAAGCGCTTCTGAATGCGCTCAGTCAAATTGTTGTGCTCTAAGAAATCACGAAACGCTAATGAGGTTGTTGCAAATCCAGTAGGTACACGCACACCCGTGGAGGACAACTGAGAAATCATTTCACCCAGTGATGCATTTTTACCGCCGACTGACTCAACGTCAGTCATGCGGAGTTGCTCAAAAGGCAAAACATAGGCATTTGCTACATTGCTATTTTGTTGCTGTTGGTTGGACATAAAATACTCTCTAAAGATAAGGAAACTGGTCAAGCGGCCGAATAAAATACGGCATACTTCAATAACTGCATATTGTAGTGCTGACAACGACTTTTTAGGCCAATCTCATGTCTACCCAAGCCCGTATTGTTTTTATCGTTTCTGATGGCACCGGCATTACTGCCGAGAACTTCAGCCAGTCGATTTTGGCCCAATTTGAGGCCACTTTTAAGCACATTCGGGTGCCATTTGTAGATAGCCCTGAAAAAGCGCATGACGCTGTTTCTAGCATTAATCAGGCGGCCGCTAAATACGCGGTTCAGCCCATCGTTTTCACCACCTTGGTGAATCCCGAACTCAATCAGATTGTTGGAAAGGCCAATGGCTTGATTTTGGACATGTTCCAGACCTTTGTGGCGCCCTTGGAGCATGCCCTAGGGGTTAAATCGACCCATGCCATGAACCGCCTTCATCACAATGCAGATACTGAAGCCTATAAAAACCGGATTGAGGCCATCAATTACTCCCTGGCACATGATGATGGGCAGTCAAACAAGAACCTTGCCGAGGCAGATGTCATTTTGGTGGGCATTTCTCGGGTGGGCAAAACACCCACTAGCCTCTACTTAGCAATGCAATATGGGATGAAGGCGGCAAACTACCCCTTGATTCCTGAAGATTTTGAGCGTGGGCAATTACCAAAAGATTTGATTCCCTATCGCAATAAGATTTTTGGCTTAATGATTGATGCCGAACGTCTGTCGGAGATCCGCAATGAACGACGCCCTGGAAGCAATTACGCGAAGTTAGAAAATTGCCGCTATGAGATCAATGAAGCAACCGCGATGATGAAAAAGGAATCTATTCCTTGGGTAGCCACCACCAGTAAATCGATTGAAGAGATTGCTACTACGGTATTGCAATCGATTAAATCAGATAAAACAATCTTAGGCTAGAAAAGTATTGTTCAGGGTCTGATTGCGACCCATAAGCGACGGTGGCAGAAAACAAAAAAACCCACCGAAGCGGGTCTCTTATCTAAATCTAATCGGCTTTGCTTACAAACCAATCGTATAAGTCGCCATCACAGTGGTTGTAGAGACTGCTTGATATGGTTCTTGACGATAGATTCCAGTCAATCCAATCCGTTGATTCTTCTCAACATCATAGGTAGCCCCTAGCGTTGCAGTTGGGCGAGTTCTTACTGGATTAGCATTGAAGTTAATCGGGGTTAAACCAGTGATTCCAGTTGCCGAGTAAGTGCCATTGCTGGTGTTGGTATCTGTTTCAACACCAGCGCTAGCAAAAACAGTTGCTTGTGGGATGAACTTGTATTGAGCGCCAATACCAGCTAGCGCTGTTGTGGAATTGGTATTGAGTGATGAGTAGGTCAATGGCGCTGTTACTGTTGAAGATGCCCCTTCTGTATAGCCACCCATGTTGTTTTGGGTATAACGCATACCTACATAGGGAGATACGATCACATCAGGAGTAACACCAAAGCCATACTTGGCTATTAACTGTGCGCCCTGACTGTTGAGTTGTGAAGAGCCTGAACCAGCTTCACTAGTACCAACTACCTGACGAGTCACGGTAGTGTTCTTTTGACCATAAGCAGCAGATACCTTCACTTCTGTGCCAGTACCATCTAAGCGCTCATTCCAGACGCCAAAGAGACCAATGAGTGGAGTGTTGTTACCCAAGTTCACTGTAGAGCCTGCGTTGTTTACTGATAAGTTCTGATCTGCGTAGGCGCCTACACGAACTGATGGCATTACACGATAAGCAGCAATCAATAATGCGCTGGCGTTATTCAAGCCATTGGCTGCTGATACTTGGGTATTTCGACCGCCAGCGGAAACGCAAACATTATTAGCGCCAAACACATTACAGTCATAGGTAAAACTATTGGCTAGGACTGAGTTTTGAAGGGTATATGTGTTTTGGAGTGAAGCTGCGGTATTAACCAAAGACTGTTGAGTGTCGGCTGTAGATGCGCCATTAACTATCAAATCCCAAATATCTCCCGAAGAGTTACTGAGCGACCAAGTAAAGCCGTTGTAATTTCCTGAAGTTGTGCCGGCTAAATTCGACGTAGCAAAACCAGAAAGGACTGATGTGTATGACCCCTTGGAAAGAACTGAGCCAGCATAGATTCCAAAAGTTGATGCTGCTCCACCTAGACCTGTACCAGCAAGCTGGCCATAATGAGTAGGCGAGTTAATGATGATGTTGTAATTAGTCGGCAGATTACCAGTATATGTTAGAGCTGTTGTTGAACCACTTGCACCATTACCGCCCTGAGCATTATTAAGTGTTGCGATAGTGCCAACTGCAAATACACCATAAGAACTTGGTGCGGCTGTAATTTCTCCAGTATTTGTAAAGCTTTCGACAGCCCGAGCAAGAACACCATATCCTTGATTGGATACGATAACTCCACTGTTAGCAAAAGTTTCAGTGGTATTCCCCAAAGCAACACCAACTCCACCGACGTCGGTAGCTAATATAGACCCCGTATTATTGAAGCTTCCGCCTGTGGAATTATCAAACCAAACGCCAAACATTGCGGTGCCAGATGCTGTTATCGTGCCATTATTAGTAACTTGAGAATTATTCCCTAAAGCATTTATACCATCCGCAAAGTTTCCACTATTAGAGCCTCCGGATACTGCGATCGTGCCATCATTAATAATAATTGCATTATCTCCTGTTGTATGAATACCCGCAGCACCATTCCCAGTAGTAGTTATTGTTCCGCTAGCGGCATTACTGAGAGAGATGAAAGTCAACGATCCCGCATCCATGCCGAAAGCATCATTAGCTGAGGTGCTAATTGCCGATGAGTTAGTACAACTATCCCCATTAGCTGTTGCAATAATTGAGCTATCACCTTGCACTACACAAGCTGCCCATAATTGATTTGATATTCCAAACAAAAATACTGCTAGAGCGTATTTAATTTTTGATTTCATTTTAAAAATTCTTTAGGTAATTTTAAGGGGGGATAAATTGAGTAAGCCCAACAGTTTTTCAGAATTTTTGAATAATAATTGAGGTGAATACTTAAGTGCGATATTTTTCTGCCGAACCAATTAAACCTAGGGTAAACACTTTTTTATCGAACTGAGGCGCACCTAGTTGGTGCAGATATTCAAGGCTTATGGGGGCGTCCATTAAAAGACTTAACTTATCATTTCATTGAAAAAAAACAAGATATGGTCGGTCTTATTGTTTTTCTTCAATGTGAGTTCATGGTAAAGGTGCATCTCCCGCAATCTCACCTGTTAGCGAGTTGGGTGATGAGGTTAAGGTGCATATTGGTGTTTCAAGTCTACTAGCTTATATTGGTGGGTCCGCGGAAATCGAACCACCGACAAAAAGATTTTCAACACCCTGCTTTACCGTCTGCATCTGGCCGAAAGCAGCCCCTCGTAAAAACTACTATTTAAGCACGCCGCACTCTGAGGGTCTCAAATAAACATACTGCCGCTGCTGTGGAAACATTGAGCGATTCCACACGAGGATCAATTGGAATGGATACACCTTTAGCCTGAGCCATCAGGTCTTCAGATACGCCTTGCCCTTCACTTCCCATTACCCAAGCAACTGGATGAATCAATACCTTAGGCATATTGAAGAGATCAATCTCACCATCAGCAGTAGCAGCCAGTAAAGGCGACGTTACAGCGCTCAGCACTTGTGGGGTTGACCAACCCTCATACAGATCTAGCAAGCGATGGGCACCCATCCCAGCACGCAATACCTTGCTTGACCAAAGATGGGCACAACCCGTTAATGCGATTACTTGAGTAAAGCCAGCTGCTGCTGCTGTGCGCAAAATAGAGCCCACATTACCCGCATCCTGAATACGATCCAAAATAATCACATCCCCAGAAATGGTGGTCACAGATTTCTGGGGATTTAAAGCGCTTTGTGGGAGCTCCAATAATCCTGCAATCTGCGGAGCATTGACTAAATCACTGAGTAAGTCCCATAAGCCTTTATCCAACTGATAAACCCGAGTATCAGGACAAATTTCTACATGGTCATATACAGCCTGAGCAATCTCTGGGTTTTGCAAACCCAGCTCTGAGGTAATTAAGGTCTTGAGTCCTGGATTGCCTACCCAGGTTTGCACTAAATGAATACCTTCTAGCAAAGCCTGACCGCAGGCAAATCTGGCCTTCTGACCCTTGGGGCCAGTAGCTTGTAATTGACGAATTTCCTTAAACAAGGAGTTGTCTTTTGAGCTGATAAATTCCATTTTCATAGTTGGGATTATCAGCTATGCAGAGCTAAGACATTGCGAACAGGCGAAAAGCTCCGACGGTGCTCATTACATACCCCATATTGTTGTAATGCTGCTAAGTGAGCCTCGGTGGGATAACCCATATGTTGGGCAAACCCATATTCAGGATGACGCTCATGCAGCGCCATCATCTGACGATCGCGAGTCACCTTCGCCAAAATAGATGCCGCTGAAATCGCCGGCTCTTTAGTATCACCCTTCACAATAGCTTCTGCTGCAATGGGCAGCTCTGGACAGCGATTACCATCGATTAAAGCCTTATCAGGCCAGCTGCCTAAACGGGTAGCAAGATCTTCAATTGCACGACTCATTGCCAGCATGGTTGCTTGCAAAATATTGATTTCATCAATCTCAGCTGGACTCGCTTCGCCAATCCCCCAGGCCTTTGCTTTGAGTTGAATTTGCTCAAATAGAAACTCGCGTCTGGCAGCAGATAATTTCTTGGAGTCTTTCAATCCATCAATGGGATTTTCAGGGTCAAGCACAACAGCTCCAGCAACTACCGCACCAGCCAATGGGCCTCGCCCTGCTTCATCTACCCCACAAATCCAAATGACGCTCACGCACCAACCTGATGTTTTTTAGCCGCGATCGTTTGAGCAACAGCTTGAGCCACTAGTAAACCGGTTGGCCTGCGTAAGGTGTCATGCATTTGTGCAAAACGTGCCTTGAGTTGGGTCACCTTGCTTGGGCTATTTAACCAATCTAACACAGCATCCGCCAATTTTTCGGGGGTAGCATCATCCTGCAGTAATTCGGGGACCACAAATTGGCCGCATAGAATATTAGGCAAGCCTACATAAGGAAGATAGCCCTGACGTTTCATGATCTGAGCAGTCAACCAAGGCACCTTATAGGAGATCACCATGGGCTTTTTCCATAAGGCTGCTTGCAAAGTAGCCGTGCCACTCGCGATCAATACAACATCCGCAGCTTCAAGAACGGCATCGGCCTCACCATCAATCAAATGGATCTTCAGGGAAGGATCTTTTTCAATAGCCTGTTCTCTTAATAGCTCAAGTGGTGCGCGTAAACGCTCAGTAGCAACCGGAATAATGAAGTGGACGTTTTGCCCCTGTAATCTCTTTACAAGCAAAGGCATGGTCTCGAAAAAGACTGGGGCAATCAATTCAATTTCTGAACTACGACTTCCAGGCAATACTGAAATAATCGTGCCATCTAATGTTTTGCTCGATAGCTTGAGCATCTCTTCAATACTTCGTTTAGCTTTCTCAGAATCAGGTTCCAGCGGAATCTCACTTGCAAGTGGATGACCAACATAAGTGGCTTTCATACCAGCGCGCTCATAAATTTCGAGCTCAAATGGAAAGATGCAGAGCATGCGCTCTACAGCCTGCTTTATCTTAGTGATACGCCCTGCTCGCCATGCCCAAATAGATGGGGACACAAAATGCAAAGTAGGTATGCCGGCTTTTCGCAAAGCCAATTCCACGCCCAAATTGAAATCTGGCGCATCAATTCCCAAATACACATCAGGACGCCCCTCCCCAAGGAGGTTAGCGATAAGCTCTTTGCGTAGTTTCAGAATTGCAGGTAGCTGCTTGATAGCCTCAACATAGCCGCGAACACTCAAAGTCTCCATAGGCCAGTCCGAACGCAGACCTTCAGCCTGCATGCGTGGACCGCCAACACCGTACACCTGAAGATCTGATGTTTCAGGAATTTGCTTTAAGGCACTCAGTACTGGTGCGGCCAGCAAATCACCTGATGGCTCTCCTGCAACACAAGCAAGTTTGGGCACTAGAACTTCTCTACCGAATAATGCCGCGCGTGGAGGCGGCAATAAAGTCATGGAACTCAGTCAGCTTTTCTGCAGTAGCAGCATCAGATGCACTAGCTTGCGCCATCTTCTGAATCTCTACCTTAGCCTCTTCGAAGCTGAGGCCATCTTTATAGAGGACCTTATAGGCTTGACGTAGTGCAGAAATCGTTTCAGTTGAAAAGCCTCGACGCTTTAAGCCCTCAACATTAATTCCGTGAGGAGAAGCTTTATCCCCTGCAGCAATCACAAAAGGCGGAATATCTTGCACTAATGCAGAGGCGCCACCCAACATCGCATGTTGACCGATGCGGACAAATTGATGCACACCAGACATGCCACCCATAATCGCCCAGTCACTCACCTTCACATGACCGGCAATTTGTGCGTTACTCGAGAAAATCGTATGGTTGCCAATTTGACAATCATGCGCAATGTGCACATAAGCCATGATCCAGTTGTCATCACCAATGCGGGTAATGCCCTCATCTTGAGAAGTACCCGTATGAATGGTGGTGAACTCACGAATCGTATTGCGATCACCAATAATGAGCTGTGTTGGCTCGCCTCGGTATTTCATATCCTGGGGGGCGCCACCAATAGCCGCAAAGTGTGCAAAATTATTCTCTTTGCCGATCGTGGTGTAACCCTCGATCACAGTATGAGATCCAATCTTGCTACCAGCACCGATTTTGACGTTTGGCCCAATGACCGAGTATGGACCGATCTCTACGTCGCTAGCGATCTCAGCTTTGCTATCAACTACAGCGGATGCATGAATCCGAGTCATTACGCGCCTTTCGTACGAACAGCACAAGTAATATTTGCTTCAGCAGCAAGTTCACCATCAACAGTGGCTTGCACTTGAAACTTGTAGATACCAGCACGTTCACGCTCTAACTTAGCAGTCATGATCAACTGGTCGCCAGGTAACACTGGTTTCTTAAAGCGAGCACCGTCAATACCGGCAAAGTAGTAAATGGCATTCTCTTCGCGCACTTCTGAAAAAGTAAGAAGAGCAGCGGTTTGAGCAAGCGCCTCAATAATTAGAACGCCTGGCATTACCGGAAAATCTGGAAAGTGTCCCTGAAAAAATGGCTCGTTCATGGTGACATTTTTAAGGGCTGTAATACTTTGGCGAGGCTCAATCTCCAACACGCGATCAACCAATAAAAAAGGATAGCGGTGTGGTAACAACTTCAAAATTTGATTGATGTCGATAGCGATGGGTTTACTCATGTATTTACCTACTGGATAAAGTTTCTAATTTTTTAATATGGTGACGAAATTATTTAGATTTATCTAATAATCGTAAGCGTTGACGTATTTTATCGAGGCCACGCAAAATAGCTGCATTTTTCTCCCAGGCACCATGAAGCATCGAAGGATAAACGCCCGTGAAGTGTTGGCCTGGCTCTGTGATAGAGCGAATAATGGAGGTATTTCCAGAAACAGTAGTTTTATCAGCAATGGTGAGATGACCTGCAAAGTTAGCGGCACCACCAATGATGCAGAAGTTACCAATTTTGGTACTACCAGAGATGGCAGCGCAACCCGCAATCACGCAACAGTTGCCCACTACTACGTTATGAGCAATCTGAACTTGGTTGTCAATCTTAGTTCCATTGCCTATGATGGTATTACTCATGGCACCACGATCGATAGTAGTTGACGCACCAATTTCAACATCATCACCAATCACTACAGCACCAGTTTGCGGGATCTTGACCCACTCTGCGCCAGTTGCAGAAAAATCAGGAGCAAAACCAAAACCATCTGCGCCAATCACAGCGCCACTATGAATAATGCAGCGCTCGCCTATGGTGGTTTCTGAATAAACGGATACATTTGGGTAGATCAAAGCGTCGCTACCAATAATGGAATTTCTAGCGATAGAAGTATTGCCCAACAAGACCACCCGCTCGCCCAATTTCACACCGGGGCCAATTTGAACAAACGGACCAATGTGACATGAAGCAGGAATTGTTACAGAAGAATCAATGGCAGCACTTGGGTGTACTCCAGGCGCATAAACGGGAGCCAAAGTCTTGGCAAAGTACTGCGCCATTCTGGCAAAAGTAGCATAAGGGTTCTTGGAAACAAAATAGACGCGCCCTACTGAGCCGCTCCCAGGATTTGCCTGAAGAAAATCCGCATCAGCTTGATTAACAATCAAGCCACCAGCAACACTATCACTAGCCTGTTGACGGTATAGCGGATTTGAAAGAAAGGAGATCTGATTAGCTTGAGCTCGCTCGAGCGGAGCGAGACCCTGAAGCGCGAGGGAACCATCCCCCACCAAGCTTACTTGAAACTGTTTGGCCAGCTCGATGGCGGTTGGCATAAGGACTTACTTGAGACTATTTAAAGCCTTGATGACATCATCAGTCACATCGACCTTAGGATTGGCATAAGCCGGGTCTTGAATAATGACATCCAGTTTTCTTTGATCGGCGATTTGCTTGAGAGCTTGATTGGCTTTTTCAGCAATCTTGGCGCGCTCCTCAAAATTACGCTGGTTCAAATCTTCTGTGTACTCACGTTGCTTACGTTGTAATTCACGATCTTGGTCAGCCAATTCGCGCTGTTTTCTAACGCGCTCTGCTTCTGACATTACCGCTGAATCACGATCTAATTTTTCAGCAGCAGACTTAATTCTTTCTGCGCTTTGACGAATTTCGTTTTGACGCTTTGTAAATTCGTTCTGCAATCTGGTCTGGCTAGCCTTAGCCATATCGGATTCGTTAAATACTTTCTCAACATTCACTGCCCCAACCCGAGTTCCGCTCTCTTGTGCCATAACTTGTGGCATGGCAATAGCAGAAGTCATAGCAATTAAGCCAACTTGAATCCATTTTGAAGACTGATTGAGCTTCATAAAACTTTCCTTAAACAATTAAAACGCGGTACCCACTTGGAACTGCAAACGCTGTATGTTATCCGTTGGCAAGGATTTGATCGGAATACCATAACTGAATTTTAACGGACCAAGCGGTGATATCCATGATAAACCCAAGCCATAGGAATATCTCAAGACAAGATTGATATTTTCGTTATACACATTACCGCCGTCCACGAAGCCAAATACTCGCAGGGTTTTATCTACACCAGAGCCTGGAACAGGTACGGTATATTCCACGTTACTAACGATCTTAGACTGACCACCGGTAGGCTGATTCAGGCCAGTATAGGTATTTACGTAAGTTGGTCCCAGGGATCCCGGTGCATAACCACGTACCGATCCGATACCACCCACATAGTAATTCTTGGTGATTGGGAAGGGGTATTTGCCATATGCCTCGCCATAACCGACCTCACCATTAAAGGACAGAATATTACCTTTCGAGAAAGAGTGATATTTCTGATACTGGCCAAATAGCCGATAGAACATCATATTGCCCACGGGCGTACCCACTTCAGCATTGAGCTGCTGCAAAGATCCTGAGGATGGAATCAATGCACTGTCTCGACCATCACGTGACCAGCCAATCGTAATCGGCACGTTATAGGTATTTAAGGTAGCAGGATAACCAGGCGCGGCAATGCCGTAGTCCTGCATATAGTTTAGGTACGGCGTTGGCGTATTAATACTAGACTGAATCTGGAAAACTTCAAAACCCGTTCCAAAGAATACGCGGTCAACCTCAGTATAAGGAACCCCAAATTTGATATTGGAACCCACATTCTTAATTTGGTAATCAGGGTCACCGGTATAGTAAAGCGGCTTGGATGATCGGTAGTACAGATCCGTAAACCGACTGATACCATCCTCGGTAAAGTAGGGATCATAGTTAGACAATGCCAAACTTTGGTTAATTTTTCCCAAAGAGAAATTCAAGCCGACAGAGGTACCGGTACCAAAAGCATTTTCCTGATTAATACCAGCAGAGAGAATCAACTTCTCAGTGGAAGAGAAACCCGCACCAAGAGTAATGGCGCCAGTGGGTTTTTCAGCAACCTTCACATTGACATCAACCTGATCTGGAGATCCCGGAACATCTTGCGTAGAAACATCAGTCTCGGTGAAGTACCCTAAGCGACCTAAACGCTTCTTCGATAAGTCAATCTTATCGCTATCAAACCAAGAGCTTTCAAACTGGCGCATTTCACGACGAATCACTAAATCACGGGTTTTGGCATTACCAGTCACGTTGACTTGGCGAACATAGACCCGACGGCCTGGGTCAACCACCAAAGTGAGATCAACCTCACTCAATTCACGACGAATATCTGGCTGAGGATTAATCGTTGCAAATGCATACCCGTAGGAACCTAAAATCTCTGCAATTGCTTTGGTGCTCTCAGTCAGTAAGGCTGAAGAAAAGGTATCGCCTGGTTTAAGCTTTACCAATTGAATCAACTCAGCTTCCTTACCAAGCAAATCACCTGCCAAACGAACATCTTTCACTGTGAATTTATTGCCTTCACGAATGCTAATGGTGAGATAAATACCTTTTTTATCCGGAGTAATGGAAACCTGCGTGGATTCAATGACAAACTCGAGATAACCCCGATTAAGGTAGTAAGAACGAATATTTTCTAAATCAGCCGTGAGCTTTTGCTTGGAATACAGGTTGTCTTTACTGTACCAAGACAACCAACCACCAGTCTTAAGCTGCATCAAACCTTTGAGAGTGCTCTCACTAAAAACACTATTGCCAATGAAGTTAATTTCCTGAATTTTGGCAACAGGGCCTTCATCAACATTGAAGTAAATCGCAACTTGATTGCGCTCAACCGGCGTCACAGTTGCCACAATTTCTGCAGCATACAAGCCCTTACCTACATACTGACGCTTGAGCTCTTGCTCGGCTTTATCAATCAATGCTTTGTCATAAAAACGCGCTTCTGCTACCCCAACAGCTTTGAGGGATTTACGAACGACCTCGACATCAAATTCCTTCATGCCGGTAAATTCAATTCGAGAAATCGTGGGGCGCTCCTCCACAATGACAATCAATACATTGCCTTGTGCTTGAATTTGAACATCCCTGAAAAATCCGGTGCTATAGAGGGCTTTAATTGCTTCAGCACTCTTCTCTTCTGAAAAGCTATCCCCTACTTGAACTGGTAAATAACTAAAAACCGTGCCAGGCTCTACCCGCTGCAGACCCTCGATACGAATATCTTTAATTACAAAGTTCTCTGCTGCCTGAGCGTTCACACATAGACCAGCCGCGATGATAAGGGCAGCTTGTGCAACAAATCGCGTTACGGCATGAAAAGAAGAAGTCAAAAAATTCAAGATGAAAGGTAGCGTTGCAAATCGTTAAACAAGGCCAATAAGGAAATGGAAATCAGGAGCAAAAAACCCGCTTTTTGGAGCTTTTCCTGCATAGAAATCGATATTCGCTTACCAGCAACCAACTCCCATGCATCATACAGGAGCTGACCCCCATCCAGCATCGGCAAAGGCAGCAAATTTAACAAGCCAATACTGATACTCATCAGAGCCAAAAAGGCTACAAAGGGCTGCCAGCCGACTTGAGCTGACTTCCCGGCCATATCCGCAATACTCAAAGGACCGCCAAGCTGTTTTAGAGTGGTTTGCCCTGTAAATAAGCCGATCATGAGCCTAAAGGAGACCTTGGTCACCAGATAGACCCTTTCGCTGGCAAAAAATAGGGCCTCAATGGGGCCCAATTTGAGCTCTGTCCACTGTTCCGGAGGGAGAGGCTGGGGCAATATTCCCAAGGCTTTCATGGGGTCAGAATCTGGCGAAATTGGTGGTAAATCTACCCCTCTAAAAACCTTAATGAAGCGAGCTCCAGACGGATCGGTCAACTCTAGGGCAAAGCCCCGCTCACTGGCTAAGGCATCGAGCAGGTGCCAGCGCAAAGCATTCCAACTCACTATCGGATCAAACTCCTCTGCATTGGGAGGGTTAACCGTATCTCCGGATAGCAGTTTCCAGCCTAATACTTGGTCGTCAGCGGCCAAGCCCAAATTAGCCGCAACCGAGCTTTCAGGGGGAGCCTGCAAGCGTGCGGGTAATTGGGGCACCCCGCTGACATAAATGACTGAAAACAATACGATCGCTAGCAGAAAATTGGCTAGCGGTCCGGCTGCCACAATTAAAGAGCGTTGCCAAAGCGGTTTTACATCAAACGACGCTCCTCGATCCGCAACATTAATAACTTGTTGGCCATCTCTCGCATCTAGTAATTTGACATATCCGCCCAAGGGAATGGAGGCAATAACCCATTCTGTTCCATTCTTTGCGCGATAGGTATAGAGTGGTTTTCCAAACCCTAAAGCAAAGCGCAAGACCTTAACGCCACATAAACGCGCAACTGAAAAATGGCCATACTCATGAAAACTCACCAATACCCCAAGAGTGACCAGAAATGCAGCAAGAGTCATTAAAGCCTGCATATCCAAATGCTCTATCGACTGATGCTATGGACAAAACTGCTTGCCACAGCACGTGCTTGTGCATCCGCTTGCAAAATTGTCTCTAGTGAATTTGCCTCAATAGGCGCAATAGTATCGAGAGCATGCTCTACGACTTGAGCAATTTGCAAATAGGGTAGACCAGAATCCAAAAATGCCGCTACCGCAACCTCATTGGCTGCATTTAATATCGTCGGCGCCGTACCCCCTGCCCTTGCTGCAGAAAATGCTAAGTTCAGACAAGGAAACTGAGCAAGATTAGGCTCTGAAAAACTCAAGCTTGCTAATTGAGTCAGGTTCAATTGGCCAACACCTGCATCAATGCGCTCGGGCCATGCCAAGCCATAAGCAATCGGAGTGCGCATGTCTGGTTGCCCCATTTGGGCTAGAACAGAACCATCGCGATAACGCACCATGGAATGAACAACACTCTGCGGATGAATCAGAACCTTAATTTTGTCTAATGGCAAACCAAATAACCAAAAGGCTTCAATCACCTCAAGACCTTTATTCATCATGGTTGCTGAATCTACCGAAATCTTTCTACCCATCACCCAGTTCGGATGAGCACAGGCCTGTTCTGGCGTAATTGTCGCCAAACTAGTCGCTGGCAAATCTCTAAATGGACCACCTGATGCAGTTAACCAAAGCTCTTCTACACCAAGATGATCTGCAGGGGACTGGGTGAAGCGATCAGGCAGGCATTGGAAGATGGCATTGTGCTCACTATCAATGGGGAGTAATTCACCGCCACCCTCTTTCATCGCTTGCATAAATAAATTGCCAGACATCACTAGAGCCTCTTTATTGGCTAGCAACACACGCTTACCAGCTTTAGCAGCCGCTAGGGTCGGCACTAAACCAGCAGCCCCAACAATGGCAGCCATTACGGTGTCACATCCAGATTCAGTTACTGCAGTAACGAGCGCTTGCGGACCATACAGCACTTGCGTAGAAATTTGTTGTGCTTGTAGCAATCGACTAAGTTGTGAAGCACCCTGTGCATCAGCAACTACCGCAATCAGCGGCTTGAACTCAAGACATTGAGCAGCAAGTCGCTCAATTTGTTTCGCCGCAGTCAGTGCAACAACTTTAAAACGATCTGGATGCGCACGAATCACATCTAAGGTATTTACCCCGATCGAACCGGTAGAACCCAGAATGGCAACCTGTCTTACCGCCATTAAATCAACCCAGCAAGTAAAGCTGCAATTGGCATCGTCGGAATCAAGGCGTCAACACGATCTAGCACCCCGCCGTGCCCCGGTAATAAATGACTGCTATCCTTGACCCCTGCCAAGCGTTTCAATTGAGATTCAAAGAGATCACCGAAGACACTAAAGGCCGTCAACACAGTGACCATAACAAACATGGGCACCCAACCAAAACGAACCGCCCATGCACCAAACAAAGTATCACCTAAGGGCAGATAAGCTACACACAAGAATGCATAGAGGTAGCACAGCAGCAAACCACCGAGCGCGCCCTCAATAGATTTTCCAGGACTAATCTGGGCTGCTAATTTACGCTTTCCGAATGCTTTACCAACAAAGTAAGCCCCAATGTCAGCAACCCACACTAAAGCCATGATGCTTAGTAAAAATACGAGACCTAGCTCACGCAAAAATACTAGGGCAAACCAAGTTGCCGGAAGAATGATGAGCCCCAGAATGCTATAGAACGGCTTCAGCTTTTGCAAAGAGAGATTCATTCCCTTGGCCAATATGAATGGCGCAATGAAGAACCAAAATACCACCGCCATCATTAATAAGGAAAATTGCCATGCGACTGCTTGCATACCCAATAAAAATAAGATGATCGCCAGACAAAACAAGGCATAGAGCCAAGCAGCTAATTTAGCTTCTGGAGCAATCATCCGACTCCATTCCCAAGCAGCAGCAATCAGCGCTACTAGAAAAAAGATGCCAAGGTAAAACGCTGGCAATAGAAACAAGATGGGAAGTAGTATCGCCAGCAAAATAGTGGCGGTAATGATGCGGGTTTTTAACATATGGTTGGGGCGCGCTTAGACAGCATCACTCATGGGCTGAGTCGCAAGCTGCGCGCTAGTGCGACCGAAGCGACGTTCACGCTGGCTAAACCAATCAAAGGCTTTATGAAGTTCAGCTTCATCAAAGTCAGGCCAAAGTACATCCGTAAAATACAACTCGGTATACGCCAGTTGCCACAGTAAAAAATTGCTAACGCGCTGCTCTCCACCAGTTCGAATAAAGAGATCAGGCTCGGGAGCATACGCCATCGATAAATGGGGCTGCAATAATTCTTCACAGACTTGCTCCGGCTTTAATCCTGGGTTACTCGCCAAACATTGACGCATAGCTTGCAAGATATCCCAACGACCACCGTAGTTAGCCGCAATCGTGAACGTCAACCCCTTACAGCCAGCGGTTTTTTCTTCAGAGAACTCCACCATCTCTTGAATTGCAGTGTCAAACCGACTCAAATCGCCAATGAGACGCAAAGCAATATCGTTTTCTGCCAATCGAGAGACTTCGCTTTTCAGTGACTTTAGAAAAAGTTTCATTAAAAAACCCACCTCTTCTGGTGGACGGCGCCAGTTCTCAGAGCTAAAAGCAAAGACAGTGAGATATTCAACGCCCAAACGACGGCATTCTTGAACAATCTTACGAACAGCAGTGAGACCTTCTGAGTGCCCCGCAACTCTTGGCATAAAACGTTTGCTAGCCCAGCGACCGTTACCATCCATAATGATGGCAACGTGTCTTGGAATAGCACGCACCTCTGGAACGACTAAGGTAGAGCTAGCGTGTTGGGTCATAAAGAACGGTTAGTAGAAATCAACTTGACGATTAAACCGTCATGATCTCTTTTTCTTTTTCTGAAACAATTTTGTCAATCTCTACAACAGCCCGATCAGTCATCTTCTGAATTTCATCAGTAGCGCGACGCTCTTCATCTTCAGAAATTTCTTTATCTTTAGTTAGACGCTTGAGGTGTTCGTTGGCATCACGACGTAAATTACGAACAGCAATCTTGCTCTCTTCACCTTCGTTTTTAACCACCTTAGTTAAGTCACGACGACGCTCTTCTGTCAGTGCTGGCATGGGTACGCGGATGACCGTTCCCTGCGAAGAAGGATTAAGACCTAAATCAGAATCTCGGATGGCCTTTTCGATGGCCGCAACCATCGTTTTTTCAAAGGGCTGAACATTAATTGTTCTTGCATCTGCTAAGCCCAAGTTAGCAACCTGACTCAAAGGGGTTGGGTTGCCGTAGTAATCAACCTGGATATGCTCCAAAATTCCAGGGTTGGCACGACCAGAACGAATTTTTGCAAGATTCGCCTTCAAAGCCTCGAGAGACTTTTGCATCTTTTGATCAGTGTTAGTTTTAATTTCTGCTGCGGACATCAAGCCTCCTATTAAACGTGCACTAAAGTACCTTCAGATTCTCCTTGAACCACGCGCATTAAGGCGCCTGGCTTGAGAATTGAAAATACCTTGATTGGTAATTTACGATCGCGGCACAAGGCGAATGCAGTTGCATCCATCACTTGCAAGTTTTTGATGAGAGCCTCATCAAAAGTGATCGTTTTGTATAAAGTGGCACTAGGATCCTTTACTGGATCAGCACTATAGATACCATCTACCTTAGTGGCTTTAAGCATAATCTCAACACCCATCTCCGCACCGCGGAGCGCAGCTGCAGTATCAGTGGTGAAGAATGGGTTACCAGTACCCGCAGCAAAGATGACTACCTTACCTTCGCTCAAAGCTCGTATTGCACGTGGACGGATATAAGGCTCAACCACTTGATCCATTCTGAGGGCAGACTGAACACGAGCCTCAACACCTTTTTGACGCAAAGCATCTTGCAACGCAAGTGAATTCATCATGGTGGCGAGCATACCCATGTAATCAGCTGTTGCACGATCCATGCCGGCAGCGCCACCCGCAACACCGCGGAAAATATTACCGCCACCAATTACGATAGCCAATTCCACGCCAGTATTTACTACATCAGCAATTTCTTTAACCATGGAATCGATGGTGACGGGATTGATCCCGAAAGCATCATCCCCCATCAGGGCCTCACCAGAGAGTTTTAAGAGAACACGTTTGTAGGCTGGCATCGTTATATTTTCCGTAATTTTGCTAAGCAAATTGATGCTTAGCTTATTGATCTTTAAGTACTTTTTAATATTCCACTGGAATTATAAAGGGCTTGTGAAAGATCAAACAAAAGGGCATAGAAACCAAGGTTTCTATGCCCTTTTGAGCATGACAGCCTAACTGGGAGAACCCAGCAGTAAAGCCTGATTAAGCGCCTTTAGCAGCGGCAACCTGAGCAGCCACTTCAGCCGCAAAGTCGTCTTGACGCTTCTCAATACCCTCGCCTACAACAAACATAGTGAATCCTTTGATTGTTGTATTAGCAGCCTTGAGCATCTGCTCAACAGTTTGCTTATCGTTTTTAACGAAAGTTTGGTTCAACAAAGAAACCTCTTTGAGGTACTTCTGAATAGAACCTTCAACCATCTTCTCAACGATTTCTGGTGGTTTACCAGATTCAGCAGCCTTTTGAACAGCCACACTACGCTCAATAGCAATTGCATCAGCAGGCACATCAGCCATTGATAAAGCTACTGGCTTCATCGCGGCAATATGCATTGCTACATCTTTAGCGGCAGTCTCGTCACCCTCAAACTCCACCATGACACCAATACGAGTGCCGTGGAGATAAGAGACTAACTTGCTGCTACCTGCAAAACGCTTAAAGCGACGTGGCATGATGTTCTCGCCAATCTTACCGATCAAGGCGCTACGAACTTCATCAACTGTTTGACCATTCATTGGAAGTGCGAGCAATGCGGCAACATCAGCTGGATTATTTTCAGCAACTAACTTGACACAAGCTTGTGTGAAGGCCAAAAAGTCATCGTTCTTAGAAACGAAGTCAGTTTCGCAGTTCACTTCAAGCAATGCACCAGTAGTGCCGTTAATGAATGAAGCAACAATACCTTCAGCAGTAATACGGGATGCTGCTTTACCTGCTTTGCTACCCAGCTTTACACGCAGAATCTCTTCTGCACGAGCCATATCACCATCAGCCTCAGTCAAAGCTTTTTTGCACTCCATCATTGGAGCATCAGTTTTGGCGCGTAACTCGCCAACCATTGCAGCGGTAATTGCGGCCATTATTCAGCTTTCCCTTCTTCAACAAACTCTTCTTCGCCTTCTTTAGCAGCGATCAAGATTTCTTGAACTGAATTTGCCTTACCTTCGAGGATTGCATCCGCAATGCCACGAGCGTAGAGGGTTACCGCTTTGCTGGAGTCATCATTACCTGGGATGATGTAATCAACACCTTCTGGTGAGTGGTTGGTATCCACTACAGCGATCACTGGAATACCAAGCTTGTTCGCTTCGGTAATAGCAATCTTGTGATAACCAACGTCCACTACAAAAATCGCATCAGGAACGCCGTTCAAATCTTGAATACCACCAAGTGCTTTTTGCAACTTGTCGAGATCGCGATCATTCGTCAAAGCTTCTTTCTTAGAAAGCTTTTCCCAATCGCCAGCTTCTTTAGCAACTGCCATATCCTTCAAACGCTTGAGGGAACCTTTAACAGTTTTGAAATTGGTAAGCGTACCGCCCAACCAACGACTGTCGATGTATGGCATACCAGCACGAGCAGCTTCTTCAGCAATGATCTCGCGTGATTGACGCTTAGTACCAACGAATAAGATAGTTCCACGATTAGCAGCAACTTGTTTTGCAAATTTCAGGGCATCCTGAAACATTGGCAATGTTTTTTCCAAGTTGATGATGTGAATTTTGTTGCGATGACCGAAAATATAAGGGGCCATCTTTGGGGACCAGAAGCGAGTTTGGTGACCAAAATGGCAACCGGCTTCCAGCATTTGACGCATAGTTACTGACATAACTTCTCCTAAGGGTTGTGTTCTAAAGTTGAGTCCTAGCTGCGCTAAAAAACGCCACCCTGGAAGGCTCAACTCGCGATTTCAAGTCCAAAATAGACCTGAGACCAAAATTATAGCTTAAATATCAATGATCTAGCCAGGCTCGGCAGAGCCCAACTATGGATAGCGAGCGCCGATTAGGGTCTAGAAATAGGAGTAATTGAGGATTCTGCCCATTTTTTGGGCAACTGAGATCTGTCAAAAACTGCCAAGTCGTTGATAATCAAGGCATGAATAGTGTATTTACCGCCGAAAAAGACATCCTAGGGATGCGCGAAGCTGGCCGCCTAGCCAGTGAAGTTCTTGACCATGTAGCACCGCACGTTATAGCAGGGGTGAGCACTGGTGAGCTTGATCGCATTTGCCATGACTATATGCGCGATGTCCAAAAGACCATTCCTGCCCCATTGAACTATCAGCCACCAGGATATCCACCCTTCCCTGCCTCAATTTGCACTTCAGTCAATGATGTGATTTGCCATGGCATTCCTGGTGAAAAGATTTTGAAGACCGGCGATGTTGTTAACTTAGATATCACCGTCATCACCCCTGATGGTTATTACGGCGATACCAGCCGCATGTTTATGGTTGGTGAAGTCTCGGTGCTGGCTAAGCGCCTCACCCAAATTACTTTTGAATGCATGTGGCTGGGCATTGCTCAGGTAAAACCTGGCGCATCACTAGGTGATATTGGTCATGTGATTCAAACGCATGCAGAAAAAGCAGGGTACTCCGTAGTTCGCGAGTACTGTGGCCACGGTATTGGCAAAGTGTTTCACCAAGACCCTCAAATCCTGCACTATGGTCGCCCTGGTACCGGTGAAAAATTGCAAGAAGGCATGACTTTCACCATTGAGCCAATGATTAACGCTGGCAAACGCGATATCCGTACGATGCCTGATCAATGGACCGTAAAAACCAAAGATCGCAGCCTCTCTGCACAATGGGAGCACACTCTCTTGGTAACCGCTACTGGAGTTGAAGTTCTGACTTGGTCTGAGGGTAGCAACCCGCCTCCTGATTGCGTTAAAGGTCTCTCCTTTAGACCCAGCCTCGCTAGCGCTTAAGCCCCCGGCATCATGTCCCGCTCACCTACTAGAACTACATCCGTTACGGATGTAGTCAGTCTTAAAGCAGCGCGTGAAGAAGCCTACGCACAATTTAAAGAACATCAAGTCGTTGGCAGACTCACCAAGCAACTAAGCAAGCTTAGCGACCAACTACTGGTGAGCTTATGGAATACCTGTGATTTGCAGTCAGATGCAGCTCTGATTGCAGTTGGCGGCTTTGGTCGTGGGGCGCTGTTTCCCTATTCGGATATTGATATTTTGATTTTGCTTCCAGAAGATAAACAATTCTTTGAGGAAGTTCTCGCTAGCAAGATTGAAAAATTTGTAGCCCTCTGCTGGGATACCGGATTAGAGATCGGCTCATCTGTAAGAACGGTTAAAGAATGTATTTCAGAAGCCGAACAAGATATTACTGTGCGCACTTCTTTATTGGAGTCGCGGCTGATTTGCGGCAAAAAAGTCCTCTTTAAAGAGTTTGAGGCTGCCTATGAAAAAGCTTTAGATCCTAAAACTTTTTTTCAAGCTAAATTAGCCGAGCAAATTCAACGACACTACAAATATCAAGACACGCCCTATTCTCTAGAGCCCAACTGCAAAGAGAGCCCTGGTGGACTACGAGATTTACAGGTGATCTCTTGGGTTAGCAAAGCAGCCCACTTAGGCAATACTTTTAAGGACCTGAGTATTGCTGGCCTGATTACCGAACGGGAATTAACTGAGCTCAATCGCAATCAACGTTTTTTAGAGACTCTGCGTGCTAACTTACATCTACTCGCCAAACGCCGGCAAGATGTATTGGCTTTTGATTTACAAGCGCCACTTGCCGCAGCCATGGGCATCAAAGAAGAGTCTTCCCGCCTAGCTAGTGAAGCTATCATGCGTCGCTACTACTGGGCAGCCAAAGCAGTCAATCAGCTCAATGATGTACTTCTGCAAAATATTGAGGCACTACTCTTTCCCCAAGAATCTAAAACCACTCATCCCATAGCTGGTGCAGGTAATGAATGCTTTATTGAGCGCCAAGGGGTTCTCGATATCACCGACCCGCAGTTATTTCAGAAGCACCCAGAAAAAATTCTGCGTACCTTCCTGGTATTTGCACAAACTAAAAATGTAAAAAGTCTTTCTGCCACTATTTTTAGAGCGCTTTATAACGCACGTCAAAAAATGGATAGCAAATGGCGCAAGGATCCTGTTAATCGCTCACTCTTTATGCAAATCCTTAAAGAGCCTGAAGGGGTTAGTCGTGCTTTCCAGTTAATGAATCGCACCAGCGTGCTGGGTCGCTACCTGCCTGCCTTTAGAAAAATTGTTGGGCAAATGCAGCATGACTTGTTTCATGTGTACACAGTAGACCAACACATTCTCATGGTGCTGCGAAATATCCGCCGCTTCATGGTAGTCGAGCATACCCATGAGTTCCCATTTTGCAGCAGCCTTATCGCTCACTTTGAGAAGCCTTGGTTGTTAGTTATTGCTGCCCTATTTCATGACATTGCTAAGGGGCGTGGTGGCGACCACTCTGAACTGGGCAAAGCGGATATGCGTAAGTTCGCAAAAGATCATGGTCTAGATAAAGCTGATACTGAGTTATTGGTATGGCTAGTGTCTGAACACCTCAAGATGAGTCAAGTGGCTCAAAAGCAAGACATCACCGATCCGGATGTTGTTAAAGCCTTTGCCAAACAAGTGGGTGATGAGCGCCACCTTACTGCCCTCTATCTTTTAACGGTGGCTGACGTGCGTGGAACCAGCCCTAAAGTATGGAATGCTTGGAAAGGTAAGCTTTTAGAAGACCTTTATCGCGTAACACTCAGAGTATTGGGAGGGGCAAAACCCGATGCCTCATCTGAGCTTGCCCAACATCAAGAAGAGTCGAGAGCAAAATTGCGTCTCTACGCCATTGAAGATGCGGCTTACGAAAATCTCTGGAAACAATTAGATGTTGCTTTTTTCTTACGTCAAGATGCGGCCGATATTGCCTGGCTTACCCGCCATTTATTTAATAAAGTAGATAGCCTGGTGCCAATTGTGCGAGCCCGTCTTTCCCCGGTTGGCGAAGGCCTCCAGATTGCCGTCTATGTTAAAGACCAAGAAGACTTATTTGCTAGAATTTGCGCCTATTTTGAGCGTCATGGCTTCTCGATTTGGGATGCCCGCATTCATACAACTAAACATGGCTATGCTTTAGATACATTCCAGATCTCAGGTAGTAATTTGGTTGATGAGGGCGGCAGCTATCGAGATCTTATTCAGTTAGTGGAATTCGAGCTGACTGCTGCCTTGCAAAACACGGATCCATTGCCTTCACCAAGCATGGGACGGCTCTCTCGGCAATCTCGTATTTTCCCAATCCAGCCGCGCGTGCATATGATCCCGGATGAGCGTGGCCAGTACTATGCCCTATCACTCTCAGCCAGCGATCGTACCGGACTACTTTATGCAGTCTCCAGAGTATTGGCAAAGCACCAAGTTTCATTGCATACCGCACGCATCAATACCTTGGGTGAACGGGTTGAGGACGTATTTCTTCTTGATGCCGCTAACTTGAGTAAGAATCCTAAATTGCAGATCTTGCTAGAGACAGAATTATTAGAAGCGTTAGGGGTTTAAGCCAATAACTCCAACATGGCTGCCTCATCAATGACTGGCACACCAAGTTCTTCTGCTTTAGTGAGTTTGCTGCCAGCGTCTGCTCCAGCAACTACATAGTCAGTCTTTTTGGAGACTGATCCAGCCACTTTGGCACCTGCTTTTTCGAGCAAGTCTTTTGCCTCATCTCTTGTCATCGTCGGAAATGTGCCCGTGAGTACAAAGGTTTTACCTGCTACTGCGGCGCTGATGACTTTTTCTTCTACGGAGAGCTGCATTCCTGAAGCGAGTAATTGCTCAATCACTTCACGATTGTGCGCTTCTTGCATAAAGCTGGTAATAGAGTCAGCCACTACGGGACCAACATCTTTAACCGTTAGCAAGTCTTCGAGACTGGCATCCATCAGGGCGTGCATGGATTGGTAGTGATTAGCTAAATCTTTGGCAGTGGTCTCGCCCACATGACGAATACCTAAGGCAAAAATAAATCTGGCTAGGGTCGTGTTTCTAGATTGGTTAATCGCTTGAATCAAGTTATCGGCTGATTTATCGCCCATGCGCTCTAGGTTCGCAATGGCGGTAAAACCCAAGCGATAAAGATCGGCAGGAGTTCTCACCAGATTGTGATCAACCAATTGATCCACAATCTTCTCTCCCAGACCTTCAATATCCATCGCTCTTCTATGGGCAAAATGAATTAAAGCTTGTTTCCGTTGCGCTCCGCAGAACAATCCACCGCTACAACGGGCCACTGCTTCGTCGGCCAAGCGCTCGATATGTGAATCACATACAGGGCAGTTTGTTGGCATTACGAACTCTGCTGCATTAGCAGGTCTACGCTCTTTCACAACCGAAACTACTTCCGGAATTACGTCACCTGCTCTTCTCACAGAAACCGTGTCACCAATACGAACATCTTTACGCTTTACTTCGTCTTCATTATGAAGGGTTGCATTAGTGACGGTAACACCGCCTACTTCTACTGGAGCAAGTCTTGCGACTGGAGTAATGGCGCCTGTACGTCCCACTTGCACATCAATGCCAAGAACGGTAGTTAAGGCTTCTTGCGCTGGAAACTTGTGAGCTAAAGCAAAGCGAGGAGCTCTAGAAACAAATCCCAACTTGGCTTGCTCTGCAAAGGAGTTAACCTTGTAGACAACACCGTCAATGTCATAAGGCAAAGAATCGCGTTTGGCACCAACTTCGTTGTAGAAAGCCAAGATTTCCTCTACGGAGTGAAGTACCCTACGCTCTGAGCAAACTGGCAAACCCAGCTTGACGTAAGCGTTAAGCAATTCTTCATGGGTTTTGGGAAGCCACGATTGTGGTTCAAGTGCTCCCAGCCCATAAGCAAAGAAAGATAATGGTCTCTTAGCAGTGATTTTAGAATCTAGTTGACGCAGACTACCTGCAGCAGCATTGCGAGGATTGGCAAACTCTTTTTCACCATGAGTTATTGCATGCTCATTCATCTTTTGGAAATCATCGAGATACATAAATACCTCACCACGGACTTCTAATACCTGTGGAATATTTGTTCCAGTGAGTTTGAGTGGAATAGCTCGAATCGTTTTGATGTTGGCAGTGACATCTTCACCGCTAGCACCATCCCCCCGAGTTGCTGCTCTTATTAGGGAGCCATTTTCATAACGAAGCGAGATCGCCAAACCATCAAACTTGAGTTCGCCTGCGTAATCTACATGATCAACATGCAAGCCCTCACGGCAACGTCGATCAAAGGCAATCAACTCAGCATCTTCAAACGCATTGTTTAAAGAAAGCATCGGCACGGCATGGGCAACTGAATCAAACTCTTTTAACGCAGTACCACCCACCCTTTGCGAGAGTGAATCTGAAGTTACCCACTCGGGATGTGCAGTTTCGATATCAAGTAACTCGCGATAGAGGCGGTCGTACTCGCTATCAGGAACGATGGGGTTATCCAGCACGTAATAGGCGTGCTCTAAGCGAGCTAGCTCAGCTTGTAAGAATGCGTATCGATCCGCTAAATTTGTCGGACTAGCAAGCGACAAAACAGCTCCTTAACTAAAGAGTCTGTTAGCAGTAGAAGAGCCTGCAGCAATACCACTCTTCTCAAGATTGGCGTACAACACGTCAAGATGCTGACGAATACTGATAACCGCCGCCTCGGTAAGATTGATGCCATTGTCATCAACTAGGCGTCCATGTGCCGCTTGAGCGATTTCAACCCCCTCACCCAGCATCCGTTCAAAGGCACGCTCATGGGCAGCCACGAGCGGTACCTCAAGCAATAGTGTCAATTGCTTCACAGGCTGATTTGGATCTAACTCCGCACTGACAAAAATCATCGCGCCATTACTCAAGAACTCGTAGTAACGACCATTTCGAGATACCTGAAAGCCCCGCTGACGCATCAACGCATCAAAGTTTGCCCAAGGACAGGGCTCATCAAGCAGTACATTAATGCTCAGCTGAATATCACTTTCGGCAGCCATAGCATCAAGCTCTTTTGCGCTCTCCAGCATAGCATTGACGCTAGGCATATCAATTTGAGAGCCTAAGGTATCAGCAAGGGCTTGAGCCCTCGAGCAAAAGTCAGAGAGCTCTAAAACGCCAATCGGGCCACGGCGGCTCGCCAACTGAATCGCCAGTTGCAACTCTGAATAAGTAGCTTCGGGATGTAATTCCTCCCAGTCCTGCGCAGCATCAACATCTGCATTCAAACCCTCGCACATCCAACGTGCAGTCAGGGTGCCTGACTCATTAGCCCAAGCATTGATCTCTTCTAGGATCTCAGCGCCACCAATAGCCTCATCAAAACGCAATGTAATGACACAATCAATGCGCGGATCGATAGAGAATTTTTCAGGGGTAGCAGCAATATCCACGCCGCCAAAAGAGGGTTCAGAACGCTCCTGAGGGTCAGCAAATCCTGCACCAAAAGAAGGTTCGCGTACAACCTGACCTTCCCCAGAAAAATCTGTAGAGCGCTTTTCATTACGGCGCTTACGAGCATATTTAAAGTTGAAGATGGCTACTGATAACAAAATCAGTAAACCGATGACCGCCAAAGCGAATTGCAAGTCAGACAAACCCAGCATTGTCATGATTTGCTCTAGATCCACTTAAGCGGCCTCCACCATAGACACTGCAGATGAGATATCAACCGCAACAATACGGGAGACACCCTGCTCTTGCATCGTGACACCAATAAGCTGATGGGCAATTTCCATAGTGATCTTGTTATGTGAAATAAACAAAAACTGAGTCTTGTCTGACATTTTGGCTACTAGCTGCGCATAACGCAAGGTGTTTGCGTCATCTAACGGGGCATCCACCTCATCAAGCAAGCAGAATGGTGCAGGGTTTAGTAAGAATAAGGAGAAGACCAGCGCAATTGCAGTCAATGCTTTCTCACCACCAGAGAGGAGGTAAATAGAGCTGTTCTTCTTACCTGGAGGCTGCGCCATCACCTGAACACCCGCATCCAAAATCTCCTCGCCAGTCATTACCAACTCGGCATGACCGCCACCAAACAACTCTGGGAAGAGTTTTCCAAAGTGGGCATTGACCTGATCGAATGTACCTTGTAACAAATCCCGTGTTTCAGCATCAATCTTTGCAATCGCATCTGTCAATGTCTGCATCGCTTCATTTAAGTCTGCAGACTGAGCGTCTAAGAATTGTTTGCGTTCACGAGAGCTTGCCAACTCATCTAGAGCAGCCATATTGACTGGGCCTAAAGACTGGATCTCAGTATTGAGGCGATTGACCTCGCTTTGCAAGGCGCCTACCTTCAGGTCGGAGCTAAAGCTCGCTTCAAGTGCAATGAGATCAGCTTCTGCATCAGAGAGCAAGGTTGCAAACTGCTCATAATTCAAACGGGCAGCTTGTTCACGTAATTGCAAGTCGACTACTTTATCGCGCATCGGTTGCAAGCTACGCTCGATCTGCATACGTACTTCATCTGCTTCGCGTAGCTGATGCAATAAGGCATCTTGCTCAGTACGGGCATTAGCTAAAGCCGCCTCACGAGCGCTTCGAGCCAGTAGTAAACCTTGTAATTTGTCTTGCGCCTCTTCATCACTCAAACCAGCAAGCTCTTGCTCAGAAGTCGCCTGCTTATCTTGAATTTCCATGATCTGCACGCGTGCAGTACTTTGATCACGCTGCAAGTCGGCAATGCGCTGCTGAAGTGAGCGTGTTGCAAATGCTGCTTCTTGCGCAGACATCTCTGCAGCGCGCAATGCTTCGCGTAAATGATCACGTTCTTGGGTTGCCAACTCCAGTTTTTCTTGAGCAACTGTAAGATTTTCTTGAAGACCTTGTTTAGCCTCCTCTGACTGAGCAAGTTCTTCCGATGACTGTTCCTGAGTTTGGGTTAACTGCTCAATCTGTTGGCGCAATTCACTTAACTCACCCTGAATCTGCTGTGCACGTTGGCTGTACTTTTCCTCGGCTTGAGTTAACTGCATTCTCTCAACCTCAAAACCATGCACCTCTTGCACTGCTTGCTCTGCAGCAATGCGGGTTTGTTCTGCTGCCTGATGTGCAGCTTGGTAATTAGCAACGCACTGATCTAACTCACCTTGTAACTCACTCTGAATTAAGCGCTGTGCACGTAATTGCTTCTCAAGACCTTCCATTTCTTGAGCACGGGCCAACATACCGGCCTGCTCAGAATCGGCGGCATATAACTGCACCCCAACACGACTAACCAAATGACCCTCTTGAGTTACTAGAGCGCCGCCAGCAGGTAATTTCTCACGACGATGCAATGCATCTTCCAGGCTATTGGCAATATAAATATTGTCTAGCCACTCTTGTAGTACTGATGAAACACGAGCAGAACCTGCGCTTTGCACACGAGTGAGCAGCGGAACAAAATCTGCGGGCGCATTAGTATGCGCAGGTGCAATTTCTTCTGTTAATAAAATAGCCAAACGGCTTGGAGGTGCATCATTGGCTAAGGTAAGTGTCTCTTGAATACTCTTGGCAGTAACAGCCGCTAAGCGTTCGCGCAAAACCGACTCCAAAGCAGCTTCCCAGCCACTCTCCACCTTAAGCTCTTGCCATAGACGCTTACTCTCTTTGAGTCCTTTGCTCTCAAGCCAAGGACCAATCTTGCCCTGAGCTTGAACGCTAGCCTGCAAAGCAGTTAATGCTGTGAGCTTAGCCTCAGTTTGGGCTAGCTCTTGATTAGCCACCTGAATCTGTTGCTGCGCCGTATTACGAGCTTCATCAGTAGCAGGTACGCGCTGCTGGGCTTCACCCGCCTTTTGTCTCGCCTCATCCACCTTGCGCTGCGCCATAGCGTGGCGATCAATCGCCATTTGCAAAGCCTCTGCATCAGGTCTGCGCATTCCAGCAAGTTCAGCCTCAAGACGCGTATCGCGCCCTTTCAATTCTTCCAGTTGAGCGGTGATTGCCTTGAGGCGCTCACCTAAACTGGCAAGGCGCTGATCAATTGACGCTAAGTTTTCACGCGCATCTTCTAGTGCGCGCGCAGTAACTTGGTATGCCTCTTCACGACCAGGCATCTGATCTTGTAAGCCACCCAAATCTGCCAATAGGCTTTGCTCTTTTTCAGCTGCAAGACTGAGTTCATGCTCTGCAGTGCGTTGTGCTTGGGCTGCATCTGTTTCTTGCACAGTCCAGCGCTGAAGTTGCGCTTGTAGATCTTGTGATTGCTGCTGCAAACGTTGACGCGCTTCTTGAACATAGCGAATCTGTGATTCAACTTGACTCACATCCGCATTGGTTTGATACAGATCACCTTGCGCTTGAGATACCTTGTCTTGTAATGCGTACTGTTCAGTACGCATCGTTTCTAATTCTGTCTCAGCATGGCGAAGTTTTGCAGTCTGCTCCTCTAGGCCAACCTGCGTATCTCGAATACCATTAGCATGACGCTCTTGCTCTTTACCAGCTTCAGTCTGGCGTACAAACCACAACAGTTGCTGCTGAGACTTCATCTCGGTAGAGAGTTCAGCATGGCGCTCCGCAACGGTCGCCTGCTTCTCTAGGCGAGTAAGCTGCTGATCAAGCTCACGCAAAATATCTTCAACGCGTACTAAGTTCTCTTTGGTGTCTTCTAAGCGTGAAGCGGTTTCTTTACGACGCTCTTTATATTTAGAAACACCGGCCGCTTCCTCTAAGAAAACACGTAATTCTTCTGGTTTAGCTTCTAAGATGCGATTGATGGTGCCCTGTCCAATGATGGCGTAGCCTCTTGGACCCATACCTGTACCCAAGAAAATATCTTGAATATCTTTACGACGCACTACTTGATTGTTGACGTAATAGCTCGAATTACCATCCCGGGTTAATACACGCTTGACTGCTAACTCGGTAAATGCGCTCCACTGCCCTTGTGCGCGTCCATCAGCATTATCAAAAATGAGTTCGACGCTGGCACGCCCAGATGGTTTTCGTAACCCAGAGCCATTAAAAATAACGTCTTGCATCGATTCGCCGCGCAATTCACTTGCGCGAGATTCACCCAGGACCCAGCGGACAGCGTCAATGATGTTTGACTTTCCGCAACCATTAGGGCCCACAACCCCGATCAACTGACCAGGCATTTCAAAATGGGTGGGATCGACGAAAGACTTAAAGCCGGAAAGTTTGATGGATTTCAGTTGCACGGCGTACTTTGCAGGGAAAAAAGGGGTTCAAATAAAGGGGGTAAAAATTCACACTAAAGTGGGAAGATGATAGCAAGCTTAGCGGTCTTTACACGGGTTTTTGCCCCACCGATATAATGATCAATCTATATCCAGGGCCAAAATCCCTTAACAATCTGATAGTTAACTAAAAAGCATGAGCAAATCACCACAAAGCATCATTGAACAAGCCTGGGAAAACCGCGCAAACCTGTCTCCAGAGGCCGTTTCTGGGGAAATTCGCAATGCCGTGAACGCCGTCCTAGAGGGCCTTAACACTGGGAGCATTCGCGTGGCTGAACGCCGTAGCGTGGGTAAGTGGGAGGTAAACCAATGGGTGAAAAAGGCCGTTTTGCTCTCTTTCCGCCTCGAAGATAACAAACCCATGGGCGCTGGTGGCTATACCCAGTTTTACGACAAGGTGCCTAGCAAGTTTGAAAACTACACTGCAGAAGACTTTGCCAATGGCGGTTTCCGTGTGGTTCCGCCTGCAATGGCACGTCGTGGCTCATTTATCGGTAAAAACGCGGTTTTAATGCCCTCTTACGTCAATATTGGCGCCTATGTAGGTGAAGGCACCATGGTTGATACCTGGGCAACTGTCGGCTCTTGTGCTCAGATTGGGAAAAACGTGCATCTTTCTGGCGGCGTTGGTATTGGCGGTGTTTTAGAGCCAATTCAGGCTGGACCGGTCATTATTGAAGATAACTGCTTTATCGGGGCTCGCTCTGAGGTTGTTGAAGGCGTGGTTATTGAAGAAAACGCTGTGCTCTCCATGGGCGTCTATATCGGCCAAAGTACCAAGATCTATGATCGCGAAACCGGTGAAATCCATTACGGTCGCGTTCCTGCCGGTTCAGTGGTTGTTCCCGGCTCACTTCCCTCTGCTTGCGGCAAGTACAGCCTCTATGCTGCCGTGATTGTGAAGAAGGTAGACGCGCAGACTCGGGCAAAGACTGCCATCAACGAACTTTTACGCGATTAAGCCCTAGAGCCAAATCATGAGCGCCGCCCTTGAGTTAACTGAAGCCCTGATCGCTTGTCGTTCAGTTACCCCAGCCGATGGGGGTTGCCAGGAACTGATTGCAAAACGATTACAAGCTATTGGCTTTCACACTGAGAGTGTAGTCAGTGGTCCTGACAATTTTCAGGTAACAAATTTGTGGGCAATCAAAAAAGGGAGCGCTGGAGACGAGGGTAAGGTGCTGATGTTTGCTGGCCATACCGATGTCGTTCCTACGGGCCCACTTGAAAAATGGGAGAGCGACCCTTTTACGCCAACCATTCGCGATGGCATGCTGTATGGTCGCGGTGCGGCAGATATGAAGACCTCTCTGGCGGGTTTTGTAGTGGCCACAGAAGAATTTGTCATTACACACCCCAATCACAAGGGCTCAATTGCTTTTTTAATTACCAGTGATGAAGAAGGGCCAGCGAATGATGGCACAGTCATCATGTGTGATCGACTGCAAAAGCATGGCCAGCGTTTGGACTACTGTGTGATTGGCGAACCAACCTCAGTAGATCAATTGGGCGACATGATTAAGAATGGTCGTCGCGGCTCTCTCTCTGGAAAGCTACGCGTCAAAGGCATCCAGGCGCATATTGCTTACCCGCATCTTGGCGAGAATCCTATTCACCTCTCGGCACCAGCCATTCAGGCCTTAGTGGATACCGAATGGGATCAAGGCAATGAATATTTCCAGCCAACCAGTTTTCAGATTTCCAATATTCATGCTGGCACAGGCGCAAACAATGTTATTCCTGGTGAATTAACGATTGATTTCAACTTCCGCTTCTCTACCGAGAGCACCCCAGAAAGCCTGCGCAGTCGCCTAGAGCAAATCTTGACTGCCGCTGGTCTGCAATTTGAAATTGATTGGGTACTGGGTGGCAGCCCCTTTATTACAGGTGATGGCGCTCTTGCCGGCGCCCTACGTAAAGCCATCAAATCAGAAACCAAACTCAATACCGAACTATCAACCACTGGTGGTACTAGTGACGGTCGCTTCATTGCCAAGATTTGCAAAGAGGTTGTCGAATTTGGTCCCCTAAATGCGACTAGCCATAAGATTAATGAGTGCGTCATTATTGACGATGTTGTCCCACTCAAAAACATCTATCGCAAAACACTTGAGCAACTCGTTGCTTAATCATTAGCCTAAATCCATGGATCCTGAGCCTGCGCAATCCCTTACCCTTGATCAATGTATTGATCAAATAACGCAACAACTTGAATCCGCTGATTTGTTTTATGGCCATGGTGCAATTGATGCGCGCAGCGAGGCTTTGTGGATTGTCAGCAAGCAATGCAATCTCAGCCCAGCAGAGGCCTTAGATCATTTAGATCAAATCCTACATGCAGATCAAATTTCTGCTGCTCAAGAAGTTGCGCATTCACGTATCACTACCCGCAAGCCCCTGGCCTATATTCTGGGAGAGGCTTGGTTAATGGGTGTGCCCTTTTACGCTAGCGAGCAGAGTATTGTTCCTCGCTCCTGGATAGCTGAGCTCATTGTGGATGGGTCTCTTGAACCTTGGCTACCTGCAGATGGAAAAGCCTTAGATCTTTGTACGGGCAATGGCTCCTTAGCTATTTTGCTCGCCTTAGCCTGCCCGGATATTCATGTCAGCGCTTCCGATATTAGTCTGCCTGCCTTAGCAGTAGCCTCTAGAAATCTTGACCGTCATGGTTTGAGTACACAGGTGGAATTATTTGAAGGAGATTTATGGGAAGCATTGCCTGAACCCCATGATGACAATCTCTTTGATCTGATCATTTGCAACCCTCCTTACGTGAACTCTACTTCGATGAGCGCGCTTCCTGTTGAATACCATGCAGAACCCGCATTAGCGTTGGCTGGTGGTGACGATGGTATGGATTTGATTCGAAAAATTATTGCTGGTGCACCTGACTACTTATCTGAGCGTGGGGCACTTCTCATTGAGATTGGCAACGAATATGAGAACTTTAAAAATGCCTTCCCACAAATTCCTGTGATTTGGATGGAAGTATCAGCTGGGGATGAGCAAGTGTTACTCATACAAGCAGAAGATTTACGTCAACTATAAATTTATTGACTTAGTTCTGCTGCTGCCGCAATAGCTTGATCAATGCGTTCTACGGGTATCACCGTTAAGCCAGCAATCTTGGTCTTGGGCATATTGGCCTTCGGAATAATGGCTACAGTAAAGCCTAGCTTAGCCGCTTCTTTCAAGCGCTCCTGACCTCGTGGGCAGGGACGAATCTCACCTGCCAAGCCTACTTCACCAAAAACAATCAACTCTTTTGGCAATGCTTTATTCCGAATCGAAGACTGGATAGCCAATAAGACTGCCAAGTCTGCTGCAGGCTCAGAGATTTTGACCCCGCCAACCGCATTTAAAAAGACATCTTGATCAAAACAAGCTACGCCTGCATGACGATGCAACACTGCTAAGAGCATTGCTAGGCGGGCTTGCTCAAGGCCTACCGCCAATCGTCTTGGATTCGGAATATGCGCCGTATCTACCAATGCTTGAATTTCTACCAGCAAAGGGCGACTGCCCTCTTGTGTTACCAATACGCAAGCACCGGGAACCATTTCTGCATGTTGCGACAGAAAAATCGCAGAAGGATTGGCAACGCCTCGCAAACCTTTTTCTGTCATGGCAAAAACACCCAACTCATTGACAGCACCAAAACGGTTTTTAATTGAACGTACCAATCTAAAGGAAGAGTGGGTATCTCCCTCAAAATACAGGACAGTATCGACAATATGTTCTAGAACGCGGGGACCAGCTAAGTGACCGTCTTTGGTTACATGGCCCACCATCAACACGCAAATGCCGCTGGACTTGGCTGCTCGCGTTAACTGCGCAGCACATTCTCGCACCTGCGCAACAGAACCAGGCGCTGAACTGAGGACTTCTGAGTACAAAGTTTGAATCGAATCAACCACTAATACCTGCGGCTTTACGGTGTCCATAATGGACAAAAGCTTTTCTAATTGAATCTCTGCTAACACTTCAAGCCGAGGAGCATCTAAAGCAATGCGTTTAGCGCGCAGGGCAATCTGCGCAGCAGACTCTTCGCCACTGCTATAGAGGACATTCATGCCCGAAGCACTCATTTCAGCAAGTGCTTGCAGTAGCAGTGTAGATTTACCAATCCCCGGGTCACCACCTAAAAGCACTACGCCACCAGGTACAAGGCCACCCCCTAAGACGCGATCAAACTCTTCAACTCCAGTGCTAAATCTCGGCAGATCCTCGGCAGAAATAGCTGATAGTTTTTGCCTTGGCAGGGATTGCGCCAAGCCCTGAAAGCGCGTATTGGAGCTGACCTCAGGCAAGCCTTCTTCGAGCGTATTCCAAGCTTGGCATGAAGGGCACTGGCCCTGCCATTTTGCAGAGGTACCGCCGCAAGATTGACAAATATAGATTGTTTTAATTTTGGCCAAAGTATTAATCGAGCTGAGTGCCCGCTTTATTTTCTTGAGCGCGTTTAGGCGCATCTTTACGACGTTCTTCTAAGTCTGCCGCTCGAGCTGCAGCAGCTTTTTGCTTTTCTTCAAATTCTTTTTGATTAGCCGCACGCTCAGCAGCCTTTTCAGCGGATGCGCGTTCTGCAATCTTCTTGGCATCGCGCTGATCTTTGAGACTGGAACGCAATTTACGCTGAACTTCATGCAATTCAACCTCTTGAGCACGAATAGGATCAATCTCTCTTCGATACTCGGCACGGGATTCGCTAAGGCAACGATTCACCCAATACTTTTGATAACACTCTGAATTGGTTTTTTCCCAGCGGTACTTTGCCCAATCACGTTGCACCTCAAGCTCCCGCTCAATTTGATTGAGCTGCTCCAGCTCCGCCTCTTCTGCCGGCGTCGCCATAGACAAACAAGACAATGTACTCAGCAGGAATAAAAGACCTAAAGAGCTAGCCGCAGAAAAAGAAAAAGGCTTTCTCAAATCTCTACCTTTGCCCCAAGCTCAACCAATCGATTGGCAGGGATTCTAAAGAAGTCCGATTGACGCGCAGCATTTTGATACATCCAGCAAAACAAACGCTCACGCCAAATAGCCATACCCGGAATAGCTGAGGGAATAATCGTATCGCGCGATAGGAAGAAAGAGGTATTCATGAGATCAAACTTCATGCCAAAGGTTTTTTCAATGAGATGAATGATAGTGCCCATATCTGGTGTCTCTTTAAAACCATATACCGCACGAACCACATGGATATTACCGCCCAAGTCTTTCATGGTGATGCGATCTTCGTCATTGATATAAGGCACATCCCAAATGCTCACCTTCAAAAAGAACACTCGCTCATGAAGCACATGATTGTGCTTTAAGTTGTGCAGGAAAGAAACGGGCAAGTAATCTACGTGGGCTGTTAGGAAAACTGCTGTACCTTCAACCCGATGGGGTGGATGCTTGAGTAATGACTCAATAAAACTACCCAATTGAATACCTTCATCCATCGCACGCTTGCGCAAAATTTGACGGCCTCTGAACCAGGTAATCAAGCAGGTAAAGCAAAGCAATCCGAGTGCTAGCGGGTACCAACCACCATCTTTAATCTTAATAAGCGTTGCAGTCCAGAAAGCTAAATCGACTATAAAAAAGGCAGCGGTAATGGCGCTGACTAAAAAAATATTCATCTTCCATTCGCGGAACATGACTACTGCTAACAGAATAGTGGTGATCAGCATAGTGGATGTCACTGAAATACCATATGCAGCAGCTAAGTTTACGGACTCCCTAAATTCAATGATGGTTACCACTACCATAAATAATAGGGTCCAATTAACAATCGGAATATAAATCTGACCTTGCTCTGAGTCCGAAGTATGCAAGATATTCATCCGCGGCATAAAGCCTAATAAGATCGCCTGGCTAACCAAAGAGTATGCCCCTGAAATCACCGCTTGAGAGGCAATGACAGTTGCTGCCGTAGCTAAACCCACCATAGGCCAAAGAGCCCAGTCAGGGACCATTAAGTAGAACGGGTTCTTGATGGCCTCAGGATTGGATAGCAGTAGCGCGCCTTGACCTAAATAGTTAATGAGCAAACTCGGCAGAACAATGAACAACCATGCGTAGCGAATAGGTGATTTACCAAAGTGGCCCATATCTAAATAAAGTGCTTCGACACCAGTTACTACCAAGACTACTGCACCCATCACAATATAAGCAGTCGTAGGATGATCAATCACAAAACGAATAGCGTACATTGGGTTAAAAGCAGCAATGATCTCAGGAGCTTGACCAATGTTGACTGCACCCAGGATTGCAAGACTAAAGAACCAAATTAAGGTGATTGGTCCAAATAATTTACCAACCGTTGCCGTGCCATACTTTTGAATGAGAAATAAGGCTAATAAGATAGCCAAGGAAATTGGAATAATAAATTGGTGAAGTGCAGGAGCAGCGATTTCTATACCCTCTACAGCTGATAAAACCGAAATTGCGGGCGTGATCACCGACTCACCCAGGAGCATGCAAGCTCCCAACATACCAATAATCATAAAAAAGAAGTGGCTTTTAGACTTACCATCAAAAGAGCGCAAAGCCAATGCCATGAGCGAGAGAACGCCGCCCTCGCCTCTATTGTCGGCACGCATCACAAAGGAGATGTATTTCACAGTCACCACCAAGATCAGCGCCCAAATCATCATTGCGATGACCCCAAATAGAGCTTCTGGAGAATAGGCGATGCCATGCTCAGCATCAAAGCATTCTTTGAGGGCATAAAGCGGGCTTGTACCAATATCACCAAAGACCACACCAATTGCCGCCAGCATCATGACGCCAAGACTCTTCTTTTGCTCGCCCTCTGGTCCGTGAACCTCAACGGGATTAAGCAGCGTGGAACTTGAAAATTCTGGATTACTAATAGACATCTCAAAACCTTAAGTGATGTTGCATGGCAATATGTTACTCCTTATGCAGCCTGCCTTCGGAGCCTCATTCTCCCCAAAAAGGCCTTTTTTCAAGTGAAATTAAAGGTTTAACTCGACAGGACGGGGTAAAAAATGGTAGAATTTCAGCTTCAGACGCGGGGTGGAGCAGTCTGGCAGCTCGTCGGGCTCATAACCCGAAGGTCGTAGGTTCAAATCCTGCCCCCGCAACCAAACAAGTAGAAGGCTTCTAAGGCGATTATGTCTTTGAAGCCTTTTTGCTTTTCAAGTCTATGTATTGGCTATGTATTGAATTTAAGTCAATATTTCTCTTTTTAAGCCTTCGATGTCTTGCTTCAAACTCCAAGACTTCTTTAAATAAAGCAAACTCTTATTCTTTAGCCTTTTGCCTTTGTATTGCTTATTTGCCAGTAAAAAATTTGCTTTCAACCAAGAGACATTCAAGGTAATTCTATTATTGGTCTATCAATGGAGATACAAATATTTTTAATTGATTTTCTATCTGCGGATTAGCTCCAACATCGTCATTTTTCAAAGGCGTCGGCCCTACTCCTCTGGGTAGTGGTGTTGCAAGACCAGTAGCACCAACACTGGTTGGACCTTTTGCATCATTGCCAGGCATTGGAGGCATTGGTGTTGAAACACCAGTAGCAGCAACATTACCACCAATAGAACCACCACCAGCCAGAGCCAGAGCCTTCTGAGCAGCCTCATTCTGAGCCTGAGGCTGAGCCTGAGCCCGTTGCTTGACGGGTGAAGGTGAAGGTGTAGGTGGAGGTGGAGTTGGAGTTGGAGGTGGATTGCAAGCATCCATTCCACATGACTCCCGTGTCTCACCATTAGGGCCAGTAACGGTAATAACGCCAGTAAGACTATTTTGGCTCGCTGTCAAGCCGACATTACCGCCATTTTCACCGCTACCGAGAAGAGCACCAACACTATTTGGAGCTTTTGCATCATTCGCAGGTAGTGGTATTGCTTCACGAGGCATTTCAGCTCTGACTGTTGGAGGTGGCACACCAACAGACGGTATTGTGTTGTACAGAATCACTAATTCGCTCGCTACAATCGCAGCAGCCATTCGCTCCGTCTCATTCTTAGTCTGCCTTTCACTCTTAGTCTCAGCCCTAGCCTGCGCTCCGCTTTGACTAGCACCAACACTAGTTGGACTTTTTACATCATTGGCAGGTAATGGACCCACTCCGTTGTACATGGTCACCGAAGGAACTGGCAGCGCGATAATTTGACTGACGGATGGCTGTGCAGTTACACCGGTACAGTTTCCACCCGATGCATTACATCCAGTTGGTGGCCCATTACCACCACTCACGGAAGGCTGTGGACCACCAATGAATTGTGGCTCCTGTCTTTGAATTCCCGGTTGAGGCATAGAAGGTGCCGATTCACGAGGAGTGTCGGCTCTAACTGTTGGAGGAGTCACACCTACTTCGTTACGAAGTCCTGGTCCAGGTTGCGCATAAACAGATGTTGCCAACAAGCCCAACGTGGCGACCAGCCCCAGCACTAGTGGGAGTTTTTGCATCATATATGCGGAACCAATCTCATAACCATATCGTTATAGTCAATGTCAACACCAACACTATTTGGACCTTTTACATTATTGGCAGGCGATGGGGGCATTGGTGTTGTAACACCAGTAGCACCAACACTAGTTGGACCTTTTGCATCATCGGCAGGCATTGGAGGCGTTGGTGTTCTAACACCAGTAGCACCAACAGTAGTTGGAGTTACTGGTGCAGCAACATATATTACCTCCTCAAGTTTTCCCCCCAATGCTGGGTGGCTCGGCGGGTACCCACTCCAGCTAGGGACATCAACGTCGCCTGTGTAATACGGCGCTAATTTTTCCTGAGCATTAGTCTGAGCATCAGACTTTCTATACTGAGCATTAGATTGAGCCTGGGCCTTCCTATCCTGAACTACAGCCTCAACCTGAGCCTGCGTTGCGCTTTGACTAGCACCAACAGGAGTTGGAGCCCTTACAACATTCGCAGGCAATGGACCTACACCGTTGTACATAGTGACCGAAGGCTTTGGTGTTGCACCATTTCCGCCATTACCCATTATCAAGCCACCATTTCCGCCGTTACCGCCAGTACCACCAGTAGCTCCTACAGCAGGCTGTGGTGCTGGTCTTTGCATTGCTGGTTGAGGCATAGATGGGGTTGCTTGACGAGACACTTCAGGTCTATTCGCTGATGGTGATGCACCAGCAGGCATTGATGGTTGAGCATAAGCGGATGTTGCTATTAGGCTCAATGCCGAGATTAAGAGTTTTGTTTTCATTTTTTCCTGTAATTACCTTATCTTATCAAGTTATTCCCAGTGAAAAAAATTGACTTACCCTTAAGAGGCTTTCAAGGGTTGAATTAGGCTTCTTTTCGAAATCCTTCAGGGATACCTGCCAGCATTGAAACTTTTGTTGCACCATCAGAAAGTTTTAAAACCGCATCCATAGCCTTCTGAACCTCCTCAGGCTTCATGGCTATGATTTCCACACCGCCCATGAATGGTATATCAGCATATTTAGTGTTTTTCCAAAACATACTTTCTGCCACATACACATTCTGAACCGAGTAAACCTCATGCACCTCTCATAGTTCTCCAGTTTCATGAACTACCTTCCCAGCAGGCTTTTTAAAGTCGGTGTTGTGTTGCTTCAATCGAATATTGACAGTTCGAGTGGTGACACCAATTTTGAATAGGTGTTCATCATCCCCTACACCATAGTCTGAAAAGGTGCGACATGGATGGCCGAGGATGTATAGAAAGCCGTCTTGCTTCTTCATCGCCAATTTAAAGAGTTAAGGTCTTCTTAATTCTTGCAGGCAAAAAGCATTCCCAGTTGCCGTAACACTTACTTGGGTGCCGCTATTAAGACCTGTGCTATTTGAAAAGATATATAAGGCATTGCCCCCCATAGCAGCCGCCTAATTCTTCAAATCATTAAGCGCCCCAGCCTGAAGATTTGCATTGGATGTGTAATAACCTGTAAAGAAATTACCCTGACCGCCTGTGACATCACCTAGATGCTTGCAATCAGAGGCTGGAGGCGAAGTTAGTAATTTGACTCGCCGGGCATCAGACTTCAATTCTGTTGCAGCAGAACCAGCAAGTATCAATCCTAAAATTGAAGGGATAAGCAATTTATTTATTTCTTTGTAAGCAATGTCATGGCAACTCAATTAAATCGGTCTACATCTTTGCCAGAGGCATGCAAGCCCTTTCCGCATAGTGGGCAGACAATGCCATCCCAATCCTTCAATGAATCAGACTCGTGGCATTGGGTGCAATTTAAGCGCTCACTCAGACCCAATGCGTTTGGAACGGTATACGTGGCAACGGAATGGCACTTCTGGCAAAACTTAACGACATGGGTACAGTACACATCCCTCTCCTTACCAAAGGAGCTGATGCAATTAAACCCACAAGCTCGACAGGTAAAACGGTATCTAGCAGTCATGGCAAGGGATTTATTTATTTAAGACATCAAGAAATTGGGTCTTAAATTGGTTCATTAATAATGAACGCTCTTGATTGGCAACCCCGATCGTAATTTTTTTATAGATTAAATCGTCATATACCCGATCAATCTTTGCAAAGTAATTTTGATAAACCTTACGCAGCGCTGGATTCTGAATTTTCTTTGCGATCTGCCTACATTTTTGGGTTTCTCGCTTGAACTTGGCCAGCAAAACAGCTTCATCTGCAGTTAATTTATTAGGCGATGAATATAAAAATTTTGAGCTTGGATTGGCGGGGTCTAAGGCAAAAATAGTGCCATCCACAGATTGAGCAGTTTTACCCTCATTGACTTTCTGAACACACTGAGCAATTTCATTTTGAATATCGTCTCTTGGCAGTGGCGCAGGAGCAGTCTTTGAGGTCTTACTGGGTGGCTTAGGCTGACTACTTGCTATATTTGACTGCGCAGAAGGACTTTCATTGCTCGCACAAGCGCCTAATAAAAAAACTGCAGAAATAGAAGCGATTAATAATAATTTTTTCATTTTTACCCAAATATCCTAAGCAAATAACTTCATTCGTGAAGCAATTTGCTAATTAGTAATAGCTCTTGTAAGCCCGAATAAGAAATACAAGAGTCCTCAGTACAGAATGACCATGCATATACATGGCCTATATCGCCATGGCCAAATGTGGCTAAACCACAATGGCGGTCTCGAGGGAATTAGGCTTTGGGTGGCTTGTAGGGACAGTCCGCTATATCGCCGAGGATAAGTCTATCCTCGGCAAGTCTATAAGCAGATCGAAAATCTGAAGGAATGGGAAGATCTAAGGATGCGCTCCCTACATTTCCCGTAACGTGTGACATCAAAAATAATGTGTACACAGGCTCTTCATCACTTGCTACTTCAGCTGTTGATAAAGACTTTGCACCTAATTCAATATCAGTGCATGTGTAAGAATGAAGGCAGGCACGCTCTACCGCGCTCTGAATAAAAATATTTCCTGCCATTACCTTAAAGGTAACAATGAAAATGCAAATAGCAAGGATCAAATTTTTCTTGTTGAAGAACATTGCGACAATTTTATACTTTTTGATATATATGCAATTTCATGATGCAAAAAATCTATTTTCAGTCGACTATGGATGAATAAATTATAAAAAATCATAGACTTAGAGCGTTGAATCAGGCTCATTGCCATAAATCGACAGAAGATCAGCATTCGCTAGGTATACTTTCACTTCAGATATCTCCACAGGAGAACAGCATGAAAGTTTTTCTAATGCGTCTATGGAGAAAATTAAATTATTTTCTTCGCACGCAATCCCAATTTGCAGTTCAGTCCAGCAAAGAGATTTTGCGCAAACAGGAAGTATCTATCCAAAGTAGCGCCCCACTTCCAGAGCTTTGTAGCGTGATCATCCCGGCACTCAATGAAGAGAAGGCTATTGAATCAGTCATCCACTACGCACAAAAGGACACATTCACCGGGGAGGTGATTGTGATTGATGACAGCTCAATTGATGCTACCGCTCAAATAGCCCGCTCAGCTGGAGCACAGGTATTTACCAGCTCAATGCTGGGTAAGGGCGCCTCCATGCAAGATGGAATAGAAGTTGCCAATAATGAGTATGTCGTATTTTTAGATGGCGATCTTTCTGGCTTAGAAGAAAATATTATCAGCAAGATGATTGCTCCACTCATCGCAGATGAAGCTGATTTTGTGAAAGCAAAATTTGGCAGAGGCGGCGGGCGAGTCACCGAATTAACTGCCAAGCCAATGCTCAAGGTATTTTTTCCGGAGTTAGCTGGAATTTCACAACCGCTGGGTGGAATCATTGCCGCCAGAGCCTCCTTACTAAAAAAACTGACCTTTGAATCAGGCTATGGAGTAGATATTGGATTGCTAATTGATGCCCATTTAAAAGGTGCGCGTATTTGCGAAGTAGATATTGGCTCTTTAGAGCATGACAGCCAGCCTTTGGTTGATCTGACCACAATGGCTAATGAAGTTGCCCGTGTGATCCACCACTACTCTCGTCATGCCGGCAGACTGCATGTGGAGCAAATTTCTGAAATGTATGAGGAACAAAGGCTGGCATCTGCCTCATTTGATTACATTATCAACCGTCGTAAAGATCGGCGTAAGGTTGTCCTGCTAGATATGGATGGGACCATTACACCCAATCGATTTATTAAGGATCTAGCAGCCTTTACCCATACAGAAGAAACTTTAGATGCCCTGCTCGACGTCTCACAAAATGATGCTGCTACGCGCAGCCAGCAGATTGCAGAAATATTTAAATTTACCCATCGCACTCAATTTGAAAAAGTAGCAATGAATATGCCGATTAAGCCAGGCGTCATTGAATTTGTAAATCAAATGAAACGTAATGGCTTTATGGTTGGACTGATATCAGATAGCTATTTCATTGCCGCAGAAATCATGCGCAAAAGAATTTTTGCCGATTTTGCGATTGCTCACACCCTCAAATTTAGAAACGATATCTGCAGTGGGGAGCTCAATCTAAATAAAGACTTTTACCCCGATCGTAGTCACGGCAATTTACAACCTTGCAAAAGCAATGTAATTAAACGCTTTCTCTCCAAAACCAATAAACCCAGTTTTGTTGAAGTTTGGGCTATTGGAGACCATTTAAATGATCTCGATATGTTGTTACTGGCCGATAAAGCCTTTGTCATTGATCCGAAGTCTCCAGAGCTGCTCAAGCATAAGCACATTAAAAACATCGCCTCTTTTGAAGATTTGTTTCAGGTGGATGCAGTAACTTAACTTATCGATGCCATAGCCGCTTAGATTGCTCTCTCCATAAGTACACCGCTTGAGATCTCGGTAATCCATGGTTTCCCCTAAAAGTCCATATTTGAGCGCCTGTGAGCGGCGTTTGATGAAAAGGAATTGCTAAAGTACGATACCGCTGCGTCACAGTGGGATGCGGGTGACCATAGCGATTACGGTAACCATTCTGAGCAAAAGCAATATCTGGCTCAAGCGTTTTTAAAAGATCCAAAGAGGAAGAGGTTTTGCTGCCATGGTGGGGTGCCATGAAAATCAGATCTTTGCCTTTTAAGCCATGAAGTGCAGTTTCAGTCAAACGACTAGTAATTTCTGCCTCACCCTGCCGCTCCACATCCCCCGTTAACCAAAAGGAGGTATTACTATTTCGCACCTCTAGCACACAACTTATCTCATTGGGCTTCCCGGAAGCCTTTTCTGCAAAGATACTCGCCTCATGGGGATGCCAAATATAAAACTCCACATCATCCCAAATCCAACTCTGTCCAAACCGACAGGGAATACTGGGAATCTTTCGTTGAGATAGATTGGCTAATAAAGGATTGTTGATGGGTAATGAGCCCATCATGGTGTTAAACCGAATCTCTTTGAGTAAGGTGGAAGCTCCACCAATATGGTCGCTATCGCTGTGACTGATTACCATCCGATCAATTGTATTGATACCCCGCCCCCTCAAGAAAGGCAGAATAATTCTCTGTCCAGCGTTATCTTTTCCTTGAGTGGGACCGGTGTCATACAGCAAGGTTTTATGAGCTGTCTCAATCAATACTGCAGTGCCCTGCCCTATGTCTAACACGGTGGCTTGAAACTCTCCCGCCTCCAATCGAGTGTTCTCAAGAGGTCGAACCAATAGACATGCGCAGAGCCCCAAGCCCAGCAATCTTGATGCCCAACTCATACTCAGATTGCCTGGACGAATCGCCATCACAATACCTACTAAAGAGATCAGCAAGGCCCACCATGTTGGCTGACTAGAAAAGGCAATAGCCCATTTATAACCAGCCATCCAATCGAGAATTGCTGCCAGATAAGCCATGCTGGCATGGGCCGAGACTAAAAGCCACTTACCAATAAATTCTGGCAAGAGTGCGCCTGTAATAGCCAAAGGGGTAACGAGGTAACTCACTACCGGAATCGCAAACGCATTAGCTAATGGCGATACGATAGAGAATTGATAAAACCAATAGAGTGTTAATGGCAGCAGAGCAATTGTGACCACCGCTTGAACGCGGCAGGCCTCACGTATTGCTTGCGAGAAACGATGCCGCCAATGGAGTGCTAATTCTTGGCCGGTTGGTATACCAAGCAAACCCTCTGAGTCTTTCATGGCATACAAAATTGCAGCGACTGCGCCAAAAGACAACCAAAAGCCAGGCGTATAGGGCGCCATAGGGTCAATCAATAAAACCATTGCCAGAGCCCACCACCAAATATCAAATGATCTAGGATCGCGCCCAGACCACATGGCAAAAGCTACAACCCCGACCATATACATGGTTCTTTGCGCAGGTATCTGAAAGCCTGCCAACCATGCGTACACAAATGCCGTCAGAAATCCTGCGCTAGCGGCCACCTTGCTTACTGGGATATATAAAGGCAAGGACCTTCGGCGCCATAGCCATGAAGCTAGGGTTGCTCCAACCCCTGCCAGCATTGTGACATGCAATCCCGAAATGGAAATTAAATGCCCGATTCCGGTGGAATTAAATACACGCCAATCATCTTGGTCAATGGCATTTTGATCTCCCATGACCAGGGCGGCAATCACTCCGCCATAGCGCGCATCTCTTGGTAATAAGCGATCAATTCTTTGACGTAATTTCCAGCGCTGATACTCCATTGCCATGGAAAATTCTGTCCAGGCTATCTCACGAGAAGCAATTAACTCACCAGTGCGCACTGAACCAATGGCGCCATAGTCTTGATGAAAGGACCAGCGCTCAAAATCGAAAGTGTAGGGATTCAAAGAGCCATAAGGTCTCTTCATCTTCGCCTTGAATCTCCAGCGCTGACCTGGAATGATCTCAGGAATGTTTTGAGGATTGCGCCAAGCAGGCTGCCAACTCAGATAGATCTGATTTGGAAATGGATATATCTCTTCTTGATCTAGAAACGCCTGATCCACTGCAAAAGAAAACTTTGCTCCGCTAGCATTGCTTTGCGGCAAAGCATTCACCCTGCCCTCAATAACCAGATCTTTTCCCTCATAGGCTGTTGACAGAATCTGATCGAGGCGGGTCTGCGCATAATGCGCATTCCAAGCAAAGCCTAAGCAGCATGCAAGCATTACAGAGCTGACTTTGTTCAGCATTGGCTGACTTAATAAGCTCCAATTCAGCCAATAGAACAGCAGACTCAGCGTAGCGATGAATATTGCAATGCTTTGCCAATACTCAGGAACACTGGGCAAAAATAGTAGAAACGAACCCCCGGCGATAAACGCCGTAATATTGATTCGCAAATTCTTAAGAAGCTATGGTTGAATTGGTATTGCTGGTCATTAAGCTAGACCAACGGGGTAATACTTGCATGGCATTTTGCCAAACTGCAGCCGCAAACTCCCGATGATCCATACCCCGAATATCGGCTAACTGCCTTGTAATTTTAGGAAGCAAGGCAGGCTCATTAAAGGCTCCACCCTCACCCCTGAGCCAAGCCGGTGGAATATCTGGCGCATCAGTCTCGGTAACAATGCTCTCAATTGGCATCTCGAGAAGAAGGCGACGAATTTGCAAGGCTCTATCGTAAGTAGCCGCCCCACCAAATCCCAACTTAAATCCCAGTTCAATAAATTGCTCAGCCTGCTGATGGCTGCCATTAAATGCATGGGCTATTCCACCAGGCACCTTTCTCTTTCGCAATGCCTTAAGGATCGCATCTTGGGAGCGACGCACATGCAAAATCACCGGCAACTGAAATTGATCAGCTAAATCGAGTTGCGCATGAAAAAAATACTCTTGCCGCCGGGGATCTAAGCCTTCAACAAAATAATCCAAGCCAATTTCACCAATACCTACAAAACGTGGATCACCTAGTGAAAGCTGAATTCGCTTTTGAAGAGCTTCAATATCACTTTCTTGAGCTTGATTGATATACAAAGGATGAATACCTAAGGTATAGACCAAGCCTGGTATTTGCGGGCTATATTGATGTACAAGTTTTTTTGTCTGATCCCAATCGGATGCTTTGACGGTAGGCACCAGCAATGCCTTCACATCGGAGGATTTAGCCCTACCCACTATCTGAGCCAAAGTATCTTGAAACTCTCGCGCATCTAGATGGCAGTGGGTATCAACCCAATCAAGAGACTCGCTCATTGCGCGAATGTTTTGAGAACTCCGCGCTCCAAATGCAAAATACGATCACAACGTTTAGCGCGCACAGGGTCATGAGTCACAATAACAAAGGCAGTGCCTTGCTCACGGGCAATATCTAACATTAAATCAAATACACCATCAGCAGTCTCAGTATCAAGATTACCTGTAGGCTCATCGGCCAATACACAAGATGGGTTGCCAACCAAGGCGCGCGCTACAGCAACACGCTGGCGCTCACCACCTGAGAGCTCTCCTGGAGTATGTTGCACACGCTTTGATAAACCTACTGCTTGCAACATCGTATTTGCACGCTCCATAGACTCATCATTACTCAAGCCTCGAATACGCAATGGCAGAGCAACGTTCTCTTGAGCACTAAACTCATCTAATAGATGATGGAACTGATAAATAAATCCTAAACTGTGATTGCGCAGTTGGTCCAATTTCACCAAGGGAAGATTGTGGAGATTTTCACCAGCCAGAATCACCTCACCAGCAGTCGGAGTATCTAAACCACCTAGTAAATGCAATAGGGTGCTTTTCCCCGATCCCGAAGAGCCGACAATTGCCACCTTCTCGGAAGCGTTCACCAGAAGATCAACAGACTTGAGCACCTCAACTGCAGTAGGGCCTTTGCCATAATTCTTAGCAAGATTACTTGCACTCAGAATGACATTATTTAAATTACTCATAACGTAATGCCTCCGCAGGCTGAACCTTCGCTGCTCTTCGGCTTGGATATAAAGTTGCCAATACCGATAAGCCAAAAGCCATGAGGCCTACTGTTACTACATCAGATAAGCGGACATCAGATGGCAACTCGCTAATGAAATACACATCACGTGGCAAAAAGCGCACCCGAAAAATCGCCTCAATAGCAGGAACGATGACATCAATATTTACAGCAATGAGCAAACCCAAACCGACTCCAGCCAAAGATCCCAGCAAACCAATTGCTAGACCCTGAACCAAAAAGATACGTTGAATTAATCCTGGGCTAGCGCCCATCGTTCTCAAAATAGCGATATCTGCCTGCTTTTCATTTACTGTCATGACCAAGGTAGACACCAGATTGAATGCTGCCACCGCAATAATGAGCGTCAGAATAATGAACATCATCTTTTTCTCGGTCTGCACAGCGGCAAACCAATTGCGATTGGAGCGTGACCAGTCAGTTACCCATAATGCTTGAGGAACTACCTGCGCTAAATCCGCAGCAACCTCTGGTGCACGTTGCATATCATCCACCTTGACACGAAGGCCTGTTGGATTTTGTAAGCGTAATAAAGCAGCGGCATCTTTCCAATGCATGATAGCTAAGGAGCTATCGTATTCATAATGACCACTATCGACAATGCCCACTACTTGTAAAGTCCGCATTCTAGGCATTGCACCTGCTGGAGTGATATCACTCTCTGGAACAATCAGATTAATGCGGTCACCTACTTGCGCACCCACAATACTCGCTAACTGAGCACCTAGTGCTACCCCAAAACTACCAGGCTGTAGATCATCAATACTGCCCACAACAAACTGCTGAGGTAAATCAGAGACCTTACCCTCTTCGCTGGGCAATACTCCTCGAATGGACACACCCCGCATCATGGAATCTCGGCTCAATAAACCCTGGGAGCTCACCATGGGAGCAACGCCGAGTACGTGGGGCTCCTTAGCGACTCTGAGGGCGATTGGCTCCCAATTGGATAAACCATCTGGAGCAGTAATTTCCACATGGGAAAGCACAGAAAGCATGCGATCCCGAACCTCTTTCTGAAACCCATTCATCACAGAGAGCACCACAATTAAAGCTGCAACCCCTAGGGCAATGCCTGCGGTAGATATTCCGGAGATAAAAGAGAGAAAGCCATCACGCTTACCGACCGTCTTGCGACGCTTGGAGCGGGTGTAGCGCAGGCCAATTTCTAGCTCAATAGGAAGTCTTAACATGGCTACAGTTTAGTGAATTGAACAGGCAATGCGATGGATTCTGTAAATGCCACCTAAAATCAGGGGAATGACTAGTAATTTAACCCCCAATTCCAGCGGACTACCCCGCTTTACCCTGATGCTATCTGGGGAGGATGCGCTAGATTTGGATGCAAGCCAAAGCGCACCCCCTAAAGGGCTGCCCCAAGAGCACTTTTTACTGGGCCCTCATCTGCCGCTCGCCCCTGTCCTGCTATTAGGGCAAAGTGAGCTTACCTTGGATCCAGCCCAGATGATTGCCTGCCTACAACCAGTTCATCTTCATGCCACACGAGATCATTTGATTTTGATGCACCAAGATCAGATTGATTTGACAGAACAAGAATCCGCCAGACTTCTTCAAATTGCCCTACCACTCCTTGAAGAAGACTTTGGGCATAAACCCCTCTATCAAGGACGGCTTGATTGGTTTATTCCTGCTGGTCCATTTTCAAGCTTGGCAACCCATTCGATAGAACAAGCTCATGGTCGAAATATTGATTGGTGGATGCCCCGTGATACGCAAGATCTGGGGATAGCTAAGCTTTGGCGCAAACTTCAAAATGAAGTACAGATGCTTTGGCATATTGACCCAGTCAATGAAGAGCGTGCACAACGCGGTTTACCTGCAATAAATTCTTTATGGATTAGCGGCATTGGCAAGCTTGAAGATTTACAGACACCAAGCTTATTTCAACATATCACTCACATGTATGGTGAAAGTCCCCTACTTCCAGGTTTGGCAAAATACCTAGGAATACCTCATCAAGATCAGGTTGAGATCTCAAAATTAGACTCTGCATTTGCCTGGGTAACCAAGCCAGAAACTCTTTGGCCTGAACTTCAGAATGCCTTAATCAATGAGCACCTTTCTGAAATAGCCGTAATTGATTTTCCTGATGGCAAAATGCGCCAACGAATAGTTACAGCCAAAGATCTCTATAAAAAATCATGGGCTTTTTGGAAAAAATCTGACCCAATCAGCTGGCAAGAACTCATTGCCTCTCAAAATCGATGAGTGTCTTTTCGCAACGCCCCTTTTCAGAACGAACTGCCACTTGGTTACATCAAAGCGGCTTACACCCTTTACTAGCAAAACTCTATGCTGCTCGTGGAGTTACTAAACCGGATGAGCTATCACTTGATCTTAAGCAGTTGCTCTCGCCAATTGAGCTCAAGAACTGCATCTCCACTGCAAGCCTACTAGCCGATATTCTTGAGCGCAAAGAGCCCATGTTGGTGGTGGCGGATTATGACTGCGATGGTGCTACCGCTTGCGCAGTGGCAGTGCGGGGGCTCAAAATGCTTGGCGGATCAGATACCCCTATTCAGTTCTTGGTGCCTAACCGCTTTACGATGGGCTATGGATTGACGCCAGAGGTTGTCGATTTAGCTGCGCAGCAAGTACCCAAACCCAAATACCTCATCACCGTTGACAACGGAATTGCCAGTGAAGCTGGAGTAGACCGAGCCCGCGAGCTTGGCATGGAAGTGATTGTGACTGACCACCACTTGCCAGGCGATCGACTGCCAAGAGCTACTGCAATCGTCAATCCGAATCAGCCTGGATGCTCTTTTCCCAGCAAAGCGCTTGCTGGAGTCGGAGTCATGTTTTACCTATTGGTCGCGCTACGAGCAGAGCTGCGTAAACGTGGTCAATTTACTGTTGATACTCAACCCAAGATTGAAAATCTATTAGATTTAGTTGCATTGGGTACTGTGGCTGACGTTGCCCAACTCGATCGCAATAATCGCGTGTTGGTCTCTAACGGCTTGAAACGTATTCGTGCTGGAGTCTCACAAGCAGGCATCCAAGCACTTTTTCAAGCGGCTACCCGAGATCCTCGTAAAGCCAACACTTTTGATTTAGGCTTTGCCATTGGCCCACGCTTAAATGCTGCAGGTCGCCTTGCAGATATGACTTTAGGCATTCGTCTTTTGCTATGCGATCAACCGGATGAGGCAATTGAACTGGCTTATGAATTAGATCGGATCAATCGTGAGCGACGGGTAATTGAATCCGGCATGCAAGAAGCTGCTTTAGCCCATCTTGCAGAAGATCAATTGGCTGGCACGATGGAGGGCCGCTCCAGTATTTGCCTTTGGAATCCGCAGTGGCATCAAGGTGTTGTCGGAATTGTGGCCTCCAGACTTAAAGAGCGATTTAACCGTCCCGCAATTGTTTTTGCACCTGCAGATGGTGATACTGGAGAGGAACTGCGTGGTTCTGGCAGATCGCTGACGGGATTTCATCTACGTGACGCCTTAGACATTGTTTCCAAACGAGAGCCTGGACTCATTCTGAAATTTGGCGGACACGCCATGGCTGCGGGGCTCACTATCAGAAAATCGGACTTTGAAAAGTTTGATGCTCTTTTTCAGGAGGTTGCCAATGAATTGCTCAATGATGAGTTATTGGAGCGCCGCCACATTCATGATGGCATCCTAGATCCCTCGGACTTCACGCCAGAAACGGGCGATCTATTGGCTGAAGAAATCTGGGGTCAAGGCTTTCCTCAGCCCATTTTTTATGGGGAGTTCGAGGTAGCCCAGCAAAGCCTGATGAAAGACAAACACCTTCGGCTTCAGCTACGGCCTAGCGGTGCTAACTCGGCCGGTAATACAGTATTTACAGGGGTCTGGTTTAATCGGACTCAGCCATTACCAGCTAAAGCAAAATTGGCCTATCGTCTCGTGACTGACCGCTATCAAGGGCAGGC